>JBDLJW010000001.1:0-60818 GCA_039714135.1 Verrucomicrobiota bacterium
GCATCCTGCGCATCGAATCCCTTATTACCGCAAAAAAAGCGATGGGTCGCCCAAAAGACCTCCAAACCATCCAGCAACTGGAAGTGATCCAGCGGGAGCGAGAGGAATCGTAGACCCACATATTCTCGAACACACTCGCATTACAAGCGGACTTGACGAACCCGCGCGCTTTTAAGATTCTTTCCGGCTCAATTTCAACAACAGGAAACACCCGTTTATGACAACCGAAGCACCCTCGTTCGACCCCGTACCGTCTGCATCCAAAGACCTGAATATTTCCGCGCGGCAGGTAGCTGCCGTGGCAAAGCTGTTCGCCGAGGGCAACACCGTCCCGTTCATCGCCCGCTACCGCAAGGAAGTACACGGCAACCTCGACGAAGTCCAGATCATGGACATTCAGGAAAAACTGACCTACTACAACACGCTTGAATCCCGCCGCCAGACGATCCTTAAGTCGATCGATGAACAGGGCAAGCTGACCGACGAACTGAAAAAGAAGATCGAGGCGTGCCCGTCCAAAACCACCCTCGAAGACCTGTATCTTCCCTACAAGCCCAAGCGCCGCACCCGCGCGATGATCGCAAAGGAAAAAGGACTCGACCCGCTGGCCGAACTGATTCTTGGACAAGGCGCTTCCGGCGATCCGGAAGCCGAGGCCACCAAATTCATCAACGAGGAAAAGGAAGTTAAAACCGCCGATGAAGCCCTCGCCGGCGCACGCGATATCATTGCCGAGCTGATTGCCGAAAAAGCCGAAGTGCGCGCCCTCATCCGCGAAGCCTACTTCAAGACCGGCCTCATCGCCTCTTCGCCCCTAGTTTCCGGCACCGATGAAAACTCGAAGTACAAGGACTACTTCGACTTCTCGCAGTTGATTGACGAAATTCCATCGCACCGCTACCTCGCGATCCGCCGCGGCGAAACCGAGGGTGTGTTGCGACGCAAGCTGGCCATCGACGCCGACCCACAGATCGAACGCATGAAAACCATCGTCGAAGCCAATCCGGCATCACCCTTTTTCCAAGAACTGGAAAAGGCCATTCTCGACACCTACAAGCGCCTGCTCACCACCAGCGTTGAAATCGATGTCTCCGTCGAAATGAAAATGAAGGCCGACCGCTCCGCCGTCGAGATCTTCGCCAAAAACCTGCGCAGCCTCCTGCTCGCCGCGCCCTATGGAGAAAAGTCCGTTATCGGCATCGACCCCGGCCTGCGCACCGGCTGCAAGTGCGTCGCAGTCGACGCCACCGGCAAATATCTCGACACCATCACGATCTATCCGAGCCAAGGCGCGGAAAAGGAGAAGCAGGCCAAGATTGCCCTCTCCACCTTTATCGAGAAACACCAGCCCCAATCCATTGCCGTCGGCAACGGCACCGCCGGGCGCGAAACCGAAGCGTTCACCAAGTCGCTGCTCAAGGAAATGAAGACAAAAACCAGCGTCGTCTCCGTCAGCGAAGCCGGTGCATCCGTCTACAGTGCCTCGCCCATCGCCCGCGAAGAATTCCCCGATCTCGACCTCACCGTACGCGGCGCCATCTCCATCGCCCGCCGGCTGCAGGATCCGCTGGCCGAACTGGTAAAGGTCGACCCCAAGTCCATCGGCGTCGGGCAATATCAGCACGACGTCTATCAGCAGTTGCTCAAGGACAAGCTCGACGAAGTGGTGGTGAGCTGCGTGAACCACGTCGGCGTGGAACTCAACACCGCCAGCGCGCCCCTGCTCTCCCGCGTTGCAGGCATCGGCGACAGCCTCGCCAAGAAGATTGTCGACTACCGCAACGAACACGGCGCCTTCAAAAGCCGCAAGGAGCTGCTTGATGTTTCCGGCCTGGGTCCGCGCGCCTTCGAGCAGGCCGCCGGATTCCTGCGCATCCACGGCGGAACGCAGCCGCTGGATGCCTCCGCCGTCCACCCGGAACGCTATAAGCTGGTGGAACAAATTGCTTCGGATCTTGGCGAACCTTTGGAAAAACTCGTCGGCAATATCGAGATCGTGAAGCAGATCAAGATTTCAAACTATCTCTCCGCCGACGTCGGCGAACTGACGCTCAAGGATATCATCGACGAGCTGAACAAGCCCGGCCGCGACCCGCGCGAAAAGTTTGAGGAAGTCGGCTTCCGTGAAGATGTCATGACGATGAAAGACCTCAAGGAAGGCATGGAGCTGAAAGGCATCGTCACCAACGTCACCGCCTTCGGCGCGTTTGTCGACATCGGCGTGCATCAGGACGGCCTCGTCCACATTTCCCAGCTCGCCGACCGTTTCGTGAAAGACCCGGCCGACGTTGTGCAGGCGGGCGACCGCATCGATGTTCGCGTATTGGAAGTCGACCTTCAGCGCAAACGTATTTCGCTCACCGCTAAAAAGAAGCAAACCGCAAAGCCTAACGACGACCGCAAGAAGCAAGGCGGAAGCAACCGCCGTCCGAACCGCCCAAACAATCAGCGGCGCGACAACAACCGCCCGCAGAAACCGCGCGGCTTCACCAACAACCCCTTTGCCGACCTATAGCAACAACCCGGCACGGACTTCGGCGGATTTATTGGGGCTGCTGCATTCGGCGATGACCTTGAGGGCGAACTCGAAGGTCGTTCCGGGCCCTTGGCTGGTGATGAGGTGGCCGTCAACCACGACGGCTTCATCTACCGGCTGCACATCCGCTGGAAGCTTTTGCTCGACGCCGGGATAGCACGTAAACTTTTTACCTTCCAGGATTCCGGCGGCGTGCAGTGTTAATGCGGCGGCGCAAATGGAGCCAACCCACTTTTTCTTTTCATTGAAGTCGCGGATCGCCTGCTGGACGCCGGCATGCTCGCAAAGCGCCTGTGTTCCGCCAAACCCGCCGGGCAGAAGCAGGACATCGAAATTGTCGGGGTTGATTTGATCCCAAGCGACATCGGGAACCAGCTTAACACCCCGCGAGGCCTCAATGGTTTCTCCGGAAAGACCGGCCACAGTGACTTCCCATTCGGCGCGGCGCAGTGTGTCGATGATAATGACGGCTTCCATTTCCTCGCAGCCGTTGGCAATTGGAACTAGCGCTTTCATCTTTCCCTCCTACCGAGGATTAAACACCCGCTCGAATACTCGCTCAAGACACGAAGTTCACAAAGGGGAAGTCGGATGTTGGCTTCGTGTACTTCGTGCCTTTGTGTTTATTCTATTACTTTCCGAAGTTCGGCAACCACCTGCTCACGCAGGGATTCGGAAATAGGTTCGCCGAAGGTTTCCTGCAGGACATCGACCAGCCGCTGGCCGGAACAGACCACGACGCCGTTGACGTTCATGACCTCCTCGGGAAGCCTGGTGCCAAGAAAACAGAGGACGGAATGGACGGGCAGGTCGCCGCACCCGGCATCATCGATGAAAGAGACCAGCTCGGCGGACGCGGCCTTGACCTGCTTGAGCGGCGGACGGGAAGGTTCCTTGCCGCCAGCATAGAGTTTTCCATCACGGAACTCGACGGAGCCTTTCCAGTTCTTGGTTTCCACCACGAACACCCCGGCAGGGCCAACAACGATATGGTCGAAATTTTGTTTTCCGCCACCAAGGCGAAGTCCATTGAAAACGGTGTAGCCGGAATCAAGAAAGGCCAGTTCGTGTGCCACCCACTCCTCGCCTTTAGCTCCTTTCAGAAAGTTGCCGAGCCGACGGTCGCCCCAGGCCAGCAGAATGGCGGCTGTTACAGCGACGAGGAAAAAGAGGATGCCGATCTGCGAGACATTCAGCTCAGGAACCGGGAACCAGGCTCGAATCAGCCAGCCCGCCGCGAAGCAGATCAGCAAAAGCGGCCAGAAAGCGCGCAGCAGCCCCAGAACACGCGGCGCTTCGCCGGGACTGCCATAGACCCGCGCAAAACGACTGCTCAATGATTCCTTCGTTGTTTCCATCCGCACAATATAGTCACTGCCCCGATTCAAAACAACCATCCAGCATTGCAAAACCCTCAGCGGTGTAGCGTTGGCTCTGTGAGCCAACCAATCGGCTCTGAGAGCCGACTCTACAACCCCAAAACATCTTTCATGCTATAGAGCTTCGGCTCCTTGCCGGCAACCCATGCGGCGGCCTGCAGGGCGCCGATGGCGAAGACATCGCGGCTGGTGGCGCGGTGCGACAACTCAAGCAGCTCACCCATGCCGGCCAGCATGACGGTGTGGTCGCCCACAATATCACCGCCGCGAATGGCGTGAAACCCTATCTCCTGTTCCGGACGCTCGCCCGGCAGACCTGTGCGGCCATCCACTTGAACATCCGCCAGATCCCAGTCGTAGCCATTGGCCGCGGCGCGACCAAGCATGAGCGCGGTGCCGCTGGGCGAATCCTTCTTCTGGTTGTGGTGGCGTTCGAGCACTTCGATATCATAGCCCTTGCCCTTGAGCGCGCGGGCTCCGGCCTCGACCAGATTACAAAGCAGGTTGATGCCCAGACTCATGTTTCCCGAAAGCACCACGGCGCTTTTTCCCGCGGCGGCGTCAATAGCTGCAAGCTCTTCATCGTTAAGTCCGGTCGTGCCGATCACCCATGCCGTACCCCACTCCGCAATGCGCGGTGCATTGCCCGCGGTACCGTGATGCGAGGAAAAATCGATGATTACGTCGGCATCCTTGCCTACCTCTTCGAGGTTGTTGATCAGCTTGACGCCCGCCTCTTTGGTGCCAGCCATCAAACCGGCATCCATTCCAAGCTCGGGAACATCCCACAAATCAACCGCGCCATGCAGCTCCAGGCCTTGGACCTTTTCCTCCATGATGCAACGGATCAGAGCCTTGCCCATGCGGCCGCCAGCTCCTAGGATTACAACTTTCGTTTTCATGAATTCACCTTCTAGTTTTCATCCACAGATTTCACAGATTAGCAGGATTAAATCTGTGAACATCTGCGTAATCTGTGGAAACCTAAAAAATCAGAGAATGCCGGCTACTTCCAGCGTGGTGCGTAGCACCGCTTTGTTTTCATCGGTCGTCGAGCACATCGGCAAACGGTAGATCTCTTCGAGCATTCCCTTCATGGCCATGGCGGCCTTGATTGGGATCGGGTTGGTGTCGATGAACAGATCGTCGAATACCTTGGCATATTTATCATGCATCGATTGGGCGGTTTCATAGTCACCCGCAAGCGCGGCCTGAATCAACGAGCTCATTTCGGCCGGAATAATGTTCGAGGCCACGGAAATAACGCCGCAGGCACCCTCCTTGATCATTGGAAGCGCGAGCGAGTCGTCGCCCGACACCACCTCGATATCGCACAGCTTTTTGATCTCCGTAACCCGCTCAACACAGCCTGCCGCCTCTTTTACAGAGACAATGTGCTCGTGCTTGGAAAGCTCTGCGACCACTTCCAGAGGGATCTCCCTTGCAGAGCGCCCAGGCACGTTGTAGAGCACCACCGGAACACCGAGGTCGGCCACGGCGGAAAAGTGCTGAATCAGGCCGGAATTGTTCGGCTTGTTGTAATATGGCGTCACCTGCAGCGTTCCATCAACACCGAACTCCTTGGCGGCCGCCGTCCATTCGACCGCCTCGGCGGTCGAGTTTGCTCCGGTTCCCGCAATGATCCTGCAGCGGCCCGCCGCCCTTTCAGTCACGGTCTGGATCACCTGCAAATGCTCGTCCGGGCGTAGCGTCGGCGACTCGCCGGTCGTCCCGACCGGAACGATGCCATCCACGCCGCCGACGATATTAAATTCAACCAGTTCTTCCAGCTTCTGGAAGTCGATTGAACCGTCTTGTGCAAAGGGCGTGACCAATGCTGTGTAAACTCCTGTAAAAAACATCTTATTCTCCTTACGTCCCGAACGACTGTAGTCCATCAAAGTCCAGTGTTGCAAAATAATCATTCACGGTTTCGGCGCGGCGGATTTGAACCACATCGCCATTTTCGCGCAACAATAATTCAGCCGAGCGCAGCTTGGCGTTGTAGTTGAAGCCCATGGCATGTCCATGTGCGCCGGCATCGTGAATGACGACAAGATCGTCGATCTCGACCTGCGGGATGGCGCGGTCGATGGCAAATTTGTCGTTGTTTTCGCAGAGCGAACCGGTGACATCGCAGACAAAATCGCACGGGGTGTCATCCTTGCCCGGAACCGTGATGTGATGGTAGGCGCCGTAGAGCGCCGGACGCATCAGGTTGACCATGCAGGCATCAAGCCCGACAAACTGCTTGTAGGTGTTTTTCTTGTGCAGGACACGGCTGACAAGATAGCCGTACGGGCCCGTCACCATCCGCCCGCACTCCATGCGCAGATCGAGCGGCTTCAGCCCCTTGCCGACAATCAGTTCTTCATAGAGTTTGCGGATGCCTTCGCCGACCGCTTCAAGGTCGACCGCCTCGTCTTCCGGCTTGTATGGAACGCCGATGCCGCCGCCAATGTTAACGAACTCGAACTCGATGCCGAGTTCGGCGGAGAGCTCGCCCACCAGCTCGAAGAGGATGTGCGCGGTTTCGACGAAGTAGGAGCCGTCCAGCTCGTTCGACGCCACCATCGTGTGCAGACCGAAGCGCTTTACGCCCTTGTCGCGCAGGATGCGGTAGCCTTCGAAAAGCTGCTCGCGGGTAAACCCATACTTTGCCTCCTCCGGGTGGCCAATAATTGCGTTGCCCCCCTTGAGCGGGCCGGGGTTGTAGCGAAAGCAGACCAGCTCCGGCAGACCAACGTGCTCTTCCAGATAGGCAATATGCGAAATGTCGTCGAGGTTGATGATCGCGCCCAGCTCGGCTGCCTTTTTATATTCGTACGCAGGCGTATCGTTGGAGGTAAAGATAATGTCCTCGCCCGTCACACCGACGCTCTCGGAAAGCAGCAGCTCCGGATAGGACGAGCAGTCCGACCCAAACCCCTCGCTCTTGAGAACCTTCATCAGATACGGGTTCGGCGCAGCCTTCACTGCGAAATATTCCTTGAAGCCCGGATTCCACGCGAAGGCCGCCTTCAGCTGGCGCGCATTCTCGCGGATCCCCTTCTCGTCATAGATGTGGAACGGCGTCGGAAAACGCTCCGTCAGCGCCTCCAGCTGCTCCCTGTTCAACGGACACTTCTTTTCTGCCATGGTCTTCTCCTGAAATAACATAAAGAGCGGCGGCAAGCCGCCGCTCTCCAAAGCGCTTTGCGCAGCTATGCTTCGTTTTTCATCGTTGCCAGCACACGTAGGCGCAGGGCGTTGAGCTTGATGAAACCGGTGGCATCGGACTGGTCGTAGCCGCCTGCCTCATCGAAGCTGACGAGTTTGGGGCTGTAGAGCGAGTACGGCGACCGGCGACCGCAGACGTGGACGCCGCCCTTGAAGAGCTTGACGCGCACGTCGCCGCTGACGGTTTCCTGGCTCTGGGTGATTGCGGCCTGGAGCATTTCGCGCTCGGGTGCAAACCAGAAGCCGTTGTAGACCAGCTCCGCATATTTCGGGATCAGGCCGTCACGCAGGTGCATCGTTTCGCGGTCCATACAGATGGATTCCAGCGCACGGTGCGCATGGTGCAGGATGGTTCCGCCGGGGGTTTCGTACACGCCGCGGTCCTTCATGCCGGTGAAACGGTTTTCTACGATATCGATGCGGCCGACGGCGTGCTCGCAACCAAGGGCATTGAGCTTCTTCAGCAAAGCGGCTGGGCTGAGCTTTTCGCCATTGACCGCTACCGGGATACCCTTCTCAAAACCGATTTCGATGGTTTCGGGTTCGTCGGCAGCCTGGCTAAGCGGCTTGGTCATGCACCACATGTCTTCATCGGGCTCGTTCCAAGGATCTTCGAGAATGCCGCCTTCAAAGCTGATGTGCAGCATGTTGCGGTCCATACTGTAGGGCTTGGAGGCGGAAACCGTGCTCGGAATCCCTTTTTCTTCGAGGTACTTGATCATGTCGATGCGGCCTTCGAACGGGAAGTCTTCGGGCATACGCCACGGGGCGATCACCTTCACATCGGGCTTGAGGGCATAGGCGGTCAGTTCGAAGCGAACCTGATCGTTGCCCTTGCCGGTAGCGCCGTGGCAGATGGCTTCGGCGCCTTCGGCGTTGGCGATGTCGATCATGCGCTTGGCGATGAGCGGACGCGCAATGGAGGTTCCGAGCAGGTAGGTGCCTTCGTAGATGGCGTTGGCCTGCATGATCGGATAGATGTAGTCCTTGGCGAACTCTTCCTCGACGTTGTCGACATAGCACTTGACCGCGCCATGCTGGAGAGCCTTTTCCTCGAGACCGTCGAGTTCTTCCTCCTGCCCTACGTTCGCGCAGTAGCAGATGACCTCGGCGTTGTATTTTTCCTGAAGCCAGGTAAGCAGCACGGTGGTATCAAGACCACCGGAATAAGCGAGTACTACTTTCATGATTGAATCCTTTCTACCTTAAAATGGAATATCGTCTTCGTATTCGTCGAAATCGGCCGGAACATCCTTGTCGGAAACCGGAGGATTGTCGCCGCCTGCGGGCGCGGCGCTACTGGACCCGGCTTCGACTTTCCACGCCTGCAGGTTGTTGAAATAGCGCCCATTGTGTTCGCGGCCGCGAATATCGAACGTGGCGGTCACTTCCTGCCCCACCTCAAGGGTATCAAGCAAGCTCACCTTGTCCTGAACGCACTGCAGGCAAATATCCTGCGGGTACTTCCCGTCCTCGACCGTTACCACGAACTCGCGAACCGTAAACCCGCTACCGAAGGTTTTCGCCTCCATCACGACTTTTACTTTGCCTGTTAAATCATATGCCATTCTACTTTCCTTTCTATTCTCCCTGCCCGCACTGGCAGGGATTCGGCGACTGCGCCGCCATTTCATCATGAAGCTCCACGCAGGCTTCGCCAATCATCTGCAACGCCTGATCGATTTCTTCCTGCGATACATTCAGCGGGGGCAACAAGCGGAGAACATTACCCGCTGTAGCCAGCGCAAGCATGCCTTTTTCCTGCAATTTTTTCTGCAAGGGAGCCGCCGGAACATCAAGCACCAGCCCGAGCAACAGCCCAAGACCCCGAACGCCGGAAATCCACTTTTTGTGCTTCATGGAAATTTCGCAAAGCCCCTCTACAAGATAGGCCCCCATCATCATTGTATTGGCGAGCAGTTCCTCTTCGTCGATCACCTCGGCAACCGACAACGCGGCCGCACACGCCAGCGGCGTTCCACCAAAGGTTGTCGCGTGGTGTCCGGGCTGGAAAACATCCGACAGCTTTTCGCCGGCAACGATCGCCCCGATCGGGAATCCGTTACCAAGGCCTTTGGCCAGGGAAAAAGCATCCGGCTGAATGTCATAGTTCTGAAAACCAAACCATTTACCGGTCCGTCCCACCCCCGCCTGCACCTCATCGCACAGCAACAGGATGCCCTTTTCGTCGCAAAGCCTCCGGAGGTCTGAAAGGAATTCCGGCTCGGCGGGAATCACTCCGCCTTCGCCCTGCAGCGCTTCGACCAGCACCGCGGCGGTCTTCGATGTAATAGCGTCTTCCACGGATTGCAAATCGTTGAAGTTGGCATAGGCAAAACCTGCCGGCAACGGGCCGAACCCGGCCTGAACCTTGTCTTGCCCCGTGGCGGTCAATGTGGCCAGCGTCCGGCCATGAAACGACTGCCGCATGGTGACGATTTCATATTTCCCATGCTCGCTGCCCCAAAGCCGCGCCAACTTGATCAGCCCCTCGTTGGCTTCCGCCCCCGAATTGCAGAAAAAGCATTTTGCCCCCGGCAATGCGGAATGCTCCGCCAGCACCTTGGCAAGCTGCGGCTGCTTTTCATTGTAGTAAAGGTTTGAAACATGCACCAAGGTTTCTACCTGATCCTGCACCGCCCGCACCATTTTCGGGTGGCAATGGCCAATATTGGTGACAGCGATACCCGAAACAAAGTCGAGATATTCATTCCCCTCCGCATCCCAAACGCTCGTACCCGAACCCTCCACCAAGGCAATGCCCGGCGCGTAGGTCGGCATCAGGTGTTGTTTTTGAAGCCCAGCTATTTCCCCTGTTTTCATTTCAAGTTTCCAGTTTCAGGTTTCTACTCGGTTATCTCTGTCCCGACCCCTTCAGTCGTAAACAGCTCCAGCAAAAGCGAGTGAGGCATCGAGGAATCGATGATATGGGCCTTCTTGATGCCCGACTTGACCGCCCCCGCCATGCCGCGGATTTTGGGCAACATACCGCCGGAAATCACACCGCGCTCAATCAGCTCGTCCACCTCGCTCAAGTGCAACGAGGAGATTAGCGACGACGTGTCCGCCGGATCGCGTAACAACCCCGGAACGTCGGTCAGGAAAACCAGCTTTCGGGCCTTGAGTGCACGGGCAATCGCCGTGGCCGCATCGTCGGCATTGATATTGTAGAGGTGGCCGTCGGCTCCCCGTCCAAGCGGGGTGATCACTGGAACAATGTCCGACCTCAGATAAGCCTGGATAGGCTCGACATCCACATGGTTGACTCTTCCGACATAGCCCCAATCGATCGACTCCTTGGTCCCCGGATCTATTCCCGTCATCTTGTCGACCTGAATAATGTCTTCTCCATGAATGCCCCGCGCCTTGCCGTGGAATTGCTGGATGATCTCCACCAGGTGCGGATTGACCTCCCGGTTCAGCACCTTCTCCACCACACCAATCGTCGCTTCGTCGGTAACGCGCAAGCCATGAATAAAGTTGGGCGCAATATCGGCCTCCCGCATCGCCCGCGAAATAGCCTTGCCGCCGCCATGCACCACGACCGGGAACAATCCGACGCATTCCATGAACGCAATATCCTGAAGGATCCGGCGGTAGCCCTCCTCGCTCTCCATGATACTGCCGCCAAACTTGACCACCACGATCTCGCCGCGGAACTGCTGGATGAAAGGCAACGCTTCCGTCAACGCTGCCGCCTTTTCAATAAACTTATCCATTAATCGTTTCCTGTTTTGTATTCCGCAGGCTCTTCCGCCACCACCGCCGGCCCGGTCGGCACAGTGGTTCCATATGGAGCATTCTTCACAAATTCAAACCGCTGGATTTCCCGATTGAATACATACAGTTCTCCCAGCTCCTTCAAGACATGGTCGAAATCATTCATCGATGCCATCTTTCAATATCTCAATATCGGCCTTATCCAAAGGGGAATTCCGTTGCTCCTTCATCCAAATCAAATCCTCTCTTTTTGCCACGAAAACCCGCCCCGTATGCTTTGAGTAGGCCTCAAGAGCCTCATCAATGATTCGGTCATGCCGCTCACAACCAGAAACCAGAATGTCCACTACCATTTCATCGCCATCCTCGATTTTCCAAAAGCGGTGCAACGTCAACAGGCTTTTGAACGTCCAAGGTTCGCCCGAGCTCTTATAGCCTTCCTTGTCCAGAACTTCGGCGATGGCATCCAGCTCGCTCTCTTTCGTCAAGAGGTCGATATCCTTGGTAAACCTCGCATAGGAATGGAATGCCATGGCCACACCACCAATGACGGCATAGCCAACCTTGCGATCCTGCAAGGCTTTCACCACTTTATGAAACTCAAAAAAGACATTCATGGTTATCCCACGTTGATCCTCACATACTCCTCGGTGCAGTTGCAGGTATAGACCGTGGCGACACCTTCCCCGATATGCAGGTTGATGTTTATAGCAAATTCGGTTTGGGAAACCACCTTAATCAACTCCTCCTGCGACACACCGGAACGACAACCACCAGCAACGGCCTGAGTGTTGTCGTAGAAGATATCAACCTGTTCTTCCATCACCTTCGCCCTTGAATAACCGATCGAATCCATTATTCGCCCCCAATCGGGATGCGTACCCGCCCAGGCGGTCTTGTTGAGCATCGAGTTTGCGACAGCCCGCGCAGCAAGGTCGGCATCGACATCCGACGCCGCTCCCTTGACGCTGACCGTCACAAATTTATCCGCACCCTCGCCATCATGAACAATCATCATCGCCAGCTCGAAGCAGACCTTTTCCAACGCTGCGGAAAAAGCGTTCCAGTCCGCTGAGTTTTCGGAAAGCGCCTCGTTACCCGCCGCACCGCTTGCCAATGCCAACACGGTATCGTTGGTGCTTTGGTCGCCATCAATGGAAATTCGATTAAAGCTGGAATCGACCGCCTTTTTAAGCGCCGCCTGCAAAGCGGGCTGCCCAACGGCGGCATCGGTTGTAATATAGGAAAGCATGGTGGCCATGTTGGGCTCAATCATGCCCGCCCCCTTGGCAAAACCAACGATTTTTACAGCTTTCCCGGCGATTTGCAGCTCGGCCACCGAAACCTTTGGCCGCGTATCGGTGGTCATCATCGCCTCGGCGGTTTCCTGCACCTTTTCCTCAGCAGCAGCATCAATAAGCGTTCCAATGCCTGCAACAATCTTGTCCAGTGGAAGCTGCGGCCCGATCTTTCCGGTAGAGCAGACAAATATCTCCCGAGAATCGCAGCCGATCAATCTGGAGGCTTCAGCGGCCATGTCCCGCGCAGCAACCATCCCTTCGGAACCGGTGCAGGCGTTGGCAATCCCACTATTCATGACAATGGCTCGCGCCGCGCCATGCTTAAGATGTTCCCGGCACACCTTGACCGGTGCGGCACAGACCTGATTCGTGGTAAAAACCCCGGCGGAAGCGGCAGGCCCTTTGGAAAAGATCAAAGCCATATCCTTGACCCCGCCCGCTTTGATTCCTGCGGAAATGCCCGCACACTTAAAGCCTTTCGGCAGATGAATATTCGAATACATGAACTTGTCCTCTATTCCCAATGTTTGGAGGCTGGATTAAAAAGATTTTACGAAGGCTGGAAAACAAAAAAAGCCCCCCGATTCCGGGAGGCTTTTGCATCGCGCAGTTCCAACGATTAACGTTTGGAGAACTGGAAGCGTTTGCGCGCACCCGGCTGACCCGGCTTTTTACGCTCTTTCATACGGGCGTCACGGCTGAGGAAACCGGCCTTTTTAAGGACAGCCTTCAGCTCTTCGTCGGAACCGGCCAAGGCACGGGAAGCAGCATGTACCACTGCGCCGCACTGTCCGGACTTTCCGCCACCCTTTACGGATGCAATCACATCAAACTTGCCGACAACGCCAGCGGCTTCGAACGGCTTCTTGAGCAGTTCCTGCTGCATTGCGGTTTGGAAGTAGTTGTTTGATTCCAGACCGTTGACGGTGATCGTTCCGCTACCTTCAACCATGCGAACACGCGCAATCGAGGTTTTCCGGCGACCTGTTGCCGCAATTTCCAAAGTATCTTTCTTAGCCATGATAAATTTCCTGCTTATCCGTTGAATTCAAGTTCCTGGGCCTGCTGCGCGACATGCGGATGATCCGAGCCGACATAGACTTTCAGGCGGGTGAGGGTCTGGCGGCTCAAGCGGTTGTCCGGCAGCATGCCTTTGACAGCCTGCTTGATGATACGCTCAGGATTCTTGGCACGGATATCCTTTGCCTTGGTTTCGGTGCGGCCGCTGGAATAACCGGAATAGTCCTGATAGATCTTCTTCTCTTCTTTGTTGCCGGTCAGCTTGATCTTCTCAGCGTTGACAACAACAACAAAAGCTCCGGTATCGACGTGCGGCGTGTAGGTCGGTTTATTCCGCCCACGCAACACATTGGCGATCACAACCGCCAAACGACCCGCTGTCTTTCCTTCTGCGTCGACTACAAACCAGTCACGCTTGATATCCGCCTCTTTAGGCACAAAAGTTTTCATTGTAAATCATCCCCTCAATGGATTCGGTAAAAAGTACAAGGGCGGGAAGTTATATCAGGCACAAAGGCGTGTCAACCCCTCCGCGCAAGAAGTTTCTTGTTTTTCTGCCCCCCCTGCCATGCTATGCATATCCCCATGAAATTTGCATTAACCAAAGAATATACGGGAAGAAAACTGACGTGGCGTGGAAGACTTTTAATGCTGCTTGTCGTCGTATCCGCCGTTATTGGATCCATCGCTGGCCTCTACCCCTTTCTTGCCCCGGAAAAGCCGCCGCACCAAGGCCTACTGGTAATCGAGGGCTGGATTCACGACTTTGCCCTCGACGAGGCCGTGGCCATCTACCGCACCGGCAACTACTCCAAGATCATATGCACCGGCGTACCCATCGAGACCGGCAGCTATATCCAGCAGTACAAATCCTACCCGGAAATGACCACAGCCCGCCTGCGCAAACTCGGCATCCCCGAGAACCAAATTATCACGACGATTGCCGATGAAACAAAAAAAGACCGCACCTATGCCGCCGCAGTCGCCCTGCGCGAAGCTTTCATGGCCTACAATCTGGAGGAAAAAACCAACCTCCATCTCATCACCACCGGCCCGCACGGGCGCCGTAGCCGCATGCTCTTCCAAAAGGCACTGGGCAAGAACTTCAACATCGGCATCACCTGCCTGGAACCCAGCTCCTACGACACGGAACGCTGGTACACCTGCTCCGAAGGCGTCCGCTCCGTCACTGGCGAGTTGATTGCCTACACTTACGCAAAACTCTTCTTCCACCCCTGAAGATGAGCAACTCCGACACAAACATCGCCCTGTGGCTCGCCTTCCTTTCCGCAAACGAGCAAGCCACGCGCGACTGGCTGACCGGCCTGTACAACCGTCGCTACTTCGAGGAAACACTCGCCGACCACATTGAGGCCGCCACCCGCTACAACCGCGACCTCTGCCTCGTCCTGTTCGATATCGACCGCTTCAAGCAGATCAACGACACCCACGGGCACAAGGCCGGCGATGAAATTTTGCGGCGATTTGCGAATATACTAAAAACGACCGCCCGAAAGGCCGACATTGTCTGCCGCTATGGCGGCGACGAATTTGCCGTCATTCTTCCGGAAACAGACAAAGCCAGCGCTGAGCGGTTTGTGGAGCGCATTGTAGGCGGGATCGCCGATCCCGCTCCGGGGTCACTGACCCCGGCTACAGCATTTTCCGCCACGGCCGGGGTTGCCGCCCTGCCCTGCGAAAACCTTGTCGCAGAAGCCGATGGCGCCCTACTTGCAAAGAAACACGACCGAATGCCCTAGAAGCTCACGCATGAAGCATGGAAGGCATCGATCTGTTCCGCAATCCTGCCGACAACCTCACAGTCAACCGGCTGGCTGACCTTCATGAGCGCCAGCGAGTTCTCACCGGAAGGATCGTGCGGATTACGCATATCGTCGATGTTGACATCCACCTCGGAAAGCGCCTTGCCGATCTGTCCGATAACACCCGGGCGGTCCTTATAGATAAAGAGCACTGCGTTTCCGACCGGCTCGAAGTAGAGCTTGTCGAAATCGTTGATGCGCGAAATCATCATATTGCCTTCGGCGACGGTGCCACGGACACTGATGCGTTGAAAATGCGCCGCATCAAGGGAGGTGGTGACATCGACGGTCAGAGAGTTGCCATAGCCCTTGCTTGTATCCGTGTCGCGATTGAAATACTCAACCCCCATCTCCTTAAGGTAGTCGAGCGCGGCATCGTAACCCTGGGTACGATCAAAATCGTCGGAAAGCGCCGCGACAATCTGGACAAGCAACCAATCGCCATATGCGGCAAGGTCGCCATAAAAGCTGGTTTCGATCAACTTCATCTGCTTGTTTCCGCCGGCGATACTGCGGCAGAGGTGCGCAAGCATGAAGGCGAGCTCGCTGTAGGCGCGATCAAGCCCTTCCGGAACATCGCGATTAACGACATAGGAGGCAATGCCCTTGTCGTCGTAGCCGATCAACTGGGTCGCAGAGCGCAGGGCGGCGTTGTAGTTGGCTTCGACCGTGCTGGCACCAAGGTGCGGCAGCATGATGTCGGCAATGTCGGCCACGCTCTTGTCGCCCTCGGCGTCCTTCGGATAAACATCGTTCAGGAAACGCAGCCCCTTGTCGGCCTTCAACGCGCGAAGATCATCTTCGTTGATGATACCGGCACGAGCGCAGTTAATGAGGGCGGCGCCGTTCTTCATGCGGGCAAGAAGCGACTTGTTGATGATGCCGCGAGTTTCGTCATTTTCCGGCATGTGGAGCGAAACATAGTCGCACTGTTCGAAAATCTCAGCCAGCTCGGCGGACTCGGCGTCGAGATCGCGGGCACGCTCATCGGAAAGAAAGGGGTCATAGGCCAGCACCTTGACATCGAAGCCGGAAAGCCGCTTGGCCACCAGTTGGCCGATGGCACCGAAGCCAACGATGCCGACGGTCTTCCCCGTGACCTCCTTGCCCATGAAGTTTTTCTTCTCCCACTTTCCAGTGCGGGTAGAGGCATCGGCAGGAACCACGTGGCGGGCGTCGGCCAGCATCAAAGCAATCACCTCTTCGGCCACAGCGTTGGCATTGGCACCCGGTGTATTCATTACATCAACGCCCTTGGAGCGTGCATGCTTAATGTCGATGGTGTTGTAGCCTGCCCCGGCGCGGATAACCACCTTGAGCGACGGCATGGCATCAATAATCTCCGAGGTAACCTTTTCGGAACGGACGACCAGGGCATAGGTGTCGGGGTTCTGGGAAGCCAGAGTGCCAAGATCCGACGAATCGTCCTGAACGACTTCATAGTTGCCGTGCTGGCTGAGCGTCTCGCGCGCAACCGTATTGAGTTTGGTCGGAATCAGTACCTTCTTCATGGTTTCCTCTCGTTGTTGGGTTGAAAATTCCCCGCCACACTAAGCACGCGCCCAACGGGAATCAAGCTTTGACAAATCCATTTTTTCTGGGAGAGTTTCTAGCTTTAACCGGACGTTGAACATGAAGAGAAGAATCCACCTACTGAACGGCCTTGCCGCCACCCTCCTTTTATCCGGATGCATGGGCTATCAACTCGGAGGCACCCGCCCCGAAGGCGTTGAGACCGTCCATGTGGCCCCCGTTGTAAACGCAACAACGGAGCCAGCCATTGAGCTTGGAGTCACAAAGGCGCTACGCCAGCGCATCCAGTTCGACGGCCGACTCAAGCTAAGAAACAGCGCCGAAAAGGCCGATGCCATTATCGAAGCCAAACTCACCAACTATAAACTGAGCGCCATTGCATTCCGCGACGACCTTGAAACCGCCCCTGAAGAATATCGGTTGCGCATTACTGGCGTCGCTACGCTGAAGGACGCCGCAACCGGGAAAATCCTGACGCAGTCGAAAACCTACGGGGAAGCTCGCTTCTTCTTCGAGTCCGACCTCACCACCTCCAAGCGCAATGCCCTGCCCAAGGCCGCGCAGGAGCTTGCCAAATTCATGGTCGACGACCTAATTGAACAGTGGTAAGTGCGATTGCGCAACCGGATTGCTCCCCGCAATAAATGTGCGAAATGAAACATCCGCCCACAAAAAAACCCGCCAGCGGCGGGTTTTTCAATCGAATGCGGATTGCAACTAGGCAATCTTGCGCAGACCGTTCGCGGCATTGGTCTTGCGGCGAATAGCAGTATTCTTCTTAATAACTCCGCCTTTTGCGGCTTTGTCGAGAATCGAGCTATAAGTGTTCAGTGCAACCTGACCGGCTTCTGCGTCCTTGGCTTCCAACGCATCCATCATGCTGCGACGCGCGTTCTTGATGCGGGTACGCACCTGCTGGTTGCGGTCGTGACGCACTACGTTCTGACGCATTCTCTTCTTGGCGCTTTTCAGATTCGGCATAGTAAAATCAACTCCGTTTAATCAAATTAGTCCCTATTAGTGGGAAAGAAGGATCGGATAATAGCGACGACGGACATGAAGTCAACCCGCAAATCCGGCAATTTTACCAAGCAGGTTGCCAGGCAAAAAACCGCCCGCAACTCCACCACACCTGTTTAAAAATAAGGTGTTCCAACGCCGGGAACTATTGTAGAACACCACAATGCAATTCTTTGAACAGCTTATTGGAACACAAACCGGGCTTCTGATCTCTTTTGCGGCAACTGCTGCCGTAGTGGTACTGGCGGGCATTCGCCTGAGCATTTATGGCGATGCGCTTGGAGATCGGACCGGACTCGGCAGCGGTCTGGTGGGGCTCGTTTTCCTGGCCGCCGTAACCAGCCTCCCCGAACTGGTTGTTTCACTAACTTCGGTGATCCAATGCACCGATCCCCTGCATGGTGCCGATCTCGCCACGGGCAACATGCTGGGATCAAACATCTTCAACCTGCTTATTCTTGCACTGGCGGCATTGCTGTTCCCCTATAAATTCGACCCCGGGAAGCTGGAAAGCTCCCATACCGACTCGACGGTATACGGCTTGATTCTGCTGGTTGTCTTTGCGGCGGCCTTCTTTGTGGCCGGAAAAACCGGATTCCTTGCCCCCGGCCTGCACTGCAGCTGGGGCGTTCTGCTGCTGCCGATCGCCTATGCCGTTTTCCTGCGGCGCGAACACCGCCAGCAAAAGGAGACCCCGCCGGACGATCACCTGCCATCGGAACAAGTACTGGCCCACCTGCCCGCTTCCCGTTTCTACGGCGTACTCGGTGGGCTTTGCCTGCTGATCATCGGCGGCGGCATCATGCTTTCCATCCTTGGCTCGCGCATGGCACTCCCCCCGGAGCAAGGCGGCTTCGGACTTGAGGCCAGCCTGATCGGCACCATCTTCCTCGCCATCTCCACCAGCCTCCCCGAACTCGTCATCTCCTTCGCCAGTGTCCGCATGGGCTTTCTCGACATGGCCATCGGGAATGTCCTCGGAAGCAACATGTTCAACCTGCTGATCATCTTTGCGGCCGACGTGGCCATGCGCGGCGGAAGCCTTCTCCACCACGCCTCCTCCAAGCACTGGGTCAGTGTTGGCCAAATCCTCATACTGACACTGCTCGCCGCGCTATTGCTTCGGAGCCGCAAGCAAACCACAAAAATCGCAACCGCGGCGGCCATGCTTGCACTCTATATCACCGCAGTGACATTTCTGATTTAGGCATATTCCTTCAAACGCTCGGACAAGGTGGTGGTGCGATCGCGCGAATCGGCGCGTGTGACGGCGAGGTTGAGGGCCTTTTTCGTACCGAGCACGATCACCAGTTTCTTGGCGCGGGTAATGGCGGTATAGATGAGGCTACGCTGCAAAAGCACATAGTGCTGGGTGTGCAGCGGAATCAGTACGCAAGGATATTCGCTACCTTGACTCTTGTGGATGGTGATGGCGTACGACAGGACAAGCTCATCGAGCTCGCGGAAGTCATAGACCACTTTCCGCCCATCAAAATCGATCACCAGCTCGGTGGCTTCGGAGTCGATGGAAACAATACGGCCAATGTCACCGTTGTAGACATCCTTGTCATAGTCGTTCTCGGTCTGCATCACCTTGTCGCCAACGCGATAGACCACGCCGAAGCGTTCGACTTCGTCGCCGCGCGGGTTCAGCAGTTGCTGCAAGCTAATGTTCAGGTTGCGCGCACCTAGCTCCCCTTTCTGCATCGGCGTGAGGATCTGGATGTCGTCCATCGGGCTGAAACGGAACTTCTTGGGGATGGATTGCTTGACCATTTTGCCCACCAGCGCGAGCGCCTTTACCGGATCGTCGGCCTCAATAAAATAGCAATCGCTTGTCTCCCCGTTTTCCGGAAACTCCGGCATCTGCCCCTGATTGATTTTGTGGGCGTTGGTAATGATGCGGCTGGTGGCGGCCTGGCGGAATACTTCGTTGAGGTGCGCCACGGGTATCTTTCCGGAATGGATAATATCCTGCAGCACCCGGCCGGGACCGACGGAGGGGAGCTGGTCGGCATCGCCGACAATGATGAGCGCAGCATGCAGCGGCACGGCGTCGGCCAGCTGGGAGGCCAGCACGATATCGATCATGCTCGACTCGTCGACAATCAGAACATCGCACTCCAACGGATTGTCGGCGGAGTGAATAAAGCCCCCGGTGCCGGGATTGTATTGCAGCAGACGATGGATGGTCTTCGCCTCCATGCCGGTGGTTTCGGCCATGCGCTTGGCAGCGCGGCCGGTCGGCGCACAAAGCGCGACACGCATCTTCTTGGCCTTGAGCACCATCAGCACCGAGTTCACCAGCGTGGTTTTGCCGACGCCCGGGCCACCGGTAACGACCATCACCTTCGACTCCACCGCGGTTTTCAACGCAGCACGCTGGGCATTTGCCAGCTCGATACCGGACTTTTTCTGCACCCACGCCAACGCCTTTTCAAAGTCGATGGCCGGACACGGATGCCTCCCCTTCCCCAAGGCCTGAAGCTTCTTGGCGAGTTCGATTTCGGCAAAGTAGAGCTTTGGCAGATAGATCAGGTCGCGCCCCCGGAAATCGGTGCGAAGAACGAGGCGCTTGGCTTCGATGGAATAGTCCAGCGCCCGCTCGATGATTTCCAGATCGATTTGCAGCAACTCGGCGGTACGCGAAAGCAGGTCGTTGCGGACATAGGCGCAGTGCCCGTTCGACGTCAGCTCACCAAGCACGAACTCCAGCCCGGCGCGGGCGCGCAGATCGGAATCCCTGGCAATACCCAGCTTCATGGCAATCTGGTCGGCAATCAGGAAGCCAATGCCGCGAATATCGCGAGAGAGGCAGTAGGGATCGCGCTGGACAAACTCGATGGCCTTGTCGCCATAGGTCTTGTGGATGCGAAAGGCGCGCGTGGTGCTCACCCCGTGGCTGAAGAGGAAGGCCATGATCTGCCGGACGCTCTTTTGCTCGTCCCATGCCTGCTTGATCCGATCCTTGCGCAGTTTGCCGATCCCCTCCACCTTCAACAGCTTGCCGGAGGAGTTTTCGATGACATCGAAAACATCGCGCCCAAAGGTTTTCACGAGCCGCGCGGCATATTCCTTGCCGATGCCTTGAATCAGGCCGGAGGCGAGATATTTTTCAATGCCCTCCAGTGTGTCGGGCTTGGACATGCGCATCTGCTCGGCCTTGAACTGCGGGCCGTGGCGCGGATCGGTAAACCATTCGCCATCGGCAGTCATCCATTCGCCGGAATTAATGGTCGGAACGGTTCCGGTGACCGTCACCAAATCCTTATGCCCGCGCACCTTGACGCGCAAAACGCAAAAGCCGTTTTCCTCGTTGCGGAAAACGACCCGCTCAATCTGGCCATCCAACTTTTGCATCTAGTATTTTTTCTCGTACTCGCCCTTGCTGGTTTTCTTGTAGGTCGTAAAACCGGCATTCTTTGCGCGGTCGTGCAACCCGCTTTCCGAGCGGCCCACGGAAGGGGCCGAAAGCTGACGCTGCACTTTGTTGCCACATTCGGGGCAAGCAGTGAGCGAGGAGTCGTTCACCTGCTCGACCTGCTCGAAACCCGCCTCGCAGGTTTTGCAGGACTTTTTCGGATCAGCGGCAATATATTCACGAATCGGCATGTTCGGGCTCCTTTCAAATAGTGGAAGAGGGTTTAGCATGATTTCCAATGCTTGGAAAGCGCGCCCAGTCAGCAAGCTGTTCAATATCGCCGGCCCCAACAATCAACAGAAGGTCGCCTTCGCGCAGCACGGATTGGATATTTCCCCACACAGCCTGCAGGGTTTCGGAATAGTGAATATGGCTCCCCCACCTATCAGGGAAACGCGCCATCAAATCCTTTGTGGTTCCGCCTTCGATGGGCTGCTCTGATGCAGCATAGACGGGAACGAGCCATAGCTTTTCCACCCCTTCGAACGAAGCAGGAAAATCGGCACCAAGCGCGTGCGTGCGGGTGTAGCGGTGCGGCTGGAAAACCGCGAGCAGCCGTCTGGGCTCCAGTTCCTTCGCAGTCTGGACAAGGGCGGCGACCTCGGTCGGATGATGGGCATAATCTGAAACAATCCGGATTCCCCGGTCATCGAAAACAGTTTCAAAGCGGCGGCGGATCGGCCGAATGTTTTCCATTGCCCCGAGGACTTCATCCTCGCTTTTCCACTGCCTGCATACAGCCAGCGCGGCGGCGGCGTTCCACTGGTTATGGCGCCCGGAAAGGGGCAGCGGAATAGGGGTTTGAGGAAAATGGAACGACTTGCATTTCGGATTATCGGAACATACCCGGGCAGAAATGGGATCGGCGGCGCAGTAGAAAACCTTCTGCTTCGTGTTTTGAACGAGCTGCTCAAAGCAACCAATGAACATCTCTTCGGAGGCGTGATGCTCCATATGGTCGTACTCTATGTTGGTAATAACGGCATAGTCGGGGGTGTAGCCTGCGACGGTGCCGTCGGATTCGTCGGCCTCGACCACCATGGTTTCTCCATCACGGGCCACACCTTCGATCCCGGCAATTTCACCGCCGACGCAATAGCCACACCCAAGCACTTGGGCAATCATGGCGGTGGTGGTGGTTTTCCCGTGTGTACCGCTGACCGCGATACAGGTGCGATCGCGCATGAGCGCCGGGAGCACCTCGCCGCGCCGGGAGACGGGAATGCCCAGCTCTTGTGCGCGACGCACTTCCGGGTGCGTATCGGGTACGGCGGTGGAACGGATAAGCCAGCTGACTTCCTTGTCAATGTGGCTTTCGTCATGGCCGGAAAAGATTTGGATCTCGTTTTTCCGTAGCCAATCCGTCTGGCGGTTTTTCTGCAGGTCGCAACCGGTAACGACAAATCCGCGCTCCTTGAGAAGAAAAGCGACTCCGGCCATGCCAATGCCACCCGCTCCGATCAGATGAACGTGCCCGCCTTTTATGATCAACTGCTGTGCGCGATCAACCGGGTCCACAGCTACACTCCTGCCACTTTTTCGAGCAGGTCGGCCAGCCGACTGGATGCGTTGGGTTGAGCCCGCTTCCTCATGGCGGCGGCCATGTTTGCAAGCCGCTCGGATTTCCCGGAAACGCTAACGAGATAGTCGCGCAGCCATGTTCCCGTGAGGTCGCTTTCGGCAACTACGTCCGCCGCACAGAAATCCTGCAAAACGCGCGCGTTGCCCATCTGATGATCACGCACCGCCGTGGGATATGGAATGAGCAGAGCCGGGAGGGAATAGCAGGCCAACTCGGCGCAGGTGGCAGCCCCCGACCGACAAATGGCAAGATCGATGGTGGGATAGATATTTTCCATGTGCTGAACAAAATGATGCACTGTCGCCTTAATCCCAGCTTCCGAGTAGATCGCTTCCACTTCATCGCTGCTCTGCAAACCCGCAATATGCTCAACCTCGATGGCAACGCCCATTCCGACAGCGTCGGCAATCGCCTTGGGCACAATTTGATTGAGCACCCGCGCACCGCGACTGCCCCCCATTACAAGAACACGCAGCGGATCGTTTTCACCACGCTCGCGGAGAGGCCGGGAGTCCGTGCACTGGAGCGCCTTGCGAAGCGGCATGCCGGTGGTCTCGATATTATCGTGTTTGAGATAGAACCGCGACTTTTCAAAACTGACGGCCATGGTATGCGCCTTGCGAGCAAGCAGGCTCACAGCGCGTCCCGGCAGGAGATTGGCCTCGTGCAGGACATAAGGAATCTTGAGCTTCCTTGCGGCCATCACGGGAGCGAACGAGGCATAGCTGCCCATGGCCAAAACCACATCGGGGCGGCTTTTGCGCATGGGCGGCAATGCAAGCCGATAGGCCTTGTAGAGCCGAATGACCGTCAGAAGACTCCGAAACGAAACGCCGAACTGGAATCCCTCGGAAGGAATAGTAATGATTTCTCCCGGCCACTCCTTCACGGCATCGCTCTCAATGTCCTTCCCGGCCATCCAGAGCGTTACATCATGGCCGCGTTCCAGCAGTTCAAACCCAGTCGCCAGACCTGGGAATATGTGCCCGCCGGTTCCCCCGCAAGCGATTGCAATTTTCAGTTTCTTTTCCATCAAGTTGCGTCCCATAGAATAAAGCGGAGGTTTTACCATGCACCCCCTCTAATTAGCACTATAATTTATTGATAGAAGCCTCTCCATCCTTATAATTTTTGCCAACCAATTCAGGAGATGACCATGGAAGACCTTGACCCAATCAAGTTGAAGGCGGAACTCGACCAATTTAAAAAAGAGAAGGAAAAGATCCGGCATCTGATGGGCCAGATCGGCGGAAAAAACACCGAAAAGCGCGATAAATTGATCAACCACATTTTCGTTGTCCTGATCATTCTCTTGTTCCTTGCCGATGTTGCCCGGCATATTCTGCACATTGAAATCCCGCTCCCCCCCCTCTTCTCGCTACAGATCGGCGTATTGCTGGTTTCCATTAAGATTATCTGGATGATGCACAAGTCGACCAAGGTAGAGCACTTTCAGTTTTGGATTCTCAACTCTATCGAATTTCGTATCAACGACATCGCCAAGCAACTACGCCATCTGGAAAAAACCGTCGAGAAATACCACTCTGAAGAAGAAAAAGGTTCGTAGACGGCCACTCCACAACCACAAATCAAGCCGCCTGAGGGCGGAACTGCATGCGTATTACCTAAACGGCAAAACGGCATCCAGCGAATCGGCTCCGGCAATCAGCATGAGAAGACGATCAACCCCCAAAGCCACCCCGCCGGATGCCGGCATCTTTTCCAATGCCCGCATAAAGGCTTCATCGATAGGATAGGCTTCCTTGCCCAGCGACCTGCGCTGCCTGGCACACTCCTCGAAGCGGCGGCGTTGCTCGACAGGGTCTGTCAGCTCGGAATAGGCGTTGGCGATTTCAACTCCGTCTATGTACAACTCCCAACGCTCGGCCACCAGCGGATTGTCCGGTTTTCGCCGCGAGAGTGCGGCGGCCTCTACAGGATAGTCGATAAGAACAACCGGCCCACCAAGCTGCTTTAGCGCAGGCTCAACTCTTTCAACCAGATCGATATCGAAGCGATCTTCGGTGTAGTTGCCAACAGGATCCCAGCCGGCAAACCTTTTGAATGCCTCGGATACCGTCAGGATTTCCCAGTCACCGGAACACTCCTTCCAGACAAAGGAAACCAGAGCCTTGGTGTCGTTAAGGATATCCATGTAGTCGGCATTGGCGCGGTACCATTCCAACATGGTATATTCGGGATTGTGCAAAGCACCGAATTCCCCGCGCCGAAAACATTTCCCAACTTCGAATATTTTTTTGTGGCCAGCGGCAAGCAACTGCTTGTGGAAGATTTCAGGCGAAGTTCGCAGATACCAGTCGCCGCTAGGCTCGGCATCGATGTGCAATTCCATGCAGGGAACCTTCAGGCGAACCGGCGTCTCGACCTCGGCAAAACCCCGTTCATGAAAAAACGCCCTGATGCTTCGCATCACGGCGTCTCGCAATACTATGCTATCGGCAGGCATTATCCCTTGGACACGCGGTCCGCATAGGTTCCGGTGCGCGTATCGATGCGGATAGTATCGCCTTCATTGATGAAAATCGGCACGTTGATTTCGAAGCCGTTGGACAGCTTGGCGGGTTTCATTACGTTGGTAGCGGTGTCGCCGCGAGCACCGGGCTCGGTTTCGGCGACTTCCATTTCAACGAAGTTCGGAAGGCTGACGTCCAGCGCACGATCATTGTGGAACAGGATTTCAACCTGCATGTCGTCAACAATGAAATATTTCAGGTCGCACAGCAACTCGTCGTTCAGGCGGGCTTCCTCGTAGGTTTCGTTATCGGAAAAGACATACTCTTCGCCATCGATGTAGGAGAAGGTGAAATCGCGCGAAATCAAAGCACAACGGTTGATTTTCTCCACCGACCGATAGGTTTTGTCAAAAGTGTTCCCGGTAATCAGGTTCTTGATCTTGCAACGATAGAGCGCCTGGCCCTTGCCTGGCTTGGAAAACTCAAAATTGGTGATCATGCAGGGATCACCGTCTATCTCGATTTTTAGGCCTTTTTTCAGGTCGGATGCACTGTACATGGATATTGCCTCAATTGTTCTAAAAGTTAAAAAAGAGCGCGCATTATGCAAGAAGCCCCCTGCCCTGCCAAGCGGTTTTTTCAAACCCCGCTCACAAGACAAAGACTGCTTTTAAACAAAAAAACCACCGGAAAAGCATGGCGTTTTTCAACTTAAATATCTACATTTGCACCGTATTTCGGTTGGCTTGTCTTTTCGAGTCAAAATTACTGGTACACCATGCAAAAGGAAGGCGGGGGATATGAAAAAGGTATTGAGCATAACAATGATAATGGTGCTGGCGGCAGGTATTGCAACAAATGTGGCGGCAAAATCTGAAAAGAAAAACGCACCCAAACGACGCTTTGTTGAAGAGACTTTAGCAGAAATCGGCGAAAAACACTCCCCTGAAAAAATGGATGTAAAGAAAATCACATCCGTCGAAATCGGGGATACCTACTACCACATCTACGAAGGTGAATTGGATAAAACAGGTTACCACATTATTGTTTTCGACAACTATGAAAACTATCTCGGATACTACAAAAGCGAATATCCCCCAAGCAACTATCAGATAGACGGGTGTATTGTAATCGACTCGAACGAGATCGATGACGAGACCGGCGATCAAGTGTACTTCAGAATCCCTATTGACGAAAAAAAGGGACTCCCCAAAAAGCTGGAACTCGGCGGAATCCCTGTTTCACTTGTAAAGTCACCATACAGTGAAGCCAAAGCCCAGGAAAAATCCAACGGCGGCCCCGCCATTAAAACCACTAAAGGAGTTGCCGAGGAAGAAAAAGAGGAAGAGGTAAAACCCGAATTTCGGACATGGACCATCACCAAAAAAGGCAAGAAATTCAAAGCACGCGCCATTTTCCTGAAACGGGAAGGAAACAATATCTTCCTGAGACTGGAAGCAAACAGCATGGAAGGCAGCTTCTCCCTGTTCACCCTCTCCAAGGAAGATCAGGAATATGTAAAACAGTTCAAGAAAAAGAAGTAGTAGATGCTTCCCCTGTTTTCTACGGAAAAAAGAGCCACCTCTTCCGGGTGGCTCTTTTTGGCTATTTAAGGAACCTCACATGGGTCTGTTCAATAAAAAATTTACAATCGTTGTGGTTTGCAAGGCAAACATAACGCGAAGCGCCTACCTTCACGGCTACATGGAAAACTACCTAAGGGAACACATGCCCTATGCACGCAAGAAAGTGCGAGTCCTTTCGGCCGGAGTACAGGCGCGCAGTGGAAAGTCGGCCAGCCAGGTCGTGCGGCATGTGGCCAAACTAAATGGCTTTTCCCTCAGATCCCACCACTCCGATCCCCTGACTAAAAAGACGATCAAAGAGGCTGACGTGATTCTAGTGATGGAGAACTGGCAAAAAGATGCCATTCTCGAGCACTTCCCGCAGGCCGCAGAAAAAACCTTCCGGATGATGGAGTATCTCTGGAACGGTGACAGCGAAGATATCCGCGACATCCCCGACCCCACCGGACAGAACACTGCCGACTATGAAGAGTTCATCTCAGTCGCCCATGCCGAGGTTGAACGCATCTTCCGCGAGCTTGCCCGCGAAGAAATTATCTAAAACACGCGGAAACAGGCTCAAGTCAGGTCTGGAACCGTTAAAACTTCAGCCTTTTCCTTGCCGACGGCGACGGTGTGCTCGAAGTGGGCGGAGGGGAGACGGTCCTTGGTAACAACGGTCCAGCCATCCTTTAGGGTTTCGGTCTTGTGTACACCGAGATTGATCATGGGCTCGATGCAAAGAGTCATCCCAGCCTTAAGGACCGGCCCGCGCCCCGCCGGGCCATAGTTCGGGAGTTGGGGATCCTCGTGCAGGTCGCGGCCGATGCCGTGGCCGACAAAGTCCCGTACAACGGAAAAGCCGGCACCCTCAGCCACCCCCTGCACCGCGTTTGAAATATCGGAAAGATGATTTCCTTCGACCGCTTTTTCGACTCCGGCAGCCAGGCACTCCCGTGTAGCATCCATGAGCCTCTGCCATTCGGGATCGACCTCCCCCACAGCCACTGTGGTGGCAGTATCGCCCACAAATCCACCATGCACCAAACCAAAATCGAGGCTTACGATATCACCATTGCGAACAACTCGGGATCCGGGGATGCCGTGTACCACCTCTTCATTGATGGAACAGCAAATACGGCCAGGAAAACCATGGTAGCCGTAGAAGGCGCAACGCCCTTCCTCTTTACGAGCAAGCTCAGAGGCATATTCGTCCAATTCCTTTGTAGTAACGCCAGCCGCAACCTTGGCCGCAACCTTATGGAGAATCGTGGCGGTCTTTCTTGCGGCAATACGCATGGCTGCAAGTTCGTCCAGCTTCTTTATAATGATCATGTATCGCCTATCCTAGTTGTTCAAAAACCGCGTTCCTGACCTTCGGGATACTCTGCGCGGCATCGATGGAATGGATGAGGTTCCTGACCTGATAGTATTCGATGAGCGGCTCGGTCTGCTCAGCATAGACTTCAAGGCGTTTCATGATGGTTTCAGGTTGATCATCGGGGCGTTGCACCAGCTCGCCTCCGTCGACTGCACATCGGCCGCCGGCGGAAGATGGCTTATATTCAACATGGTATACCGCGCCGCAACTTATGCACGTACGACGGCCGGAAAGACGATCAATGATGGTTTGGTCCGGGCACTCAAGCAGTAGGACCGCATCAAGACTCCCCTCGAACGATCGAATCAGCTCATCAAGCTTCTCAGCCTGAACCAGAGTCCGAGGAAAGCCGTCGAAAAGAAAGCGAGCGTTGCACTCCGAACCCTGAAGAAGATCGCGGATCATGCTGACAACAATTTCATCAGAGACAAAACGACCCTGATCCATCGATTTTTTGGCTTCCAACCCAAGCGGGGTTTCAAGGCGAATCTGCTCTCTCAAAAGATCGCCAGTGGAAACATGGGCAAATCCCTTCTCCACCAACACCTCGGCCACGGTGCCTTTCCCAGCTCCGGGAGGGCCCAATAGAACGATCGCAGTCATTATCTTCTGCGCATTTTGCCTTTTTGCAGGAAGCCGTCATAGTGGCGCATCAGGAGATGCGACTCGATCTGACGCATGGTATCAAGCATCACACCCACAATAATCAGAATGCTGGTTCCGCCAAAAAAGGAAGATACCGCATAGGGAATGTTCAGCTGGGCCGAAATAACATTCGGCAACAAGGCAATTACGGTCAGGAAGATCGCACCTGCAAGAGTCAGACGGGTCATGGTACGATCAAGAAACTCGGCCGTTGGACGCCCGGGACGAATTCCGGGAACATAGCCGCCCTGCGTCTTGAGATTGTCTGCAATCTGAATCGGGTTGAACTGCGTAGCGACCCAGAAGTAGGAGAAAAATAGAATCATCAGGCCAAAGAAGACCATATACCAAACCGAACCCGGGGTAATCGCCCCAGCGGCCACTCGCGCCCACTCACCCGGCAGAAAACGCAGGATAAACGCGGGAATCCCCATGATCGCCCCAGCGAAAATGATCGGCATTACTCCAGAATAGTTGACGCGCAACGGCAGGTGCTGGGTTCCGCCCTGCATCATTTTACGACCAACCATGCGCTTGGCATACTGCACCGGGATCTTTTGCTGCGCCTGCGTAATGGCCACAACACCAAGAATCACACCGAACAGTAGGGCCAACAGGAGTCCCAGGTGAAAAATACCGATTTCGGCAACTCCATCAATGCGGCTCATTTTATCGATCAGTGATTTAACTGCGATCGGCAACCGGCTGACAATATTGACGGTAATAATGATGGAAATACCGTTACCAATACCACGATCCGTAATCTGCTCACCAATCCACATGATCAGCAACGAAGCCGTTACCATGGCGATAACCGTCAGAAATATAAAGCCCATGCCCGGAATACGAACAACATCGGCAGGAAGTCCGGAACCTAGAAAATTGCCGGACTGTAACGAAACGCCAATACCGAAAGCCTGAATCGTACAAATTATAACGGTCAGATAGCGGGTATACTGCGTGATTTTCTGCCGACCAACATCGCCTTCGCGCGCCAGCCGTTCCAAATGTGGCACCACGGCTGTCATCAACTGCAGAATAATGGATGCACTGATGTAGGGCATGATACCCAAAGCGCCGATGGAAGCCTGCAACAATGCACCACCACTAAACATGTTAAACATGCCAAGAAAACCACCACCATTGGAAGTCATGCTCTCAAAATACGCACGAATCATGGCTGCATCCACGCCCGGAAGCGGAATTGCAGCAATCAAACGGCATATGAAAACCAGGCCAAAGGTGAAAAGGATACGTTGCCTAAGTTCGGGAATCTTGAAGGTGTTGGCGAATGCGGAAAGCATGGGGAGAGACCTTTCGGTTTAGACGATTTCGCAGGTGCCGCCAGCGGCTTCGATCTTTTCCTTGGCCGAAGCGGAGAAGGCATTAGCCTTGACCGTCAGTTTCTTTTCCACGCTTCCACTTCCAAGGACTTTCACGCCGTCGAAACGACCGTTCACCAGTCCTTTTTCCTTGAGCAAATCGATGGTGACTTCAGCGCCATCCTCGAAAACGTTGAGAGCATCAAGGTTCACCGGAAGGAATTCCTTGCGGTTAAAGTTATTGAAACCACGCTTCGGAAGCTTGCGGACGAACGGCATCTGTCCACCTTCGAACAGCGGCTTGTGCACACTGCCGGTACGAGACATCTGACCCTTATGACCACGCCCGGAGGTTTTACCCTTGCCCGATGCACGGCCACGGCCGAGACGGATTTTCCGATGCTTGGAACCTTCTGTTGTCTGCAAAGAATGCAAATCCATGACTAAATCCTCTTGATAATAATCAACCCTGGCGGGTTGCAAGTGCTTCTTCCTTGGTGCGCAACTGGCCCAAGGCTTTCATTGTTGCCTTTGTTACGTTCAGGTGGTTGTTACTGCCCAGCGATTTCGCCAGAACATCACGAACACCAGCAAGCTCCAGCACGGCACGGCACGGACCACCCGCGATGATTCCCGTACCTTCGGAGGCCGGACGAATCAGAACCTGCGCACCACTGTATTTGCCGATGGCATCGTGTGGCAACGTGGTTCCGCGCATGGTTACGGTTGAGAGGTTGCGCTTGGCCACTTCGCCGGCCTTGCGGATCGCTTCGGCCACTTCCGCGGCTTTGCCCAGTCCGTATCCAACCCGGCCCTTGCGGTCTCCGACAACAACCAGTGCACCGAAGCTGAACCGACGACCACCCTTGACCACTTTGGAGTTGCGGCTGATATGAACAACCCGTTCTTCGAATTCCGGCTTTTCCCGGACTTCCCTCTTATCGTCGCGACGACCCTTGCGGCCACGGCCGCCTTCACGGCGTCCCCTGCGTTCTGTACGTTCTTCTGCCATTTAGGAAACTCCTTGAATCTACCTAGAATTTAAGACCCGCTTCGCGTGCGCTGTCTGCGAGTGCCTTGAGATTACTGCCGAAAGCGAATCCGCCCCGGTCGAACACCACGGTTTCGATGCCTTTGCCCTTAGCCGCCTCAGCAGCCTTGGAACCCAGCGTTTTTGCTGCTTCGGCATTCTTTCCATCGGAGGAGATGCCTACAATCGTGATGCGGGCATCGTCGTCAATAAACTGAACCGTCAGACGCTTATTCGAGCGGAAGACCGCCATACGCGGCCGCTCGGCCGTGCCCGCAATTTTGTTGCGCACACGCAGATGCCGACGGATCCTCAAACCTTTTTTCGTTTTAATACTCATGATTATGCAACCGCCTTGCCTTCCTTACGGCGAACCTGCTCGTCGGAGTAGCGTACGCCTTTTCCTTTGTACGGCTCAACCGGTGAGTAGTCACGGATGCGCGCGGCAACCTGTCCCACCAGCTGCTTGTCAATACCTTCAATATCCACGGAGGTACCGCCGCCCTGTACATCAATCTTAATCCCCTCAGGGATATTGTAGGTGATGTCGTGCGAGTATCCGAGCGACAGAACGATGTCCGCCCCTTTCATCTGGGCCTTGTAACCAACGCCCTCAATCAAAAGCTGCTTCTTATAGCCGGCACTAACGCCGACAATCATGTTGCTCACAATGCTCCGAACGGTGCCGAACATTGCTGCGCCGTGCTTGGAGTTGTCCGTGCGGGAAACCACAACGGAGCTGTCCTCGACCTTCAAAGCAATGCAATCGGGCGCTGTGTAGGAGGTTTCTCCCTTGGACCCTTTCACGGTAACCGTCGCCCCGGTGACTTCAACTGTCACACCGGCGGGAATCAAAATCGGCTGTTTTCCTACTCTAGACATAACTTAACCCCAGTTTTCCTACCAAACGTAGCAGAGGACTTCGCCTCCGACCTTTTGCTGTCTGGCTTCGTTGTCGGTCATCACTCCCGAAGAAGTGCTCAAAATGGCAACACCAATCCCGCCCAGTACACGCGGAACCTCATTCGAAGCCACGTATTTGCGGCAACTGGGCTTGCTGATGCGGCGAAGACCCTGAATGACCGGCTCGCGATCAACCGTATACTTGAGGAAAAGCTTGAGGACGCTTTTACCGTCTTCGTTTTCCATGGTGTAGTCCTTGATGAAACCTTCCGATTTCAGCAACCGTGCAACCTCACTCTTCATCTTGGAGTGCGGCATCTGCACCGTTTTCTTCTCCGTCATATTCGCATTGCGAATACGCGTCAACATGTCAGCAATTGGATCCGTTAAAACCATCTTAATACCTTCGCTTACTTATTATCCGTCGTCGCAAACGGCATGCCCATTAACGTCAGAAGCTCTTTGGCTTCACTATCGTTCTTCGCCGAAGTCACAAATGTGATGTCCATGCCATGCACTTTCTTCACCTTGTCCGGGTCGATTTCCGGGAATACGGTTTGCTCCTGCATTCCCATGGAATAGTTACCCTGTCCATCGAACGAATTTCCGGGGATGCCACGGAAGTCGCGGATACGTGGCAACGCCACGTTCACCAAACGATCCATGAATTCATACATCCGGTTGTTGCGCAGGGTCACCTTGGCACCGATCGGCATACCCTCGCGCAACTTGAAGTTCGACACGCTCATTTTCGCCTTGGTGATCACAGGCTTCTGGCCAGTGATCTTTCCCAAGTCGTCGGCCACGGCCTGAAGGGCATCGCGGTCATGAGCGAGCGAAACACACAAGTTCAGAACAATCTTCTCGATCTTCGGAACCTGCATCTTATTATTGTAGCCCTGAGTCTTAATCAACTCCGGGGCAACCACATCTTTATATTTGGTTTTCATTGTTGGGACCATCGAACCCGTCCTCCAAAAAAATCTTGCTCCAATAATGGAACGGTTACTTGGAAACCTTCAGATTGGAAATCGCGATGGAAGCTTCCATATCAACGACTCCGCCCTGCGGATTTTCCTCCGATTTACGCATATGTTTCTTAACGAAATTCACACCTTCGACCAACGCACGACCAGTCTGGGGATTGGCCTGGATAACCTTACCGGACTTTCCCTTGTCGTCACCGGCGATCACGGTAACGGTGTCGCCCTTCTTGATATGGCATTTTACAGCATTCTTCATCTTAAATTCCTTCCGATGCGCTACAGCACTTCCGGTGCGAGCGATACAACCTTCATGAAATCATTATCGCGAAGCTCGCGGGCAACCGGTCCGAAGATGCGGGTCCCACGCGGGTTGTTGTTGTCATCGATAATTACAGCAGCATTACCATCGAAGCGCAGGCACGAACCGTCGGAACGACGGATAGTGTTCTTCGTGCGGACGATCACCGCTTTGCAAAGTTCACCCTTTTTAACAACGCCGTTGGGCTGGGCTTCCTTCACCGTTACGCGGATGACTTCGCCAACGCGGGCAAATTTACGCTTGGTTCCGAGAACACGGATACACATGACGCTACGGGCGCCCGAGTTATCCGCTACTTTTAAACGTGTTTGTTCCAAAATCATCGGATTCTACCCTATTTAGAAGATTCAGAAATAATGTCCACCAAACGCCAGCGTTTCAAACGGCTGAGCGGGCGGGTCTCCATCACACGGACCACATCGCCAACCTTGGCGCGGTTTTCCTCGTCGTGGGCGTGGACTTTCTTCGCAATACGGACTTCCTTCCCGTAGAGCGGGTGGCGTACACGCCGTTCAATCATCACGACGATGGTCTTGTCGGCCTTGTCGCTACAAACGCGACCTTCGCGCGTTTTCCTCAAATGTCTTTTAGCCTCTTCCATACCTTTACCCTTCAACTTTCTGGTTCTGGATGGTTTTGATGCGGGCGACCGAGCGGCGCAACTCCTTCAAACGTGCCGGATTCTCCAACTGCCCCGACACCTGCTGAAGTTGCAGGTTGAACTGCTCCTTCTTGATGTCCTGCAGCTGCTGATTCAGCTCTTCCATCGTCATTTCCTTGAGATCTTTTACTTTCATGGCAAATCCTGTCGATTAATCGTGGGCGTGCCGCTGAACGAAACGGGCGCGGACCGGCAACTTGGTGGCCGCAAGACGCAGACACTCCTTCGCCAGCGATTCCGGCACACCATCCAGCTCGAACAACATGGTTCCGGGCTTGATGACGGAGACCCATTGGTCAACGGCACCTTTACCTTTACCCATACGCACTTCCAGTGGTTTTTTCGTAATCGGCTTATCGGGGAAGATGCGAATCCACAGCTTTCCCTTACGTTTCATGGCACGGTTGGCAGCCACACGGCACGCTTCAATCTGGACCGCTGTGATCCATCCACGTTCCAAGGACTGGAGACCGTACTCTCCATAGGCCAGCTGGTTTCCCGTCATGGCGAGACCCTTGCGCGAACCGCGCTGGACTTTCCTAAATTTCACTCTTTTCGGCATCAAAGGCATCGGTCAAACTCCTAGGCTTTCGTTTCGGCTTCCTTGCAGATCCACACCTTGATTCCGATGATTCCTGCAACGGTGTTCGCCTCCGTTGTTCCATAGTCAATGTTCGCGCGCAGCGTGTGTAGCGGAATCTTACCTTCCTTATAGCTTTCTGAACGCGCGATTTCCGCTCCATTGAGACGACCCGCAGCCAGCACCTTGATTCCAAGGGCGCCATTATCCATCGCCATTTGGATCGCACGTTTCATGGCGCGACGGTGGGAAACGCGGCGCTCAAGCTGCATGGCAACATTTTCAGCCACGAGTTGCGCATCCAGATCCGGCTTCTTAACTTCGGCAATCTCTACATAGACTTCTTTACCGGTAAGCTTTGCAAGAACCTCGCGCAACTTGTCGATATCCTCGCCCTTGCGGCCGATAACAAGCCCCGGTCGTGCGGTCTTGATCGTCACACGGATACGATTGGCATAGCGCTCGATATAAACATCTGACACCGCGGCATCCTTGAGACGGCCCATGACCTTCTCGCGAATCACAATATCTTCTTTAAGCAATGTTCCGAAATTCCGCTTGTCAGCGAACCAGCGCGAACGCCAATCCTTGTTTAAAGCAAGCCGGAACCCAATTGGATTTACTTTCTGACCCAAAACGGTCTCCTTTCGTCAACTACGCGTTGTCGGTTAAAATTACGGTTATATGGCTAGTCTTCTTCTGAATCGGACTGGCCATGCCTCTTGCACGAGGGCGGAAGCGCTTCATCATCGGTCCGCCATCTACAATTGCGTTCTTTACATACAGGCTATCGACCGATAGTCCCTCGTTGTTCTCGGCATTTGCAATAGCCGACTTCAAGGTCTTCCCGATCTGAAGAGCAGCCTTGCGAGCGTTAAACTCGGTAATGCGCAATGCATCCGCAACGGGCAAACCCTTGATTTCGTTTGCCAAATCGCGCGCCTTAGTGGGCGACATTTTCACATATTTGGTTGTTGCTGACACTTCCATAGTGTTCTCACTCTCGATTATGTCCACGGTGTAAAGGGCGGACAGTCTACGTAAATGGTTTCTAAAATCCAGTACTTCCTTCCAAAAAAATTACCGGGCGGTCTTATCCGTTGCCATACCGTGGGTTCTGAACCCGCGAGTAGGCGAAAACTCGCCCAGCTTATGGCCGACCATGTTCTCTGTAACGAATACCGGAACGAATACCTTGCCGTTGTGAACATTGAAGGTATGGCCTACAAACTCCGGAACAATCATGGAACTACGGTACCAAGTCTTGATCGGGGCTTTGCGTCCCGTTTCATCCATCTTCCTAACCTTCTTCACCAGCTTGGCGGCAACAAAAGGTCCTTTTTTCAGTGAACGTGCCATGACTATTTACTCCTCCGTTCAACAATATACTTGTTCGTCGACTTGTGCTTGTCGCGAGTGCGCTTGCCCTTGGCCAACAGACCCCATGGGGACTTCGGATGACCGCCACCAGAGGTACGGCCCTCACCACCACCCATCGGATGGTCTACCGGGTTCATCGCAACACCGCGGACGGTCGGACGAATGCCCAACCAGCGCTTGCGGCCGGCCTTACCCATTACGATGCTGTTGTGCTCAACATTGCCTACGCGACCAACCGTAGCGTAGCAGTTGGTACGGATGAGGCGGATCTCGCCCGAAGGCATCTTGATATTCGCAAAATCCTCTTCACGGGACATCAGCTGCGCGGATGTTCCGGCGGAACGAACCAGCTGTCCGCCGCGACCGGCGATCAGCTCAATGTTATGTACGGCCATGCCGACCGGAATCTTGCCCAGCGGCAACGCATTGCCCAGTGCGGGCTCCACGTCAGGGCCGGAAACGATGGTGCTTTCCACCTGCAGGCCAGCCGGTGCAATAATGTAGCGCTTTTCGCCGTCCGCATAATGCAACAGCGCAATACGCGCGGAGCGGTTCGGATCGTACTCAATCGCGGCTACCTTGGCGGGAATGCCAAACTTTTCGCGCTTGAAGTCGATCACACGGTAGCGGCGCTTATGCCCGCCGCCACGATGGCGAACCGAGATTCGACCAGCGCTGTTGCGTCCGGCCTTGCTTTTCTTGGCCTTGACCAGCGAACGCTCAGGCGTTGCCTTGGTAATGTCCGCAAAATCGGACAACACCATATGCCGGCGGCTCGGGGTGTATGGTTTATGTGCTTTTAAACCCATTGCAAAAACTCCTTAGATCAGGTTGATACTGTCTTCTTCATGCAAGGAGACAACGGCACGCTTCCACGAAGCCGTTATTCCGTACTTGGCAGTGCGCTGGCGCTTCTTCTTGCCTTTTCGGCGCATCGTATTGACGGCCATAACACGGACGTTGAATAGCTCTTCCACTGCCTTCTTGATTTCCAACTTGTTGGCTTCTTTGGCCACGCGGAAGAGATACTGGTTCTGATCCTCCGAAAGGCGCGTGCCCTTTTCCGTCAACAAAATCTTTTTGATTACATCAGCTGAATTCTTCATATCGACGATTCCTTTATGCCAGGCGTTTTTCCAGCGCTTCCATGCCGGCCTTGGTTGCAACTACGTTCTTGTAGCGCAGCAGCTGGTAGGTGTTGGCCAGATCGGCGGTAACAATCTCAACCTTCGGAATGTTCCGTGCGGCCAGCAGCACATTGTCGTTGTTTTCATTAACAATGAACAGCGCGCCACGGTCCAGCCCCAGATTCTTCATCACGGCGGCGAACTCCTTGCTCTTCGGAGCAGAAACCGTCAGATCATCGATCACAGTGATTTCGCCCTGGTCGACCTTGGCGCTGAACGCGCGCTGGAAGGCCAGCTTGGTGACTTTCTTCGAAAGCTTCTTCTTATACTTGCGCGGCTGCGGTCCATGCGCAACATAACCGCCGCGCCAAACGTTGGACTGCTTGTAACCGGCACGTGCGCGGCCGAGGCCCTTCTGCTTCCAAGGCTTGGTACCCGTTCCGGAAACATTGGACTTGCTAAGGGTCGATGCGGTTCCGGCGCGCTGATGTGCAGTGTATGCAACAACCGCTTCGTGGACCGCCTGATCGCCCTTGTCGAGAACGAGGAGATTGTCTGCGACTTCGTACTCGCCGACGCTGTCTCCCTTAATACTTTTTAAAGGTAGTTTGCTCATGATCTTCCTCGCTTACTTCTTTTTGAGCGCTTCCTGGATGACTACAATGCCGCCATTCGCACCCGGGACAGAGCCCTTAACGAGAATGAGGTTTTCTTCCGGGCGAACCTGTACAATCTTGAGGTTCTGCGTGGTGACGCGCTTGTCGCCCATCTGCCCCGGCATCTTCTTGCCCTTGAATACGCGGGCCGGAAATTCACACATGCCGATCGAACCCGGACGACGGGTCCATCCGCCACCGTGGCTCGCACGACCGCCGCCAAAGTTGTAGCGTTTTACAACACCCTGATAGCCGCGACCCTTTCCGGTAGCAACGATATCGACATAATTGACTTCCTCGAATGCACTGGCGCTAACAACATCGCCAACAGCAACCTCGGCGGATTCGTCAACGCGGAACTCTCTGAGCACACGCTTGGCGTCAACGCCGGCCTTCTTGAACTGTCCCAGATCCGGCTTGTTCAGACGCTGTTCCTTCTGATCCCCGAAACCAAGCTGCACAGCAGTGTAGCCGTCTTTTTCGTTATCCTTGCGCTGAACAACAACGCACGGCCCCGCTTCGATGACCGTCACCGGAACCGCAGCTCCACTTTCGTCATAGACGGAGGTCATCCCTAGTTTTTTTCCAATTAAACCCTTCATCATAGCACCACTTAGATTTTAATAGTGATATCCACGCCAGCCGGCAGATTAAGCTTCTTAAGTTCATCAACCGTCTTGATCGTCGGATCGATGATATCCAGCAAACGCTTGTGCGTGCGGATCTCGAACTGTTCCATGGCCTTCTTGTTCACGTGCGGGCTCTTGTTTACCGTGAAACGCTCAATGCGGGTCGGCAACGGAATCGGACCTGCCACACGTGCGCCCGTCCGGCGAGCCGTTTCTACAATCTCCGAGGCCGAAACATCGAGCACCCTGTGATCGAACGACTTCAACCGAATTCTAATACGTTGATTTATCATAATTTATCTCACCGATTTAGGATGGAGTCCTGCATGGACGCGGGAACCGATTCAAACGCTTGCGGCTCCATCGTATAACTTGCTCTACCCTTTGTTAATGAACGCAACGTCGTTGCATATCCAAAAACCTCCGCAAGCGGAACATCCGCCTGCACTACTTGTATATCTGCCAAAGCCTTGATTTCGCGAACACGACCACGGCGGCTGTTCAGGTCGCCCAGCACGTCGCCTAGATGTTCTTCAGGGGTATCGATCTCGAGCAACATTACCGGCTCGAGCAACATGGGTCCGGAATTTGATACCGCCTCGCGCAATGCCATAACCGCCGCCGAACGGAATGCCACCTCTGTGGAGTCCGTTGCGTGGGTCTGGCCGCCAACCACCGACACCTTTGTATCAATGATCGCAAAGTTACCCAGCACGCCGGTCATCAACGCATCATTGATCCCCTCTTCAATCCCCTTGCGGTATTCTTCGGGGATGATCTTGCTGGAAACGTCGAATTCGATGCTGTTGCCTGCACCCGCAGATGCCGGGGAAACCGAAAGGGTCAAGCTTGCAAAATGGGTTTCTCCACCGATCTCACGCTCAAAAGTAAAGCGACCCTCGCCCTTCGCGGAAACACTCTCGCGATAGGCGACCATCGGCTTGCCCGCATTGGCCTGCACCTTGTATTCGCGCAGGATGCGATCCTTGATGATTTCCAAGTGGAGCTCACCCATGCCCTGAATAATGGTCTGCCCCGTCTCCTCGTGAATAGAGGTATGGAACGTAGGATCCTCATCGGCCATATCCTGAAGCGCATCAACCAAGGCATCCTTGTCGGCCGTGGTCTTTGGCTCGATAGCCATGGAAATTACCGGCTCCGGAAACTCGATGTTTTCCAGAACAATGGGGTCGTTTTCGGCGCAAACCGTGTCGCCGGTAGTAAATAGTTTCTGACCAACCATGCCGCCGATTTCGCCGGCATACAAAACCTCGACATCCTCGCGGTGATTAGCGTGCAGGCGCAGAAGGCGCCCAATACGTTCGCGCTTCTTCGTGCGCGGATTATAGATGTTCTGCCCTTTTTTCAGCTGGCCGGCATAGATGCGGACAAACGCCAGCTTGCCGACAAACTTATCGGTCGTCATCTTAAAGACGAGGCCGGTCAGCGGATCAAAGTCAGAGGCTTCACGGTCCAGCTCTGCATCATTCTTTGGAGAAGTTCCAACCACAGCCGGAATATCGAGCGGAGAAGGCAGGTATCCAACAACAGCGTCGAGCAGAGGCTGCACGCCCTTGTTTTTCAGAGAGGAACCAACCAGCACCGGAACAAGGTGGTTGGCGATAGTGGCACGGCGGAGGGCTTCGATCAGTGCCTGCTCGGAAACATCACTGTTTTCCATATAGGCTTCGAGCAGTTCCTCGTCAACCTCGGCAACCTTTTCAATCAATTCAGCGCGAGCTTCCTCGGCCTTGGCCGCCAGCCCGGAAGGAATATCGGTGTATTCCACCTTCGAGCCCATGTCGTCTTCAGAAAAAGTGATTCCGCGCATCTTGACAAGATCGACCACACCGTTAAAGGTTTCGGCTGCACCGACCGGCAACTGGATGGCCACGGCGTTTGCGCCGAGCTTGTCGCGCATTTCGTCGAGCACCTTGTCGAAATCGGCACCCATGCGGTCCATCTTGTTCACGAAGGCAAGGCGCGGAACGCTGTACTTCGTGGCCTGGCGCCAAACCGTCTCGGACTGCGGCTGAACTCCACCTACGGCACAAAAAACGCCCACTGCGCCGTCAAGTACGCGCAATGAACGTTCAACCTCCACGGTGAAATCCACGTGGCCGGGGGTGTCGATGATATTGATCTGATGATCGTTCCAAAAACAGGTGGTGGCAGCGGAAGTAATTGTGATGCCGCGCTCCTGCTCCTGAATCATCCAGTCCATGGTGGCAGTTCCGTCGTGAACCTCGCCAATCTTGTGGACCTTGCCGCTGTAGTAGAGAATGCGTTCCGACGTGGTCGTCTTACCGGCATCGATGTGCGCCACGATGCCGATGTTGCGAACAACAGACAAAGCATGCCCGCGGCCTTCGGCTTCCCGGGGGGAATCCGAATTCCTAGCTTCGCTTTTATTCTGCTGTTTCACGGCGGTGGACATTCTCTTTCTTTCAATTAATGGGATTGCTTACCAGCGGTAGTGTGCAAAGGCCTTGTTGGCCTGAGCCATCTTATGCGTGTCGTCGCGCTTCTTGATCGCGTTGCCCTGCCCGCGATAGGCGTCCATCATTTCCATGGCAAGTGCACGGCGCATGGGAACTCCACGGCGGTTTTGCGCAAACTGGATCAACCAACGGGCTGCAAGGGCAACCTGGCGCTTCGGGCGCACTTCCAGCGGCACCTGATAGGTGGCACCACCCACACGACGGGACTTCACTTCCAGTCGGGGAGATACGTTTTCGATCGCCTGGGAGAAAACCGTAATGGGATCTTCGTCCTTGATCTGACTCTTAATATCCTCGATGGCGCCATACACGATGTTGGCGGCGGTCGACTTCTTGCCGCGCTGCATCACGGAATTGATCATGTACGCAACCAGCTCGTTGCCGTAGCGCGGATCCGGAATGACTTCTCTTTTTTCAGCTCTGCGTCTTCTTGCCATAATTCAAACTCTCGTTATTTAGGTCTCTTTGCACCATACTTCGAACGACCGCGCTTGCGTCCGTCCACTCCAAGGCAGTCCAAGGCGCCGCGGACAATGTGGTAACGCACACCCGGCAAGTCTTTCACCCTGCCGCCGCGAACCAGCACCATGCTATGCTCCTGAAGGTTATGCCCCTCTCCGGGAATATACGCGTTGATCTCTTTACCGTTCGTCAAACGAACACGCGCAACCTTACGCAAAGCCGAGTTCGGCTTCTTTGGGGTCTGCGTCTTAACAAGCAAACATACCCCCCGGCGCTGCGGGCAGGTTGTCAGTGCGGGCGATTTGCTTTTCTTCTTAGCAACCGCTCGCGGTTTTCTTACCAACTGATTGATTGTAGGCATAAATATCCCTTCCTTAAAAAAGACAAGCGCAGGAGAGTAGTCATCCCCTACACGCATCGCAAGCGAAAGATTTCACTTTATTTAATATTATTCCCTACGTTTCGCGCTTCTCGCGGCGGTCCAATTGATTGCGCCACACTCCACACAAACTCCGAGAAAGGTGCGTACAATAGACAGTTTCCCGGAAGATGCCAGATAAAAGTTTCTAAAATTTCAACTCTGGACCTTGAAGCCTCCCACACAACAGCACTCGACCCTGAAAACAGGGATATTCCCCCGATACATCAGGGCATCATCGGACGGGGCGGGAAAACAAAAAAGGCGGAGCTAGTGCTCCGCCTTCTGGTGTATTTATGGGATTCCCCTACTCGGTCTCTTCGAGTGCGAGGGGGTCGCCACCAAGGAGATCCTCGACAGAGATTTCCTCACCAAGTTTAACCGGCTTAATATCCTTGTACATCGGGAATCCGGTACCGGCCGGGATCAAGCGGCCCATGATCACGTTTTCCTTGAAGCCACGGAGTTTGTCGACCATGCCAAGCGTAGCCGCCTTTGTCAGCACGCGGGTGGTATCCTGGAACGACGCAGCCGAAATGAAGGACTCCGTTTCGAGCGCGGCCTTGGTGATGCCCAGCAACACCGGCGAAGCCTCGGCGGGACGACGACCTTCGGCAACCGCCTTCTGGTTGACTTCCTGGAAGGTCTGCTTTTCGACCTGCTCACCCCAAAGGAATTCGGTATCGCCCGGATCGGTAATCTTGACCTTGCGCAGCATCTGGCGAACAATCACCTCGATGTGCTTGTCGTTGATCTCCACACCCTGGAGGCGATAGACCGCCTGCACCTCGTTCACAAGATATTCCTGCAGATCCTGCGGGCCGCAGACTTCGAGAAGCTCCTGCGGAACGATCGGACCTTCGGTGAGCTGCTGTCCCTTATGGACAAAGTCTCCGGGGAATACGATCACGTGCTTATTCATCGGAATAAGATGCTCTTCTTCCGCAGCGGTGACGGTGTCGCGGACAATCAGCTTACGCTTACCCTTGGCGATGCCGCCAAGCTCGACAATACCTTCGATTTTCGCAATTTCAGCGGCTTCCTTCGGCGTACGGGCCTCGACAAGCTCAGCCACACGCGGCAGACCACCGGTAATATCCTTCGTACGAACCGTTTTACGCGGCGTACGAGCAAGGGTGAAACCGGCCGAAACCGTATCCTTTTCAGTAATCATCACCTGTGCACCGGCAGGAATCGAGTAGTAGCCTACCTTATCCTTGTCCTTCTTGTCGCGAATCACGATCTGCGGATGGAGGTCTTCTTTGTGCTCCATCACAACCAGACCTTCCACGCCGGTTGCCTCGTCGACACCCTTCTGGACGGTAACACCTTCGATGAAGTCGTGGAATTCGACCACACCGTTGTGCTCGGAAAGAATTGGAACAGAGTACGGATCCCATTCGACAAAGGTCTGTCCGGCAGCAACTTCGCCGCCATCATCAACATCAACAAGGGCACCGATCACCATGGCGTAGCGCTCGAGCTCACGACCATCTTCATCGACAACAAGAATGTTTCCGTTCTTGTTGAGCACGATATTCCTGTCCTCCACCTTCACGGAGCGGATGTTTTCGTACTTCACAATACCTTCGGACTTGGCAGTGACCTTCGGCTGTTTGAACACGGAGCTTGCAGTACCACCAATATGGAAGGTACGCATGGTCAGCTGCGTACCCGGCTCACCAATGGACTGGGCCGCGATAATACCGACAGGCTGGCCGAGTTCCGCCTTCTGGCCGGTCGCCAGATTCTTTCCGTAGCAGTTTGCACAGATTCCGCGGCGGGATTCGCAAGTCAGTACACTGCGGATCACGATCGTTTCAACCCCGGCGCTCTCAACCTTGCGAGCAGAGTATTTATCGATCAGCTCTCCGGCACCCACCAGCACCTCAAGCGTGTGCGGATTGCAGATATCCTCAGCGGCAGTACGACCAATGATGCGCTGAGAGAGAGAAACGAGCTCGTCGTCGCCCTCGGTAATAGCACTTACTTCAATACCGTTGAGCGTATGGCAATCCTCTTCCGACACAATAATGTCATGCGAAACATCTACCAGCTTACGAGTAAGGTATCCGGAGTCCGCCGTCTTAAGCGCGGTATCGGCCAAACCTTTACGGGCACCGTGCGTACTAATGAAGTATTCAAGCACGGAGAGACCCTCGCGGAAATTCGAAAGAATCGGACGTTCGATAATCTCGCCGGATGGCTTGGCCATCAGACCACGCATACCAGCCAGCTGACGAATCTGCTGGCGGCTACCACGCGCGCCGGAGTCAACCATCACATAGACCGGGTTCAGTTCTTTGGCGGACTGCTTATTGAGCGGATCATCGTTCTTTTCAAGCGCCTCGAACAACTGGTTCGTCAAACGGTCATTGGTATCCGTCCAGATATCAATGATCATGTTGTAGCGCTCGCCCTCGGTGATGAGACCCTTCTTGTACTTGGCCTCGACACCTTCAATCTCCTCGCGGGCAGAGCCAACCATCTCGCTCTTTTCCTGCGGAATAATCATGTCGGACAAAGCAATGGACATACCGGAGAGAGTGGCCTGCTCGTATCCAAGATTCTTGAGGCGGTCGAGTACCTTCACGGTCTCGTTGTGCCCCGAGATCTCATAGCACTGCTCAATCAGGGTTCCGACCACCTTCTTGGTGGCGGTTTTGTTCACGAATCCAAGGTCGGCCGGCCAGACTTCGTTAAAGAAGATACGTCCCACCGTGGTAACGATGGTCGAACGGTCCTTATCGCCATTGCGGGTTTCGCGCTGGTAGTCCGGATTGCGGAAGCGAATACGGTCGTGCACTTTGACAACGCCCTCATCGTAGGCGGTATGAACTTCGTTCAAGTCGCCCATGATGTGCAGATGCTCGTCGCCCTTCTTCTGGCCATTCTTGCGCTGCATCAGGTATTCCTGAGAATCCGACGTCAGGAAGTAGCACCCGAGCGCGATGTCCTGCGTCGGGGTGGTGACCGGCTTTCCGCTCGACGGCGAGAAAATATTATTGGTCGCAAGCATCAAAGCTTTCGACTCCGCCTGCGCCTCAACAGAGAGCGGTACGTGAACCGCCATCTGGTCACCGTCGAAGTCGGCGTTATAGGCCGTACATACGAGCGGATGCAACTGAATCGCCTCGCCCTCGATCAAAATCGGCTCGAAGGACTGAATGGAAAGACGGTGGAGCGTCGGTGCACGGTTAAGCATAACCGTGTGGCCGCTGGTCACCTCGTCAAGGATGTCCCACACTTCCTCCACCTCGCGCTCAATCATCTTCTTCGCGCTACGCACGGTATGCACCACGCCACGCTCCTTGAGCTTGCGAATAATGAACGGCTCGAATAAAACGAGCGCCATTTTCTTCGGCAAACCACACTGATTGAGCTTAAGGGTCGGGCCCACGACGATCACGGAACGGCCCGAATAGTCGACACGCTTACCAAGCAGGTTCTGGCGGAAACGGCCCTGCTTACCCTTGAGCATGTCGCTCAAGGATTTTAGCGGACGGTTACCCGGACCCGTGACGGCACGGCCATGACGACCGTTGTCGAACAAGGCATCGACCGACTGCTGGAGCATGCGTTTTTCATTACGAATGATTACTTCCGGCGTCTTCAGTGCAAGCAGTGTACGCAAACGGTTGTTGCGGTTGATAACGCGACGATAGAGATCGTTGAGGTCAGAAGTCGCAAAACGACCGCCTTCAAGCGGAACAAGCGGACGCAGATCCGGCGGAATTACCGGCAATACTTCCATAACGATCCACTCGGGACGAGAGTTGCTCTTGATGAAGCCTTCCATCACCTTCATCTGGTTGACCAGCTTCTTCCGGGTCTGCTTGGAACGCGTGTTCATCATCGCTTCTTCCAGCCCCTGGAGAGACTCCATGAGGTTGATCTTGGAAAGAAGATCACGGACGGCCTCTGCACCGATCTTGGCAACGAAGCTGTCGAAACCATAGTTGTCGAGTGCTTCGCGGTACTCCTCTTCGGTCAGCAACTGCTTTTCCTTCAGCGGAGTATCGCCGGCATCGACGACGATGTAGTTGTCGTAGTAGAGCACGCGCTCAAGGTTGCGCATGGTCATATCAAGAATCAACCCCATCCGGCTCGGCGTCGCCTTGAAGAACCAGATATGCGAAACCGGCACGGCCAGCTCGATATGCGCCAGACGCTCGCGGCGAACGCGCGACAAGGTGACCTCAACGCCGCAACGGTCGCAGATCACACCCTTATGCTTAATGCGCTTGTATTTTCCGCACGAACACTCCCAGTCCTTGGTCGGACCAAAGATGCGCTCGCAAAACAGACCGCCCTTCTCGGGCTTGAAGGTCCTGTAGTTAATCGTCTCCGGATTCTTGACTTCGCCGTGGCTCCATGAACGGATTGTTTCGGGCGAAGCCAGCGTGATGCTTGCGTAGTCGCCAAGATCCTCACGCTTCATTCCAAAAATATCAGCGGCACTGCTTGAATTTGTTTCCACCGGTGTTCCTCCTGCAATCTAAATGGTTTGCCGGGCAAGCCCGGCAACAAGGGGCTTTAGAGAATGGCGTCGCCTTCTTCGTTCTTGACCTGAAAGTTCAGACCCAATCCCTGAAGCTCTTTAATCAGCACGTTGAACGATTCCGGACATCCGGAATCAAGGACGTTTTCGCCCTTAACGATCGCCTCGTACATGCGAGTACGGCCAGCGATGTCGTCGGATTTCACGGTCAGGATCTCCTGCAACGCATGGGCCGCACCATAGGCCTCAAGCGCCCACACCTCCATCTCACCAAAGCGCTGTCCGCCATACTGGGCCTTACCACCAAGCGGCTGCTGGGTGACGAGGGAGTATGGACCCACCGCACGAGCATGGATCTTTTCGCTGACAAGGTGGTGCAGCTTGAGCATGTAGATCGTTCCGACCGCAACACGCTGTTCGAACTGCTCGCCGGTCCGTCCATCATACAGAAGAGTCTTACCGTCATCCGGAAGGCCAGCCTCGGAAAGCATGTCGCGGATTTGCTGCTCGGAGATGCCATCGAAAATCGGCGTCGCCGCATGCATGCCCAAGTGCTTGCAGGCCCATCCAAGATGGGTTTCAAGCACCTGCCCAACGTTCATACGAGAAGGTACACCCAACGGGTTCAGTACGATGTCGACCGGAGTTCCATCAGGAAGGAACGGCATGTCTTCCTCGGCAACAATCCGGGAAATCACACCCTTGTTACCATGACGACCCGCCATCTTGTCACCGACCGAAAGCTTCTTCTTTTCGGCAATGTAGACTTTCACCGATTTGACAATGCCAGCGTCGAGATCTTCGCCTCCGGCAGCCCGGTCAAGCGAACGGCTCTTGTCGGTCTTGGCTTCCTCGAACTTGTTGCGGTAGTCATCGATGATGCCCATGATCTTGATACGAATCGGGCTTGGATCAATCTCCACGTGCTCATAGTTCGCCGCCAGCTTGCGCAGCAGTGTCTTGGTAATCTTGCGGTTGGCCGGGATGATCACATCGCCGGAATCCATATTCATTACATCCAGCGGGATTTTTTCTCCCAGCAGGATGTTGGAAAGCGCCTCGGTCAGGTCCTCGGTGAGCTGCGTAATCACGCCTTCGTGCCGCTCGTTGATCTCACCCTGGAGCTTTTTCACATCGGACGGGGCTTCCGCCGAAGCCGGGCCGGTATCCTTGGCGGACATCTTCACATCCATCACGATACCATGCGTTCCAGACGGTGCCTTGAGCGAGGTATCGCGGACATCGGCAGCCTTCTCGCCAAAAATGGCACGAAGCAAGCGTTCTTCCGGTGCAAGCTCGGTTTCACTCTTCGGAGTAATCTTGCCGACGAGAATATCGCCCGGCTTAACTTCTGCACCAACCTGAATGATACCATCGTGGGAAAGGTTCTTGAGCGCCTCTTCACCAACGTTCGGGATATCGCGGGTAATTTCCTCCGGGCCTAGCTTTGTATCGCGGGCACCACACTCAAACTCCTCGATATGGATCGAAGTATAGACGTCCTCGCGCACCATCTTCTCGTTGATCAGAATGGCATCCTCGAAGTTATATCCGCTCCACGGCATGAAAGCCACGGTCACGTTCTTACCGAGCGCCAGTTCGCCTTCATCCGTACCGGATCCATCGGCAAGCACATCACCTTCGGCAATCTTCTGGCCAACTTTCACCATCGGACGCTGGTTTAGGCAGGTGCCGGCATTCGACCGCATGAACTTGCGCAGGTCGTACGAACGGTATTCGCTCTCCGACGTTTTCTTTTTCGGCATGGTTCCGTCTTTAGAAACCACAATGCAGTTGGCGGAGACATAAGCCACAACACCACTGGTCTCAGCAGTAATCAGTACACGGGAGTCGCGGGCAAGGCGACCTTCAATACCGGTTCCAACAAACGGACGCTCCGACTTCATCAGCGGAACAGCCTGACGTTGCATGTTCGAGCCCATAAGTGCGCGGTTGGCATCGTCGTGCTCGAGGAAGGGAATCAGGCCGGCCGCAATGGAAACCACCTGCTTCGGCGAGACATCCATGTATTCGACTTCTTCCGGCGTTACTTCGCGGAAGTCGCCCAGTACGCGCACCATGATCCGGTCGTTGACAAAACAACTCTTGTCGTCGAGCTCGGCATTGGCCTGCGCAATCACATAGCGCTCCTCCTCGTCGGCGGTCAGCCAATCAAGGTTCTTGGAGACCTTGCCTTTGGAGACCTTGAGGTACGGCGTCACGATGAAGCCATACTCGTTGACCTTCGCAAAGGTCGAGAGGGAGGAAATCAAACCAATGTTTGGACCTTCCGGCGTTTCAATCGGACAGATACGACCATAGTGCGAACTGTGTACGTCGCGCACCTCGAAACCAGCACGGTCACGGTTCAGACCGCCCGGGCCAAGGGCCGAGAGACGACGCTTATGCGTGAGCTCGGAAAGCGGATTCGTCTGGTCCATGAACTGAGACAACTGGCTACGGCCAAAAAAGTCCTTGATCACGGCAGAAAGCGCCTTTGGATTGATAAGCTTCTGCGAAGAGAGGCGGTCGACCGTCGTATCGAAGATGGTCATGCGCTCCTTCACGAGACGCTGGATACGGGCCAGACCGATACGGCACTGACCTTCGAGCAATTCACCAACGGTACGAATGCGGCGGCTTCCGAGATGGTCGATATCGTCGAGGGTACCCGCGCCCATACGAACCATCAGGAGGTAGCGCAATGCTTCCACCACATCTTCAACCTCCAGCGTCAAAGAGGAGCTCTTGATGCCCAGCTTTTGCTGGATCTTGTAGCGGCCAACTCGGCTTAGATTAAAGCGGGCTTCATCGAAAAAGAGACGCTTGATCATCTGGCGCGCAGAAGCAGTCGTGGGCGGATCGCCCGGACGAAGCTTCTGATAGAGATCCTTCAATGCCTCGTCAACTGTACGCGTGGTATCGGCCTGGACGCTCTTGAGGAACACACCCTGATCCCAGGAAACGTTGACGACACCTACCTTCTTGTAGCCAGCCAGCTTCATGCGCTGGATCATGTCGACCGTCAGATTGTCGTAGCGACGGCCAATAACGGACTCGGAATCGGCATCGACGATATCATCGGCGAGCACCAGGTTTTCGAGATCCTCCTCGGCAAAGGTCTTCTTAGAGAGAGAAAACTCGGCGAACTTATAATAGAGACCGAGAATTTCTTCGTCGGTGGCATAGCCGAGTGCCCGCAGGAATGTCGACGCAAGAAACTTCCGGCGACGACGCTTGCGGTCAAGATAGATATAGATCAAATCATTGGTATCGAACTGCGCTTCAATCCATGAGCCATGATCCGGAATAACCCGGAACGAGTGCAGGATCGAACCATTGGCATGCTGCGTTTTTTCAAAGCAGATACCCGGCGAACGGTGCAGCTGGCTGACAATCACGCGCTCAGCACCGTTGACCACAAAGCTACCGCTCTCGGTCATCAGCGGAATTTCGCCCATGAAAAGCGTGTCTTCGCGGAGATCCTCACCTTCACGCAACTTGAACGTCACGTACAGTGGAGCCGAAAAGGTCTCACCTTCACGGATCGACTCAAGATGTGCCAGTTTGGGCGTCTTGATCTCGTAACTCACAAAGTCGAGAGCAATCTGCCCGTCATAACTCTCAATAGGGAAGGCTTCGCTTAATACAGACTGAAGGCCGATCTTCTTCCTTTTGGAAGGAGATACGCCCTGCTGGAGGAAGTCCCTGTAGGAGTTAAGTTGGATTTCAATTAGGTCCGGCGCCTCAAGCGCATCGGTAAGCTTGCCAAAGTTTTTTCTTTCAGCCATTCCGCACCTTCAGGTTTATATTGGAGAACGCTTGTTCCCCTTTGGGTCTCAAAGGGGAACAATCTACAAGCCATCCCCGCGGGATGGCATTTAATTGGAAGTCGAGTAAACGGATAGCGCTTACTTGAGTTCTACACTTGCTCCAACACCTTCGAGCTTTTCTTTCACAGCTTCGGCATCTTCTTTGGAAGCAGCTTCCTTGACGGTAGACGGAGCACCGTCAACCAACTCTTTGGCTTCTTTCAGACCAAGACCGGTCAGGGCGCGAAGTTCCTTGATCACCTGGATCTTGGATCCGCCAGCTGCGGTCAGAACAACGTCGAACTCGGTTTTCTCAGCAGCACCGCCACCTTCGCCACCATCACCTGCAGGAGCTGCAACAGCAACAGCCGCCGGAGCTGCAGCGGTCACTCCCAAACGATCTTCGAGAGCTTTCACCAGCTGGGAAAGTTCCAGAACGGAGATAGTTTCAACCCAATCAACGAATTCGGCCATTTTGCCTTCGAGCTTTACTTCTTCTTTTACTTCTACTGTTTCTTCGGACATTGTCGTTCCTCCTTACACTACTGATTAAAAATAAACTTGTTACGCTTCCTGTTCTTTCTTCGTCTTCACCGCATCCAACACGTATACCAGGGATGCAACCTTCTGGTCCATCACACCCACCAGCTGGCTGCATGGAGCCTGCAAGGTTCCCAGCAACTGTGCACGCAGGATATCCTTCGAGGGCAATTTGGCGAGCTCGACAACTTCCGCTCCGGAGATCGCCTTGCCTTCAAGATAGCCGCCCTTGATAACCGGCTTTTGGTTTTTTGCGGTAAATTTCTTGATCACCTTGGCCACTTCGACCACATCGCCGGAGCCATAGATCATAGCAGTCTGGCCCTTGAGAAGATCAGCGGCCTTGCCGTCGAGTGTGCGGTTGAGCATGCGGTTGTTAACCACGTTGAAGCTTGCTCCGCTTTCAGACAGATCGCTCTTCAGCTCGGTGGTCTGCGGCATATCCATGCCGGTGTAGTCCGCCAGGATCATGTACAGCGCACCGGATACGCGCCCATCAAGCTCCACAGCAATCGATTTCTTTTCCGGTCTAATACCTTTGCTTTCAGGTTTCATCGTAATACCCAACCCTTCTATCCAGAAATTTCCTTGAGAGAAACCCGTAGTCCGGGTCCCATGGTCGACGAGATGGTGGCACGCTTGATATAGGTGCCCTTGGCGCTCGCCGGCCTCGCTCCGTGAATGGCGTCCAGCAAAGCCTTGGCATTCTCGGCCAGTGCCTCGCTCGTGAATGAACGTTTACCGAACGGAACCATGATGTTTCCATTCCGATCCATGCGGAACTCGACACGACCAGCCTTCAGCTGGTTCACCGCGGCCGCAGTGTCATCGGTAACGGTTCCGGTCTTCGGGTTCGGCATCAAACCGCGCGGACCAAGAACGCGGGCAACCTTGCGAACTTCCTTCATCGCGTCCGGCGTAGCAACGGCGGCATCAAAATCTGTCCAGCCATCCTGAACCTTCTTGATCAAATCCTCAAATCCCACTTCAGCAGCCCCTGCTTCGCGGGCGGCGTCGGCGGCATCGCCTGTAGCGAAAACGATCACACGAACGTCCTTACCGGTTCCGTGCGGCAAAGCCACAGTGGAACGAATGGCCTGATCCGATTTGGACGGGTCAACACCCATCCGGAAGGCCATTTCAAATGTTTCGTCGAAATTTGCGGTAGGATTTTCCTGCAAAAACGCGATTGCATCGTCAACGCTATAGTTGGCGTCGTGCTTTACCTTTTCCGCTACACTCCTATATTTTTTTCCGTGCATAGCCATTTTATTCTACCTCAATTCCCATGCTGCGCGCAGTGCCTTCAATGATGCGAACTGCGGCGTCCATATCGCTTGTATTCAGATCGTCCTTTTTCGTTTCAACGATTTCCTCGATCTGGGCGCGGGTCACTTTACCAACCTTGTCGCGGTTCGGCACACCAGAACCCTTGGCGAGACCGGCAGCCTTTTTCAGCAATACCGCCGCGGGGGGGCTTTTCGTGACGAACGAGAAGCTTCGATCGTTGTAGACGGTGATAACGACCGGAATAACCAGTCCCGCCTTATCCTGCGTAGCGGCATTGTATGCCTTGCAGAACTCCATGATGTTTACGCCATGCTGACCCAAAGCCGGGCCGACCGGCGGTGCCGGGTTCGCCTGCCCTGCCGGAATCTGCAGCTTGATATAACCTGTTATTTCCTTAGCCATAACTATCCTCTATCAAATTTATTCGGCAGTCCGCTCAACCTGCCAGTATTCGAGCTCCACTGGAGCCGAGCGCCCGAAGATCGAGACCGAAATCTTCAGCTTGCCGCGCTCTGGGTCAACCTCTTCGATCGCACCGCTGAAGTTCATGAACGGTCCATCCGTTATCTTCACCATTTCGCCCGGTTCGAACATTACCTTCGGAGCAACCGTTTCCTTCTTCTCCTCGATCTGGTGAACAATACTGTTCACCTCGGATTCGCTCAGCGCAGCGGGACGTTCCCCGCCCAAGAAGCCGATTACGCCCGGTGTATTCTGAATGAAATACCAGGCGCGCTCGTTGAAACTGTTGTCGTCGTCGTACAAGCAAATGTTGATCAGGACATAACCAGGGAAAAACTTGCGGTTAACCGTCGTTTTCTTCCCTTGTTTGACTTCGGAAACTTTTTCAGTGGGGATTAGCACCTCACCAATAATTTCCTCCATCTCCTCCTGTTGCACGCGACTTGCAATGTTCTTCTGAACCTTGAGCTCGTGACCGGAAAGCGCGTGTAGGATGAACCACTGTTTTGCCATGATTTATATATTCCCTACCTTTGCTAGCGAATGATGAACTTGAGGAATCCCATGTTCACCAGATCACAGAGCCCCACAAACGCCCCGAGAATGACCACGGAAATGATCACGACCACCGATTGACCAAACAATTCCTTGCGGGTGGGCCATGAGCATTTCAACAACTCGGCCTTCACCTCTTCGATGAAAACCCTCAGACTCCCGAGACTCTGTGCTAGCTTGTTCATTATGCTTTCCAGTTACCAAAACATGGCAGGTCGGAAGGGACTCGAACCCCTAACAGCCGGTTTTGGAAACCGGTGCTCTACCAATTGAACTACCGACCTGTCTTCTAAAACCGATTCGAACCCACTTTACTTCGTTTCGCGGTGCAACGTATGCCTTCTGTCGCGCGGGCAATATTTCTTGACCTCGCGGCGGCTTGTCTCGAGCCTCTTGTTTCTGGTGCCCGTATAGTTGCGCTCCTTGCACTCAGTGCAGGCCAGAGTAATGATATCCCTAGGCATGGTTTTGTCCTGTTGAGATTAAACAGGCTCAGGGCGGGGAAACCCGCCCGTCACCCGATAAGATACTTTTCCGCGTTACGCAACAACTTCGATTACGCGACCAGCACCAACGGTGCGGCCACCTTCACGAATAGCGAAGCGCATGTGCTGCTCCATCGCGATCGGAGTGATGAGTTCGACATCCATGGTGATGTTGTCGCCAGGCATGACCATCTCAACGCCTTCCGGCAGCTGAATGTCGCCGGTCACGTCGGTCGTACGGAAGTAGAACTGCGGACGATACCCCTTGAAGAAAGGAGTGTGACGGCCACCTTCATCCTTGGACAGAACGTATACTTCGCCCTTGAACGTGGTGTGCGGATTGATGGAACCCGGCTTGGCCAGAACCTGACCGCGCTGTACTTCTTCCTTCTTGGTACCGCGGAGCAGGATGCCCACGTTGTCGCCAGCCTGACCTTCGTCGAGGATTTTACGGAACATTTCAACGCCGGTGCAGGTGGTCTTCTGGGTATCCTTGATGCCGATGATTTCGATTTCATCGCCGGTGTGGATAATACCACGCTCAACACGACCGGTAACAACCGTACCGCGACCTTCGATGGAGAACACGTCCTCGATCGGAAGGAGGAACGGAAGATCCGTTACGCGTTCCGGCTCTGGAATCCAGCTATCGAGAGCGTCCATCAGATCCTGGATGCACTGTGCGTCAGGGCCGGACGGGTCGTTGATCGCCTTAAGGGCGGAACCACGAACGATCGGGGAATCTTCTTCGAACTCGTACTTTGCGAGGAGTTCCTGAATTTCCATTTCAACGAGTTCGATCAGCTCTTCGTCATCGACGAGGTCGCACTTGTTGAGGAATACAACGATTTTCGGAACACCAACCTGACGGGCCAGAAGAATGTGCTCGCGGGTCTGCGGCATCGGGCCAGAAGGTGCTTCAACCACAAGAATCGCGCCGTCCATCTGGGCAGCACCTGTGATCATGTTCTTTACATAGTCGGCGTGACCAGGGCAGTCAACGTGCGCGTAGTGACGGTTGTCGGATTCGTATTCGACGTGCGAAGTTGCGATCGTCAGAATTTTAGTGGAATCACGGCGACCCTGGGACTCGGATGCCTTCGCAACACTGTCGTATGCGATGTATTCAGCCAAACCCTTGGCAGCCTGCACACAAGTGATGGATGCCGTTACAGTTGTTTTACCATGGTCAACGTGACCGATTGTTCCCACGTTCACGTGGGGCTTTGTCCGTTCGAACTTATCCTTAGCCATTTTGCTTACCTCCTGAATCTTCCTCAGTTAATCTCTATATTACTAAACCGAATAAATGGAGCCCATGAGCAGATTTGAACTGCTGACCTCATCCTTACCAAGGATGCGCTCTACCAACTGAGCTACATGGGCAGATCCCATCCTAAAAAAATATACACAAGCAAAGAAACCCTGCGACAGCACCGGTAACAAGAATGCGCTCACAAAGCCTCTATTTCCTATTTATTCTCACCTAAATGGCCAAACCTATTTGGCGCATGAGGTTGGGGACTTTATAGAAAAGCTTTTGGGTGTCAACCCCCAAGCCGAAAAAAATCATCCTTTTCGCCATTACGCCTAAATACGCGCAAAACCAGCATCCCCAGGGCTTCATTCCGGCCCGATACGAGGCTTGTTCTTCGAAAAATACTACACCGGACAACGCGTATGAACGGGATATTCCGGAAGCCCGGCAGAAAGGGCCCGCTTGAGGGCCGGGATGCCTCCGGAACCAAACTGCGCGCTATAGGCACGAATTTCCTCCTGCATAACAACGGCCTCCTCCACCCGCGCATCTTTCAATAACATTTCAAAGGCGGCATACAACTCGGGCCGCACATTGGCGGTAGCCGAAACAAATCCCGCCGCACCCTGCTGAACAGGCCCAAAGATGCCGGAGCTGCTACCAACCAAATATCGAGGGGTGTATTCCATCAACCCCAGATCCTGGGCAGAATCCTTGACGGCGAAATGCGGAACTGCCTTGAGGATCTCAGGAGTGATCGCATTGCCCGAATGCTTCGGGAAGTTGTAGAGGACAAACGGCACCTCGGCTTCGGACTCCAATTCCCGGAGGAATTCAATAATCCCCTTCGCCGGGAGCCCGGCCGGATAGATCGGCGGCAACGTCGCAACCGCATCGGCACCCAAAGTGCTCGCCCACCGCACCTCGGCCTTGCGCTGCGCCAGCTCAAGTCCACATGCGTGAAGAACAATCAATCCCGAAAAATGGCGGCGCGCCAGCTCCATCAGCCGCCTGCGCTCCTCCGGTAGCAGCGAATAAAACTCCGCAGTCGTTCCATTCACCATAATCCTTTGAACACCATGCTTCGCCAGAAACTCCAAATGCTGAATGAACGCGCATTCATCTACCGCTCCCGACTCCGTAAACGGGGTCAATACCGGCACGACCAATCCTTTCATCTCTTCCTGCATGCGGCCGAATGTGCCGGTTTTGCAAAAGATTGAAAAGCCCACTACCGGACAAAGTGGCAGATGACCTTCTGGTGGAGGGCGTCGGCAATGATGCGGATGCCACCTTTTTTGGCGACGTCGGCGGTGTCGATGACGCGAACGGTGTCTTCCCATTTTCCGGCGGAGGGGACAAGATCGAGCAGCTTGTTGGGTGCCTCCTCGAAGAACGCGGTATTGAGATGGTTCTGGCCCTTGTTCGGGAAGAGGGCGAGATAGAGCATTTCCATCTCGACGAGTTCGTTGAGGAAGTGGGTGCCGAGCGAAACATCGGGCACAAGGTTGTCGTGCATGGCAACGATCTCGCAGAGGATGGAGACGGTGTTGATGTCGCTGAACGAGACGGGTATGCCGAGCGAGGGACTACTGGTCCCCCACCGGCCGGGACCGATGATCATAACGCATTCGGGCGCATCCTCTTTTTCGGCGCGGTTGATATCGCCGATGAGCCGGGCGATTTCGTGCCGGGTGTTGACGGGCAACTGGCCGTAGCGTTCGGGGACAATATAGATAAAGCGGTCGATCTGCCCAACACGGCTCTGCCCGACGACAGCGCCGCGCGCTTCAAGAATCCGGTCCTTGCCAGCAACCTCTACCTTGGGCAGGTCAATGGCCTCGGAACCCTGAACCTGCAGCGGGCGGCACTGGAGCAGGTTGATCCGGTAGTTCCCGTCCTCCATATAGTTGGCGGTAAACTCAATATCGACGGGATAGTTGTAGGCGGCCTCGATGGTGTCGAGGATTTCGCGCAGATCGGCCACAAAGTCGGTCTCGCCCAGCAACTTCTCAAACGTAAGGATCTGGTTGGGCGGGGCTCCGCGCGGCTGGGTGGGGTCGAGCGAGGTGAACATGTCGACCGGCAGGTTTTCGGCATCCTGGATCACGTCGCGGAAATAGTCGGACACCTCCTGGTTGGCCTCGAGGTCGAGATAGTCGACACGGCGCTGGGTGTATTGGGCAACCTCGTCGAAGTTGGCTTCGGGGCGCTTGTCGGGCGCGTTGAGCGCAACGATGCGGGTGTAGTCGTCGTCAGCCTGATCGACCGCACGCGTGCCGAGCCCGAAGACCAGCCGGATCACGCCGGCCTTGGGGTCGATGCTTTCGTGCCACGCATAGGGATTGAAGGAAAAGCCGACGCCGGCCATTTCGGGATAGAAGTTGCGCCCGTGCATGGTGCCGGAGACGCGCATGACGAGCAGCGCCATCTGCTCATCCTTGTCGAGCATGCCGCGGCGTGCGCGGTAGCGCAGGGCCTGCTCGCTCATCGAGCTGGCATAGATCCGCTTCACTGCCGCCAGGAAGTCCTGCATGCGGCGTTCGCGTGGCCCTTGATTAACGCAGAACACGCTCTCGTATTTCCCGGCGAAGGAGTTGCCGAAGTTGTCTTCAAGCAGCGAACTGGAGCGCACGATGAAGGGGGACTGCCCAAAGTAGTCGAGCATCTCATCGAACTGATTCATGATGTGCTCGGGGAAGTCGCCGGTGATGATCCGGAGCCGCGCCTGCTCGGCCCCTTCCAGGAAATTTTCGGGGTCGCGCTGGTTTTGCCGCACCCACCAGATGCCGTTGCGCACGAGAAAGGTAAAGAAGGCATCGGACCCGATAAAAAAGGAGTCCTGCGCTTCAAGCAACCCGACAAAGCGGGGATTGCTCTTTTTTACAATGGACTGCGCAAGCAGCATGCCCACCGCCTTGCCGCCGATCAGGCCCGTGCCGATCATCCGCTTCCGGATATCGAGAATATCCTGGAGGGTGAAATAGCGCGCAATAAGTTTCTGCATGCTTTCATCGCGGGAGATCACCATCCGCACCAACTGTTCATAGACGGCCTTCCCTTTTTCAGGGAGATCGGGGCGGTATTCGCCCGATTTCAGGAGTTCGTGCGCCTGGAGGAACGCGGAATCCCAGAAACCGAGGCTACTATCGGAGTGCAGCCCCGACCATTTGGCGGAAGTCAGAATCTCCGAAATGACCGCGCTGGACATTACGGGAATAAACGCTTCGCCATGGCGAACATGCAGCATGTTCATAGTGGGCGAGTAGCGGTGTTGCGCCTTGATCGGCCGGACGTAGAGCTCGTCCTTGTGCCGGTAGACGTCGAGGAAAAGCTGGGTGGTATTTTGAATCGGGACAATGGCGCGCGAGGTGTGGTAGTTGCGGAACACGGCAAAATAGGTGACCGTTTCCATATCGAAAAGATAGGGACAGGTCAGCATGAAAAAATTGCCAAGCATTTCATCGGAATACCAGTCGACCGCCAGCCGCGACAGGCAATCGAATACATAGAATGCGCCCAACCCAGACCGTTGAATGACGCCGTGAATGGCCGCAATAAAGTTTTCGAATCCTTCTTCGGGATCGAGTTCGTGGATTTCAGCCCCCATTTCCCCCGAAACGATAGCCTCGTGCCGGGCATAGCGGAAGTAGACCAGCTTGCGACCATTCTTGACCGCAGCCTCGCAGTAGGGAGTGACGAGTTCCTGGTATTCCCCGATCGAATCGATCTGCCAGACAATGTTGTCGCCGGGCAGAATGCCCTTCAAAACCTTATCGAGCCCCGGCAACCCCGTGGTCAACCCTTCGCTTATCGCACTCATGGCATTGCTTCCTTTCGCTAAACCCCGGCTCCTGGAAAATCATCGCAGGGCTGCGAGGCGATCCTTAAGTTCCGAATAGTGGAACAGGCTGTTGAAATCGACAAGGCCCGAAAGCGCGCTCGAGCGCACGCGCAATCCCGTCTCCTCGAAAATCGACATTGGATTGAGCCCGCCGATGATGATGGCACCGACCCGCTGCGGCCCAACAGGAACACCATAGAGGCTCTGGCCGGGACTGCCAAGGCGGAGCAGGCTGCCAAGCCCGATCATTTCGAGTTGCCTGGAAGTGCTGCGCACCGCTTCGACACTGGCGGCCGGAAATTCGCGGAAGCTGGCCCCGATCCGACCGTTGCCGGTTTTGACCGCGCCTATATAGTCGGCCATGCCGCTTCGAATGAAGACGACGAGCGGATCAATGCTGGTTCCGTCGTAGTGGATGATATCGGTGAAACGGGTGGGTTCCCCGTCGCGTAGCTCGACAAGCCCGCCAAAGCGGGAAACGGTCGGTACACCGCGGCGCAGTAGCACGCCATTGAGCACAATCGAGCAAACGGTGCCAATGCCTAGCGATCCCTCGGGAATGGTGAAGCTGCCACAGGTCTCGCCGGGCGAAAAAAGGGCGAGCAGAGTTCCCATGGAATAGCCTTTAACGAATACTTCTTCGATGAGCTTGCGGCGTTCCTCGGTTAATTCATCGACCGGAATGATGGAGACATTGACAACGACGGACCCTCGCCGCAGGACGGGATCGAAATCCATCTGATAGGCCATCGCATCGATTTTCCCGGAAAGGAGGCCAATCCCTTCGAGCACCCGGGAGGCATCAGCCTCGCACTTTCCCTTGTCGGTGATGAGCCGCCCCCGACGCCCAAGGTTTTCGGTCAGGCCTTCCTTGTCGAGCTCGTGCAGGTAGAGACGCACAGAGCGCTCGCTAATGTCGATGCCCTGACCAACAAGCAACTCGGTAATGCGCGTACTGCTGAGCACCTGCCCGCTACGACTGAGCACATCGAGAATGGCAAGTTGCTTTTTTTGCCGTTTATCCATCATAAAAGTCCATTTTTCCGGCAATATTGCCGATAAATTATGCAGCATCAAGGTTTTTAAAAAAACATTTTGCGAGATTTACACACATTCGCTATAAGACAGCCCTGCTTTACGGCATTTTAATGTCACCTTTACGGCAGTGAGTTGCAGTTATCCAAAATCAACCAAGGAGAAAAACAGTATGAGCTATATAGAAAAAGTATGGGAAAAGGTCTCCCAGCGCAATGCAGGGGAAGTCGAGTTTCTGCAAGCGGTTCGCGAAGTACTTGATTCACTTGGCCCCGTAATGGAAAAGAACCCACAGTATGAAGCGGCGGGCATCCTTGAGCGCATCGTGGAGCCGGAACGCCAGATTATGTTCCGCGTACCGTGGATCGACGACAAGGGCGAAGTACAGGTCAACCGTGGATTCCGTTTTGAATTCAACAGCTCGCTCGGCCCGTACAAAGGCGGCCTGCGTTTCCACCCGACCGTCAACCAGAGCATCCTGAAATTCCTCGGCTTCGAGCAAATCTTCAAGAACTCCCTGACCACGCTTATGATGGGCGGCGGCAAGGGCGGCTCCGATTTCGATCCCAAGGGCAAGTCCGACAACGAAGTCATGCGCTTCTGCCAATCGTTCATGACCGAACTGCAACGCCACATCGGCCAGGACACGGATGTGCCGGCGGGCGATATCGGCGTAGGCGGACGCGAAATCGGCTTCATGTTTGGCCAGTACAAACGCATCCGCAACGAGTTTACCGGCATTCTGACCGGCAAGGCCCTCGGCTGGGGCGGCTCGCTGATCCGCCCGGAAGCAACCGGCTACGGCGCCGTCTACTTCGCCGAAGAAATGCTCAAGACCCGCAACGAAACTTTCGACGGCAAGATCTGCACGGTTTCGGGATCCGGCAACGTGGCGCAGTACACGGTTGAAAAGGTCACCCAACTCGGCGGCAAGTGCGTTACCCTTTCCGATTCCGGCGGCACCATCTACGACCCTGAAGGCATCGACGCTGAAAAGCTCGCCTTCGTCATGGAGCTCAAAAACGTGAAGCGCGGCCGCATCAAGGAATATGCCGACAAGTACGGTTGCGAATACCTCGAAGGCCAACGCCCGTGGGGCATCAAGTGCGATTGCGCATTCCCAAGCGCCACGCAGAACGAAATCAACGGCGAAGATGCGAAGACGTTGCTGGACAACGGCTGCTATGTGATCAGCGAAGGCGCCAACATGCCGAGTACGCCGGAAGCAGTGGAACTCTTCGTAGAGAAGAAAATCCTCTACGGCCCGGGCAAGGCGGCCAACGCCGGCGGCGTTGCGACTTCCGGCCTCGAAATGAGCCAGAACTCCGCGCGCATCAGCTGGAGTCGCGAAGAAGTCGACGCAAAGCTCAACGACATCATGGTGAAGATCCACGCCGCATCCGCGGCGGCGGCCGAGGAATATGGCCAGCCGGGCAACTATGT
>JBDLJW010000002.1:0-38932 GCA_039714135.1 Verrucomicrobiota bacterium
CCAAATATCCCAAATCAATATTCATCTCTACAAAACTCCTACAGCAATATATTCAACCGCCAATAGACAACAAAACCACGATTGTGTCGAGCCTCCCTCACTCTTTACCATTTCCAACTAAGACAGCTTCTTGCGCCGCTTTAAATTCCTAATCAGATTTAATGACTTGGATTTAGTGATACCGGGATTATTAAGTTCGTCTTCAACGACATCCAAAAACTTCATCTCCGCGTTTTTCGATTTCGTACTGCAAGGGCCTCAAAACCTTGAAGGAATAGTTTTCTGAAATGTAAAATAGATAACGCATACCGACCGATCTCATTACTCCGCCAAGGCAATATCCACCTGCTCGCAAAGACAGTGGTAGACCACCATCCCGGCTTCCTGGATGTGCGGGGTGAAGGTGGATTGAATCTCGATCAGGACATCCGCCAAATCTGCCAGCGTCCCGCCACCCTTGCCGGTCAGGGCGATGGTTTTCATTCCAATGGCCTTGGCGGCCTTAAATGCTTCGACCACGTTTGCCGAATTCCCCGAAGTCGAAAACCCGAATGCAATGTCTCCCGCCTCAGCATTGGCCTGTAGTTGCCGGGAAAAGATCTGTTCGTAGCCGTAGTCGTTGGCGATGCTGGTCACGGTTGCCGCATCGCAGACCAGCGCCTGCGCCTTGAGCGGACGGCGTTCCTTGAGGAAGCGTCCGTTCAGCTCACCGGCAACATGCTGGGCATCGGCTGCCGAGCCGCCGTTGCCGAACAGGAATATTCCGCGCCGCTCCAACGCTGCGGACTGCATGGCCTGCCCGGCTCGGGCGATTGCATCCGCGCCCTGCTCCAGCGTATCGCGCAGAACCTGCTCGATTTCCTTGAAGCGTTTTTCCAGTACCTGTTCCATCACATTGTCTCCTTCAAAAGATCATTGGGCGAGAGGGTTACCGTCCCAAGCCTCTGCACCGCCAGCGAGGCGGCAAAATTTGCAAACCCGGCCGCATCCACCAGATTCAGACCGGCAACCAGCCCCAGTGTAAGACAAGCCCGCACCGTATCCCCGCACCCGCAGGGATCAACTGCTTCCACCTTCCGTCCAGGAACATGCTCCGCCGTTTCCCCGTCATACACCAACATGCCCTCCGCCCCAAGCGTCACAACTGCATTCTCTGCCCCAAGCAAATCATGGATTTTCCGCAGGGAACTCTCCTTTTGGTACGGATCGAACTCGCTGGAAATCTCGCAGGCCTCCTTTAAATTAGGGGCAACCACGGTGGCATTGGAAAAGATCGCGGCGTTGGGCGGCTTGAGATCCACCACCACAGGAATCGCGCGTTCACGGCAAAGCGCAATGATGGCCTGCGCATTTTCCGGCGTGAAAAGACCCTTGTTATAGTCGCTGAGAATCACAGCATCGACATGGTCGATCACCTGCCTTAATTCTCGGCAAATCTCCTCCGCAACCTCGGATGAAACCTTATGTGTCTGCTCATCATCCCGGCGCAAAACATACTGATCATCAATATAGAGACGGGTTTTAATCGTAGTTGGCCTCGACCCATCCTGAATCAGTCGGTAGCGCACATCTGCATTGTCGCACAACCGCCGCACTTCTAAAACATTCCCATCATCACCACAGATAGAAACAAAGGTGGTTTCCACTCCAAGCGAGGCGAGGTTGGCGGCAACATTTCCCGCACCACCAAGCATCCGTTCCAAGCGATGCGCGGTATAAATTCGAGTATCGGGACGCTCCGGCGATGGGCGACTATGCTTGGTATAACAAAAGTCGTAAGCATCAATCATGGCATCGCCTACAACGAGAATCCGACTATTCCGCGCTTTTTCTAAAATTCCTTTTATCTGCCCAGCCTTCATTTCCACCTTCTTTGACCCACGGACACACACGAATGGACTCTGCTCCTTCTGCAAGAAAAGGAATAGCAACGGATTGATGTAAGCAACTGATCCGTCCATCCGTTGCTTTCATAAATCTGTTGCAAAAAATCCGTGTTCATCCGTGGTTCCCATAAACATTCAAAACCTTCTCAATGGTTCCGGTAGTGGAACGTCCCTCCACCATTTTGGCTAGAACCACCTTCCCTCCGGAAGCCTCGACCGCTTCGCGACCACTCACATAATGGGCCCAGTCCTCGCCCTTCACCAGCACATCCGGCAACAAGGCTTCAATAAGCGAGGCGGGCTCGTCCTCATCGAAAAGGACAACATAATCGATACATTCCAACGCAGCCAACACCAGAGTACGATCCTGCTCGCAATTAATCGGCCGATCATCGCCTTTGTTTCGCCGCACAGAAGCATCCGAGTTCATTCCCAGCACCAGCACATCGCCCTGCCTCCGCGCGAAATCCAGATAGGTAATGTGCCCGGAGTGGAGAATATCAAAACACCCATTGGTAAACACCACGGCTTTCCCGGCAATCTTTAAGCGCTCCCGCTCTTCAATCATCGCCTCTTTCGATAAAATCTTGTCGCTGTAGTTTCTCATTAATTGTTCCTCTAAATCGGTAGCTCCAGCAGTTCGCCGACCGATTTCACAGTATGCGTACTCGATGGCGGCGGCTCCGTTCCCAGAAAGACCCGGTTTGGTATCCCCGCCGCCACGGCCGCCTGCATGTCGCTCTCCTTGTCGCCAAGCATCCACGAAGCGGACAGGTCCAAGTCGAGCTCGCGCTCAGCCTGAAGAAACATTCCCGGAGCAGGCTTCCGGCAATCACACCCCTCCTCGGGACTGTGCGGACAGCTGTATACCCCCGCCACCTCTATCCCCTCTTCGGAAAACCGACAAAGCATCCAATCCGTCAGCTTTTGGAAATCTTCTGCGGTGTAGTACCCGCGTCCAATGCCCGACTGGTTGGTCACCACAACCAACAGATACCCCTTGGCCGACAGACTCCGCAGCACGGGGAAAATATCCGCCATAAATTCGAAATCCGCGACACAGGAAACATACCCGTGATCAATATTGATCACCCCGTCACGATCAAGAAAAAAAGCCCGCCGGTCCTTCGACCCCGTTTCATTACACATCGGTTTTTCACCTACCCAAGAAAGTCATAGCCCAGCATGGAATATGCTTTGGTCAATTTTTGGGCATGCTACCAATAGCTATGATGGAAACAAAGGTTTTCTTCAGCAACAGGAACATGCGGGCCTTTCTGCATGACCAGAAAGGCAACATTCCAAAATTTCCCTGCTCAGATGCAGTGAAGGAGGGGACTCCTCGCCTATGCTTTTGAAATCGATCGCGAAAAAAGAGCCGCCGGCAACAATAGAAAATATCCGAAGACCTCGGAGGCCTCTTCCCAAAGCTTCCCGTGCGCGGTTGCAATCGTTTCGCGATCAAACAAAGATCCCAGAAGCAACAGGATTCCGGCAGCAAAAACAAAGATGGCAGTACGCGACCGTACCATGCTTCCAAACTTGCTCCTCAATTCGGAATGCGATCTTATCGCAATCACGCCAAGGGTGATCCACCCAACCCCCATGATCAGGTTCCGGCCCAGACCACTGCCGATCAAAATCACCCAGCACGGCACCGCAAGCTCATCGACATCCAGCTCGCGCAAAATGCACGACAAGCAAAACCACGCACCCATCCAAAGCACAATGCGAATGTTGCGCGCCACAAAAAATGATTGCACCGCAAAGATCAAACCGCTCAGCAACAGAAAGACCACCTGCGTATTTTCGAGCACGCCATTCTCCCGGACCATTGCCCCGGCATCCTCGGCAAACACAGGAGATGCCAGGAAAAAGGAAAAGCCAAATAATAATAAAAATGTTCTTTTTAAAAGTTTCATATTGGTAGATTTAAAATAAACCGGCGTTAATTCAAGCCCCATTTTGAACGCTCTGTCTTGATGGGACAGGTTCCGGTGAATTATTGCTTATTTTTCAGTCAATGTTGACCGGCAAACAACCGCGTGCTCCGCCGAAATTATTCGCCGATGATCTTCACCAGCGCGCGCTTCCGGCGCTTTCCATCGAGCTCATAATAGAAGATCGACTCCCACGGGCCAAAATCGAGCTGGCCGTTGGTAATGGCCACAACAACCTCCCGACCCATGATCGTGCGCTTAAGGTGGGCGTCGGCATTGTCTTCATAGCCATTGTGGGCATACTGTGAATAGGGTTTTTCGGGAGCGAGCTTTTCGAGCCACTTCTCATAGTCGGAATGCAGGCCACTTTCGTTGTCGTTGATGAATACCGACGCGGTGATATGCATGGCATTCACAAGGCAGAGCCCCTCCTGAATACCCGACTCGCGCAAACACTCCTCGATCTGCGGTGTGATATGAATGATCTGCCGGCGCCGAGACGCCTCGAACCAAAGCTCTTTCCTGTACGATTTCATGACACCTCTCCTATTTATTAAACACAAAGGCTCAAAGTACCCTAAGAACCCCTTTGTGGACCTTGGTGGGCTTCGTGCCTTGGTGTTGAATACTATTTTCCATACTCGTCGAGCGGAACCAGTACCTGATTCAAATAGAGTTGCTTGATGAGTTCGCAATCCAAACGGTGTCCGGCCTTGTAGGATTTGATCTTGCCGACAAACAACCCGTTGTTAACCAGCGCAATGGCAGCGAGCAGATCGAGCACGGCGCGGTGCCAGACCGCTTCGAGCGCCTTGCCCTCGTGCGGAAGGCGCGGCTCGTTGATGTAGCGATTCTTCCCTGCAATGGAGACATTCTTATTATTATAGCCCAGATTGCGCACATCGGCGAAAATACGGCCAATGGTAGCGCAATAAACCACCTTTCCAAGCGATGTGTTCGTGCGGGCAACCGCCGCCATGCGCACCAGATCCTCGCAAACCGGAAAAACAATGCGTTGCTGACCAATGGCCGTGTTGAAGTTGATGCCGCAATCAACCGTTAGCTGCGGGTTGTCCGGATCGTCCGGCGGAGCGAGCGTCACGAAATCGCCATAGCTTCCACCAACCGTGACCGGTTCCTTGACGGTGACATACTGCACCGGCCGATCCGTCTCGATCTTGCCGCACTTGTCGAGCGTTTCAATCAAATCAAGGCTGCCCCGCTCGAACAAGGGGGGATCACCCGAATCGATCTTGATCATGACATTGTCGATTCCCATACTCATCCGCAGCGAAATGATGTGCTCCACCATGCGGACATAGTTGTGCGGGTTACCGCTGCGCAACACGATATTGCTGACAATCTGCCCGGTGGTCCAGACGTTGGAAATGCCGACACGGATCGGCAGGGATCCTGGCAGGTCAGTACGATCGAGCCACCACCCCTCCATATTGGTCGGCTCGAACGAAATGGTACGAGTGGCCTTGCCCATGAACGTTCCGGGCCCCGAAATAGAAACCGAATCCGCCAAGGTGGTTTGCCTTCGCCGCAACGGTTTCACCGGATGATCACTCAGATCCCGATCGATCGCCATAGTATTCATCTCGTCATACGACGACTTGATCGCCTCGCTGTCACCCATCAAGATTTGTCCAGGATCATTCATAAAATGCACCTATTCTGCTTTGAACTACCGTGTTTGATGACATACATTTAATTCTTTCGATCAAGCAACGCAATCAAAACCAAGGGGGCTCTGCTTGAAAAACGGGAAGGTAATCCGGTCGGCGGGGATCGTCGGTAGCTTCACATTGCTCAGCCGCGGGCTTGGCATGGTGCGCGATGTTGTCTTTGCCTATTTTTTTGGAACCTCCCTGATGGCTTCCGCTTTTCTGGTGGCCTTCAAGATTCCCAACCTCTTCCGCCGCCTGTTCGGCGAGGGCGCCCTCTCCGCCGCATTCGTTCCTGTACTTATTGAGGTTCGTACAAAGCAAAGCGACAAGGAGGCCTGGGAAATGGCTTCAAAAGTCGTTACCATGGCCTTTATCGTACTTTCCGCCATTGCCATTGTCGGAGTCCTGCTCTTTTCCGTTGCTCTCCACCTTCCCGGCCTGTCCGAGAAATGGATGGCAAACTTTTCCTTGTCGCGCATCATGTTTCCCTATGTGCTGTTTATCTGCATGGCGGCGCTTTGCATGGCGATCCTGAACTCCTACAGGCATTTTTCCACCTCGGCCTTTGCGCCTTGCCTGCTGAATCTGATTCTTATTGCTTCCATGCTGGTGTTCCCGCTCGTGGGGAACGACCCAGCCAACCGGGCGCACCTGCTGGCCGGTGCGGTTCTGCTGGCCGGCGTTGCGCAGATCGCCATTCAAATACCCGCATTAAAACGTTTTGGATGCCCGTTTAGGTTTTCCAGCCACTGGGATGATCCCCACATTCGCCAGATCCTGTTGCTGATGGGTCCCGCCGCCCTTGGCGCAGGAATCACACAAATCAATGTTCTGATCGATGGCTATCTTGCTGTGTGGGTCGGGGACTGGGCTCCCGCCGCCCTTTTCTACAGCGAACGATTGGTCTACTTCCCTTTGGGCATCATTGCCACTGCCATGGCGACAGTATTGCTGCCCACTTTTTCCGTCCATGCCGCCGAGGACGATCAGGACTCCTTCGGAGAAACCCTTACCCATTCTCTTAAATATCTCATATTCATCATGGTGCCCGCCTCACTCGGGTTGCTGGTGCTATCGTCGCCAATCATTCAAACCGTCTTCGAGTGGGGCGGAAGCTTCAACACCGAATCAACCCTGCTCAGCGCCCGCGCGCTGTGCTTCTATGCCCCCGGCCTCGTCGTCTTCAGCGCCGCCAAAATCTTCGTTCCCGCCTTCTACGCCATGCAGGACACCAAAACCCCCGTACGCATCGGCCTATTGGCCGTCCTGTTGAACCTAACCATGAACATTGCCTTCATCCTCACCCTTCCAACCTACTGGAAACATGCCGGCATGGCGCTCTCCACCGTACTCGCTGGAGCAGTCAACGTAACCATCCTAGGCATCATCCTCGCCCGCCGCGTCAAAAACATCCAATGGCTGGAAATCCTCCGGACTTTCATCCGTAGCCTCTTCACCGCCCTCGTCATGGCGATCGCCGCATGGGCCGCAACGCAATTCCTTTCCCCGATCCTTGAAGGCCTGCTTCCCTCCAAGGTCGCTCAACTGGCCGTTGTCGCCCTCTCCATCTCCCTTGGGGCGCTGGTCTACCTTTCGCTGGCCGGTATGCTCCGCTCTCCCGAACTGCACGAAATCAAAACCGCCATCAGGAGGCGCTGACATGAAGAAGATCGGACTGGCACTCGGAGGCGGAGGAGCGAAGGGATTCGCGCACATCCCCATCTTGGAGGTGTTCGACGAGCTGGGCATCAAGCCGTACTGCATCACAGGCACAAGCATTGGAAGCATTCTCGGCGCACTGTATGCCTCCGGCCATTCCGCAGCCAACATTGTTGAAATGATTAGACAATTGATCCCGCAGCGCAGCAGCTCGATCAAGGAAATCATCCGCGGCAAAGAGCCGTTCAAGGCGCTCTCATTGATCGATCCGCATTTCAGCCTTAAACCACAGGGATTGCTCAAGGGTGAAAAGTTTCTAGGTTTCCTCTACGAACAAATGCAGGTCTCCACCTTTGAGGAACTGGAGACTCCATTCACGTGCGTAGCGACCGATTTCTGGAGAAGGAAGCAAATCGCATTCGACTCCGGCGACCTGCTTTTAGCCGTCCGCGCCAGCATGGCGATCCCCTACATTTTCACACCAGTAATGAATGACGATCAGGTCCTGGTGGATGGCGGTCTGGTGAACAATGTCCCGCACGACCTGCTGGACAGAAAATGCGACATCCGTATCGCAGTGGACATCATCGGCGAGCGCTCCACGCCCAAAAACAAGCCCCCCTCGCCTCTGGAGGCGATTTCCCACACCTACCAAGTCATGATGGATGCCATCGCGCAGGAAAAACTCGCAAACCATCCCGTCGACATCTATGTGCACCCGCCCCTGCTGGATGTGGAGATTCTCGACTTCCACAAGGCAGAAGCCATCTATGAACAAGGCCTCGCCGCCAAAGATGACTTCAAGCGACAGCTTGAAAAGCTGTTAACGGGAAAAAGACCCCGGCTCGGCCGCAGGCGGAAAAAATAATGCACTATGAATGGCTCATCATCGACGGCTACAACCTGCTCCATCAGGCGGAGGAACTGGCGAGATTGCTACGGACGGATATTCAGGGCGCGCGGCATCGGCTGGTACGAATGGTTGAAGAGACGGCGCACAACATGGCACGACAGATCGCCATCGTATTCGACGGCCGCGAAACCGGCAGCGACACGGCATTGACCTCGAAATACCTTGAAGTCCTTTTCTCGCCGGCCAACCTCTCGGCAGATACGGTGATCGAGCAGCTCGTCTGCAAACTTCCAAATCCTGAAAACTCCCTTGTCGTCACCTCCGACCACGCCGAACACGACACCGTTTCGAGCGCGGGCGCGCAGACCATGTCATCGGAGGAATTCATGGCACGATGCCTGGCCGATGCCAGAAAAACCATCCCCAAACGCACCCCGCCCGGCCAAGAACCCAAACTCGGCGACCTCTTTCCCGATGGGCTATAAAAACAAGGGGATTGGCCATGGGTTGCCCTTGGGGTTTCAAGCTATTTCCAAAAAAACCGATTTTTGGATAACGTTTGGCAAATAGCCCCCGTATTCAATAATGAACCCAACAATTTAGCAGGGAGCGTATGCGGCAACCCAAGTGAACCCAACATTCGTCGCCAGCTCCACTACTCCGAGAGAGCCCCGCCTACCCAGCGGGGTTCTTTTTTGCCCATAAATGAAAGCCCCGACGCGCTCATCGGGGCTTTGCCGGGCATCACGAGCTTTAAGTGAATCATTTGCCTGTCGACTGCGACTCAACACAATCTGGACATGGCATCCTCTAATGATTTGTATCTCCGTGTCGCCGGCTTCAAGGGAACTCCCTTCACTGATATAGACCTGATTTTCAGCAAAATGTTCCGTAAAAAAGTCCACTTTGATCGTATCGGGAATTGTTGCTTTGTTTATTCCTGTTTTCTGACAAAAGTACTCGCCCTAGACTTTTTTCGGTCAAGAAGCCCCCTTTTATTGGGGTTTTCTGGTTATTTCAAAAAAAATGAAAAAAAGTCGGGTTTCTGGATAACACTCACCAAAGAACCCCCGTATTACATAGCGAACCCAACAACAACCTATTGTTGGAGCACATGCGACAACCCAAATGAACCCATCGTCGCCGCTCCACTACTCCGAGAGTGCCCCGCCCACCCAGCGGGGTTTTCTTTTTGCCCTCGTTTGACAACGCACCGCAGGCACGGTAGCTTTCGCGCCCTATGGAATTCTCCCAATTCAATTTCGACGAATCAATTCTGCGCGCCGTGGCCGATGCCGGGTTCAAGAAACCGACCCCGATCCAGGCCGAGGCCATCCCAGCCATCCAGACCGGGCGCGACATCATTGGCTGCGCCCGCACCGGAACAGGAAAGACCGCCGCGTTCGCCTTGCCGCTCATCCAAAAACTGGAAGAGGCATGGACGGCAGCACGCGAAATACGCGTCCGCTCGCTGATCCTCTCCCCTACCCGCGAGCTGGCAATCCAGCTCCATGAAAACATCAAGGCCTTCGCCGCCCACACCGATCTAACCACCCTGCTTATCCACGGCGGAACCGAATACGAAGACCAAATCCTAACCCTGCGTGAAGGGGTTGACATCCTGGTTGCCACGCCCGGCCGCATGCTCGACCTGATCGACCGCAAGGCGCTCAAGCTCGATCAGATCGAGGTGTTCGTGGTCGACGAAGCCGACCGCATGCTCGACATGGGTTTCGCGCCCGATATCCGCAAGATTGCCCCCATGCTGCCGCAGACCCGGCAGGCCCTCTTTTTTTCCGCCACCATGCCGAAAGAGGCCCTTCAGCTGGCCACCGGCATCCTGCACAAGCCTATGCATATTTCAAGCGACCCCGTCTCGGCGGCGGCCGAAAATATTGCCAAATCGCTCTACTATGTGGAAAAGAACAATAAGTTCGCCCTGCTTGAATGGATTCTCCGGAAGCTGGACTACGAGCGCGTGCTGGTTTTCTGCCGCACCCGCCGCGGGGCCGACCGACTGACCGAACAGCTGAAAAAATCAGAGCTTCCCATCGACGTGCTTCATGGAGACAAAGCGCAGGCGCACCGGCAGGATATCCTCGATGCCTTCCGCTCCGGCAAAACCCCCGTGCTGATCGCCACCGACCTCGCGGCGCGCGGCATCGACATTGAAAACATTTCCCACATCATTAACTTCGATCTGCCCAACGAGCCGGAAACCTTCGTGCACCGAATCGGACGTACTGCCCGCGCCGGAGCATCCGGCTCTGCGCTCAGCTTCTGCGACCCCACCGAAAAGAGCTATCTGCGCGATATCCTCTCTCTTCTCGGGGAAGAAATCGAAGTGGACGAAGACCATCCCTTCCACAGCGAACAGATCAAGAACTATTCCGGAAACATCAAACCCAAAAATACGCCCGACAAGCAAAAGCACACTCGCAGCAAAATCCGCGAACAGACGATCTGGCGGCTTGCCCCCGGCGAACGCAACAAAGTCCACGCCAAGGACGATGCCCCGAAAAAAAACGCCCGGCGCAACCCAAAGAAAAAGAAGAACTGAACCGCCCACAAGCAAAACGATTGATCATTTCAAAGTGATCAATAGACGCGGAGCAGTACGCAACAAGGAGCCTTCCCATGAACTACGACAAGATTCAAGTGCCTGCCGAAGGCGGAAAAATAACAGTGCTGGAATATGGCCATCTGGACGTACCGGACACCCCTATCATTCCCGTGATCGAAGGCGACGGCGTCGGGGCGGAAATCACAGAGGCAATGACCAAGGTGGTCAGTGCCGCCATTGAAAAAGCCTATGGCGGAAAACGAAAAATCCAGTGGATGGAAATCTATGCCGGAGAGAAAGCCAACACGGTCTACGGCGAGGATACCTGGCTGCCGGACGAAACGCTGAAAGCCATTGACGAGTACCGCATCGCCATCAAGGGACCACTCACCACTCCCGTCGGCGGCGGGCGCCGCAGCCTGAACGTAACCCTGCGCCAGGAACTTGATCTCTACGTCTGCCAGCGTCCGGTCAAGTGGTTCCACGGCGTTCCCTCCCCCGTCTACAATCCCGACCGGGTCGACATGGTCGTGTTTCGTGAAAACTCGGAAGATATCTATGCCGGCATCGAATGGGCCGCCGAATCGGAACAGGCCATCAAGGTGATCGACTTCCTGCAAAATGAAATGGGTGTGAAGAATATCCGCTTCCCGGAAGACTCCGGCATCGGCGTAAAGCCCGTTTCCAGAAGTGGTTCGCAACGCCTGATCCGCGCAGCCATTGAGTATGCCATCCACAACAACCGCAAATCGGTAACACTCGTGCATAAAGGCAACATCATGAAGTTTACCGAAGGCGCATTCCGCCAATGGGGCTATGAGCTTGCCAAAGAGGAGTTCGGCGCGGTCTATCACGGCACAGAAGAGGTCTACAAGCTGAAGAACCCCAATACCGGCGAGGAGATCGTGGTCAAGGACTGCATCTGCGATGCTTTCCTGCAGAACATCCTGCTCAAGCCGCAGGACTATGATGTAATCGCCACACTCAACCTCAACGGCGACTATGTCTCCGACGCCCTTGCGGCCTGTGTTGGCGGAATTGGAATCTCGCCGGGGGCAAACATCAACTATCGCGACGGCAAGGCGGTATTCGAGGCCACCCATGGCACAGCACCCGACATTGCCGGACAGGACAAAGTAAACCCCTGCTCACTGATTCTTTCGGGTGAGATGATGCTGCGCTATCTGTCATGGACAGAAGCCGCCGATCTGGTAATCGAAGCTGTCGATGCCGCCATCCGAAAAAAGACCGTCACCGCCGACTTTGCCCACATGATGGAAAATGCCACCTGGCTCTCCTGCTCCGAATTCGCAGACGCCGTCGTCTCCAACATGTAGATTTGCCTGTTTTGGCTTTCCTGAATCGATGCTCGGGATTAACATCCCCGCATGAAAAGACGCGAATTGCTTCAGCAACTGGTCGTTTCCGGAACCATCCTTGCCCCGTTGGCGGCATGTTCTGGAGGTTCCGATTCGGATCGCCTAGGTTCTGTTCTTCCCAAAAGAACCCTTGGTAAATGCGGTGAAAAAACCACATGCCTGGGTTTGGGCGGATTCCACATTGGCTGGCCGGAAGATGAAGCTGTTGTGCAGGCCGTGATCGAAAAAGCAATTGAAGAGGGTATTCGCTTTTTCGACAATGCCGAAAGCTATGGCAAGGGGCGCAGCGAGGAGCGATACGGGAAATACCTCATTCCCAAATACCGCGACGACATTTTCCTGATGACCAAAACAACGGCAAGGGATGCCCACACCGCACGCAGGCACCTCGAAGGGTCGCTGAACCGGATGAAGACGGAAGTCATCGACCTCTGGCAGATTCATTCGCTAAAAACCCCCGAAGACACCGATGACCGGCTGACCAAGGGCGTACTGGATGAAGCGTTGAAGGCGCAGCAGGAAGGGAAGGTGCGACACATCGGCTTTACGGGGCATGCCTCGCCCTATGCCCTCGCCCGCATGACCGAACACAGCGCGGCACGCGATGCCTGCACCGCCTGCCAGCTCCCGATCAATCCCATCGATGCCGCATCCAAACACAGCTTTGTAGAACAGACCATTCCTGAGCTGCTGGACAACAACATCGGCATTCTGGCCATGAAGACGCTGGCCGACGGCCGTTTCTTTGCCCGCAAGGAGATGAACGGAACGGTAACGTGGACATCCGGCAACCCGGTCATTCCGGACGCGCTTTCGATTGAGGAGTGCATCAACTTCACACTGTCGCTCCCGGTTTCCGTTCTTATCACCGGCGCGGAAAAACCTGAGTTTGTCGAAGAAAAGGCCGCCATCGCAAGGCGGTTTTCAGCCCTGTCCGCAGAACAGCGGCTAGCGCTTGTAAAAAAGGTTACCGGCTTTGCCGAAGAGGGCAAAGTGGAATATTACAAGAACAATGATTTACGGAGCTGATTGCCCGCGCCGAGGAAAAACAAGCCTCACAGTGGAAGACACAAGCCAAGCGCATGCTGTAGTTGCGCCGACTCAGGAGAGAACGGCTTTTTGCATTTCAACCAGCTCGCCGACACCTTTTTCGGCCAGGGCCATCATCTGCATCAGCTCATCCTTGCTGAACGGGGCGCCTTCGGCAGTGCCCTGCACTTCGATAATCTTCCCGGATTCGGTCATGACGAAGTTGGCATCAACCTCGGCGGAGGAGTCTTCGATGTAGCAGAGGTCGAGGATTGGCACCTGCTTATTGATACCGGCGCTGATGGCGGCGAGGCCTTCGATGACGGGGTCCTCTTTGATCAGCCCCTCTTTCATCAGACGGTTGACGGCCAGCTTCAGGGCTACATAGGCCCCTGTAATGGAAGCCGTACGGGTTCCGCCATCGGCCTGGATAACATCGCAATCCAGATAAATCTGGCGGCGCCCCAGCTTTTTCAGATCGACCACGGCGCGCAGCGAGCGTCCAATAAGTCGCTGGATCTCCATGGTGCGCCCGCCGATCTTGCCTCTTGTGGCCTCACGCTGGGTACGGTCCTGCGTGGCACCGGGAAGCATGCTGTATTCTGCCGTCACCCATCCGCCTGGCACCTTCTGGAACCGCATCCAGCCGGGCACGTTTTCATCCACACTGGCCGTGCAAATCACGCGGGTATTGCCCATCTCCACCAGAACCGATCCTTTTGCCGAAGTAATGAAGTCCTTCGTAAACTTGACCGACCGCAGTTCGTCGGCCTTCCGGCCATCGATCCGTTTTTCCGAATTATCGACCACTACATCAAGGTCGATTCCGCCGCTTAAATTGATTTCTTTTTTCATATTCCGCGCATCGTGGCGAACTGTGCATGCGATTGCAACCGCCTGCACATGAAAAATGAATCCTGTATCATCCCCGGCCCATGAGTGGATGCCCAGAATTCCCTTCTTTGAACATCTGCATCCATTTGCTGTCCAGAATCAATGAACGCCCAAATACCCAACCCCCGAAAGGTGTATATTTAGGGGGAAAAGACCGGAATCTATACCGGAAAGTGGACTTGTTTTACCAAAGGTCGACCGATAGAGTGTGGTTTCCTATTATTTACAAGAGGATTTACATGAAACTTAGATCACTCATGCTGATTGTGTTGCCTGTTGCTATTCCCATGCTTGGGAACTGCAATGTTGAAAAAAGCGATCTCAACACCAGAAAGATTTCCCGCTCCGTGGCCTATTCACTACCGCTTTTTCACCTCAATCAGCTTCCATTCGACGAACATATTTCCACAAACGCCTTTAATCTTTTCATCGACTCGCTCGATCCATCACGGAGCTACTACCTCCAGTCCGACATCGATTCCTTCTCCGAGGATGCTCCATCACTGGCCAAGCAACTGCGCAAAGGCGATATAAGCTTTGCCATCCGCGCGTTCGACATCCTGATGGAACGAATCGAAAACCGCACGATCTTCGCCGAAGAGTTATTACAAAAAGGCTTTGATACAACCATCAACGAAAGCTTCCTGTGGGACCGAAAGGAGACCAAGTGGCCGGCGGACGAATCTGAATGGAACGAGCTGTGGCGCAAACGCATCAAGAACGAATATGTTGCCCGGCTCGTCTCCAAGCAGGTCTACACTGAGGAACAAGAAGAGGCGTCCACCAATACGACCGACTCTGCCCAAAGCATTGCAACCAACGTAGCCGACTCCGTCGAAACCATCACTACCAACATTGTCGCCGATGCAGACAGTGAATACGACGAAGATGCCGAAATGGAAAACCTCTCCCCCGAAGAGTTCATCCTCGAGCGCTACAAGCAGTTCAAGCTTACAATGGAATCGTTCGATGAGGAGATGCTTCTTCAACGCTATCTCTCTTCCTTTTCCCATGTCTATGATCCGCATAGCGACTATATGTCGCCCAGCAGCACGGAAGACTTCGACATCAACATGAAGCTCTCTCTCGTCGGCATTGGTGCCATGCTGCGCCCCGAAGACGGGGCGGCAAAAATTGTGCGCATCATTCCCGGCGGCCCAGCCGAGCAGGACGGGCGACTGAAGGCCGGCGATAAAATCATTGCGGTGGCACAGGGGGACAAAGAACCCGTAAGCATCCTTCACTGGCCGCTCTACAAAGCCGTCCGCCTTATCCGGGGAGAGATCGATTCAAAGGTCGTACTCACCATTATTCCCGCCTCCGATCGCTCAGGAACCCGCACAAAGAAGATCGACCTCATCCGTGACGAAGTAAAACTCGAGGAACAAGCCGCCAAAAGCGAAATAAAAGAGCTCCCGCTCGAAAATGGAGAAATCCGCCGACTTGGGGTCATCTCCCTCCCCGATTTCTACGCCGACTTCGCCGCAGCCAATAATAATGAAAAGGATGCCCGACGCGCCTCCTCCGATATTCGGCGACTGGTTAACGAGCTTATTCTTGAAAGCATTGAAGGTCTTGTACTCGACCTGCGCAACAATGGAGGCGGCTCGCTTATCGAAGCGATCGAGATCGCCGGGTTGTTCATCTCATCCGGCCCCATTGTACAGGTCAAGGAACGCGCGGGGGTGCAGGTGTTGCCCGACGCCGACCCGGAAGTCAGCTATGACGGCCCCATGATCGTCCTTGTCAACCGCCTCAGCGCATCGGCCTCCGAAATTCTCGCGGCCGCACTGCAGGACTACAAGCGGGCCATCATCGTGGGCGACAAACAGACGCACGGCAAAGGTACTGTGCAGACCCTTATGCCGCTTATTGGAAACCGCCGCGGATCGCTCAAGCTAACCACCGCCGGCTTCTACCGCATCAACGGCGGCTCCACCCAGCTCAAGGGCGTCATACCGGACATCATCATCCCCTCCTACCTTGATGTGATGGATATTGGCGAAGACTCGCTCGAGCACGCCCTGCCGTGGGACACCATCCGCCCGGCCATGTACCGCACCGAGAACGGCCCTGATGGACTTATCCCGCTGCTTGCCGAACAATCCAGCGAGCGCATTGAAAGCAACGGCGAATTCAAGGTCTACCTGCAACGGCGCGAACGGCTCAAGGATCGCTATGAAACCAAAAGCGTTTCGCTTTCACTTGATGCCCGCATCACCGAAGCCGAGGCTGAAAAGGAACTCGACGACATCCAAAACGGCGCATTTCTCGACGAAGAGAAAGACGACACCAACGACATCGTCCTTGAAGAAACCTTGAACATCCTCTCCGACATAATCGACCTCAAGAATCCCACCACCCCAATATTGACAAGCGACCGCTAATCCTAGGGACTATCCGGGATTTCCTGCACATAGCGGAAGCCGACATCGGAAGGAATAACGGGAGTATCGGAGGAATAGCTGCACGGCAGAAAGTTTTCCGGCGTGGAGGCGCTTCCGCCCTTAAGCTGATAGAACGTATCGTTTCCGGGCAATAGCGTGGAGGTCATTTCACGGACGTTGCCGGCCATGTCGTACGCGCCATAGACAGAAACATCGCGAATAAACTTTCCGGGCGGCGCCCAAAGAGGAAAGCGGGCCTTGCCCTTCTTATTCCCCATCGTAAGCGCAAAGTTCGCTCCTTTTGGAAAACCATTTCCCCAAACATACCTGCGTCCATCTACCCCGCGGGCGGCCTTTTCCCACTCCATGGCGGTCGGCAAACGGATGGATGCCCCCATCCGCCGACTCTTCCATTCGCAAAATGCCTTGGCCGCTTCGAGCGGGATTCCGACCACGGGATATTCCAGGCTCAACCGCTCATCAGCCAAATCGCCCTGTTCGTCCCACGCTTCAACAAAGCGGCGATCCTGCGGGTGGAAACGGATGCGGCTTTTGTATTCGGACTTCAAGTCTGAACCGGAAAGCGTTTCCCAGAATTCGAGATATTCGGCCACCGTGACCTCGTGCTTCTTAATGAAGAAGGAAGGCAGGGAACGTCGACGCTCGCGGTAGAAGTGCGAATCTTCGCCACCAAAAATAAAGTCGCCGGCGGGAACATAAACCATTCCATCGGGAATGGAACCGGGGACATCCAAATCAACCTGCTTCATCTCGCCGTGGCCGACATGAACCGAGTATGGCACCATTCCTCCATCAGCGCAGGTAACCTGCAGGATGTAGGACCCCTTCGCGATAGTGTCAATCTGAACAGGGAGCTTCCCGTGCTTGACGGCATCTCCCTGCACCATGCACGGGGTATCTTCATCTTCAAGCATGGGCCAAACGATTACATCGTGGATACTATCGGGACCAGTGATCTCCAAACGTCCCTTCCCGGCAATGAGATCTTGTACTTTCTCCAGCTTCCGAAGCGTCTCCGCCCCCACCTGCACATCCGGCTGGGCAATCCGAAGCCGTACGGTTTCAAGCCATTGGCGAGCTCGCTCATACTGCTTGCGATGCAATGCCAAATCGATCCGCCGGCGCATGATTCCAACATACCCCTCATGCACCGCAGGTTTCTTCCGGTACATCTCCGGCACACTTTCATACAACGCCTCCGCCACGTTGTACTTGGCAGCAATCTCCGTATCCCGTGCTTCAAGAAGCGCTTCAAGTTCAATCTCCCGAAGCGATCTTTCCTTGAGCTCGGATTCTGCACCGAGAACCTGCAGTTCATCGTAAAGCCCCGTGGCTTCATCAACGAGTCTGTTTCCTTCCAGGCGCAGCTCGGCCGCCCGCCCGATGCTGGAGGAATAGCTTCCGTAGAGCATTGTGCGCTGCGCGCCGAAGGCGAGCAGAAATGCCGACACAGCCGCAGCGGCCACACCGGCCTTGACCGGATTGCGTTTGCAGGTTTTCCAAAAGCGCATCCAGCGCGGTGCCCTGTATGCCTTTACATCAAAGTTTCCGATATAATTGCGGACATCCTGTGCAAGATATTCGACCGAGTGATAGCGGGCAATCGGATGAAGCGACATTGCCTTAAGACAAATCGCCTCCAGCTCGCGTGGGATCATCCGCTCGGGGAACCGCTTACGAGGCGGAATAAAATTGCCGGTCTTCACGTTTTCAAGCAGACGGCGGATCTGCGCTTTCTCGAATGGCGGATAGTAGGTAAGGATGTGGTAGAGGATTGAACCAAGGCTGTAGACATCGCTCTGAAAACCAACATCCTGAACACGCCCGTCGGCTTGCTCCGGCGACATGTAGTTTGGCGTTCCGGAAACCGCCCCATCCAGAGTTTCCGAACCGCCCTCGGCCCCGTCCATGCGGAGATGGACATCTGCATCAGAATCCCCTTCCGAGTCGACTTTCTTCACCAGCCCCCAATCGAGAATCAGCACTTCACCGTACTGCCCAACCATAATATTGGCCGGCTTCAAATCCCGGTGGATCACCCCTTTGCTATGCGCAAAAGCCACGCCGTTGCAAACCGCCAGAAAAACCTCGAGAAGGAAGTTGAACGAATAGGTCTTTTCATAGAAGGCGGTATTTGCCTGAAGCTTGTCCAGGATCTCCTTGAGATCCTCCCCCTCGATTTTCTTCATCGTGAAAAAGACCCCGAACCGCTCATCCACCCCCGCCTCGTGCACCGGCATGATATTGGGGTGCTCCAGCTGAGCCGTCCCGCGCGCCTCCTTCAGAAAGCGGTCGACTACCTCATCGTCACCGCGGAAGCGCTCCTTGATCGATTTGATCGCCACCTTGCGCCCAAGCAGCACATCCCGGGCACTATGCACCTCGCCAAACGAGCCCTGGCCGAGCGGCTCGATATCCGTGTAGTGCTCATCAGCGTCGGGATAATCCATTTAATCCTCCAGTACGGCGTCTACAATGCGGCAAGTGCAGTGTTGAAGGTTTCGCTTGGGCACATGGCCTTGAAGGCTAGTTCTTCATCCGGGCGGTAGTAGCCGCCAATGTCCATGGACTGGCCCTGAACGGTGTTCAGTTCCTCGACGATTTTCGATTCGTTGGCAGCCAGCGCTTCCGCCAGCGGCGCAAAGCGCGCCTTGAGCCCGGCGTCCGCATCCTGCGCAGCGAGCGCCTGCGCCCAGTATAGCGCGAGATAGAAATGACTGCCGCGGTTGTCGAGCTGGTGCACTTTCCGCCCCGGCGACTTGTTCTCTTCGAGGAACTTGGCGTTGGCTGTGTTGAGTGTGTCGGCCAGAATCTGCGCCTTGTCGTTTTGGAAGACCGCCGCAAGGTGCTCAAGCGACACGCCAAGCGCGAGGAACTCGCCGAGAGAATCCCAGCGCAGGTGGTTTTCCGCCTCGAACTGCTGGACATGCTTCGGCGCAGAACCGCCCGCACCGGTTTCAAAGAGGCCACCGCCGTTCATGAGCGGAACGATGGACAGCATCTTGGCGCTGGTGCCCAGCTCAAGAATCGGGAAGAGGTCGGTCAGGTAGTCGCGCAACACATTTCCGGTAACGGAGATGGTGTCTTCGCCGGCCTTCGCGCGCTCAAGCGATATGCGGGTCGCTTCAACCGGCGCCATGATTTGAATGTCCAGCCCCTCGGTGTCGTGATCCTTGAGATACTCATTTACCTTTTCGACCAGCTGCGCGTCGTGGGCGCGGTTTTCGTCGAGCCAGAAGATGGCCGGTGCACCGGTTGCGCGGGCACGGCTCACGGCAAGCTTCACCCAATCGCGGATCGGCGCGTCCTTTACCTGGCAGGCGCGCCAGATATCGCCCTGCTCCACCGCATGCTCGATGAGTACGCTGCCTGCGGCATCGCTTATGCGCACAATGCCGTCGGCAGGGATCTCGAAGGTCTTGTCGTGCGAGCCATACTCCTCGGCCTTTTGCGCCATGAGGCCAACGTTCGGCACGCTACCCATGGTTGCGGGATCGAATGCGCCGTTCTTCTTGCAAAAGTCTACCGCCTCGGAATAAACGCCGGCGTAGCAGCGATCCGGAATGATAAAGTTGGTGTCCTGCTGCTGGCCGTCCTTGTTCCACATCTGGCCGGAGGCGCGGATCGCCGCAGGCATGGAGGCATCGATAATCACGTCGCTCGGCACGTGGAGGTTGGTGATGCCCTTGTCGGAGTTGACCATGGCAATGTCCGGCGCGGATTCATAGATCGCCGCAATATCGGCTTCGATCTCGGCCTTCTTGTCGGCCGGCAGGTTTTCGAGCTTGGCATGGAGGTCTCCAATGCCATGCTTCACGTCGACGCCAAGCTCCGCGATGGTGTCGGCATGTTTTTCGAAGATGTTCTTGTAGAAAACCTTGACGCAGTGCCCAAAGATGATCGGGTCAGAAACCTTCATCATGGTCGCCTTCATGTGGAGCGAGAAGAGCGTACCCGCTTCCTTGGTTGCAACAACTTGCTCCGCGAGGAATTGCTCCAATGCCTTGGCGCTCATAAAGGTGCCGTCGAGCACCTCGCCGGCCTGAAGCATCAGATTATCCTTGAGAACCGTCGTGCCGCCGTCGGAGGCAACCAGCTCGATTTTGGCCGTCGTCGCTTCCGGAAGCGTAACGGATTTTTCATTTCCGAAGAAATCGTTGCCCGGCATGCTGGAGACAACGGACCGAGAGTCGGCCGACCACGCACCCATGCGGTGAGGATGGTGCCTGGCATATTGTTTGACAGCAGCGGCGGCGCGACGATCGGAGTTGCCTTCGCGAAGCACGGGGTTCACTGCACTGCCCTTCACCTTGTCGTAGCGGGCCTTGATGGACTCCTCTTCGGCAGAGGACGGCTCCTCCGGATAATCAGGAAGGTTGCACCCCTTCGACTGCAACTCGGCGATGGCGGCCTTTATTTGGGGAATGGAGGCACTGATATTGGGCAGCTTAATAATGTTCGCTTCCGAAGTCTGTGCGAGCTCACCCAGTTCGGCAAGGGCGTCTCCGATGCGCTGCTCCTCCGTCAGAAAATCAGGAAAGTTTGCAAGAATACGACCCGACAGGGAAATATCCCGCGTTTCGACCACAACACCCGCTGCGCTTGTGTAGGCCTCGATGATTGGAAGCAGTGAATGCGTGGCCAATGCCGGCGCCTCGTCCGTGATCGTGTAGATGATTTTTGCTTTATCGCTCATGATTCCTCTCATTAAACCTTGTTTAGAAAAGCAACGTTTCTCGTCGCCATGGGAAAAGGGAGACTGTGTATTCAAAGCCGCAATAATGTCAAGATTGGTTCCCTTTAGCCTTATAGAGCATCCAGGCGGCGAGGGTCTTGGCATCGGCGATCTGGTTGGTGCGGATCATTTCGTCCATTTCGGCTTCGCTGAGGATGACGGTTTCGATGTGTTCATCTTCATCGAGATCGGTTTCGCCCTGCTCGGAAACCTCGGCAAAGTAGACATCGATGCGCTCGGTGCAGTATCCGACACTGGGATAGATTGGGCCAAGCAGTTCCAACGAATCAGGAGCGTATCCCGTCTCCTCCTGAAGCTCCCGTGCCGCGGAAACCTCCTCCGGCTCGCCGGGGTCGCAGTTTCCGGCCACCACCTCGAAGCAAACCCGCTCCATCGCCTTGCGGAACTGGCGAATGAATATGAACCGGCCATCAGGCAGACGCGGAATGATCGCCACGGCCACGCCATGCCGAACGATCTCGCGGATCGATCGGCGCCCATCCTCCAATTCCACCTCCAGCACATCCACATCCAGGATGCGCCCCTCAAACACCGTCTTTTTCGAAATCGTTTTTTCGTACATTCAATCGTCTCCGGTTTGACTCGCCCGTGGCACGCTTTATAGTACACCTCTATGAAGCACGCGAGAAAAGACTGGGAGAGCACCGAGGAGAAGCATCTGGCCCCTTACGCAAGTAAAAGTGTGGGGAGCCTTGGGCGCAAGCACAAGGAGGTGCCACACCCGTTGCGCTCGTGCTTTGCGCGTGACCGCGACCGCATTTTCCACAGCCGCTGCTTCCGCCGACTGGAATACAAGACGCAGGTTTTTGTGAACGGCATGGCCGACCACTACCGCACGCGTCTGACCCATACGATGGAAATGTCCGCCGTCGGCCGTACGCTCGCACGCATCCTCAGGGCCAACGAGGATCTTACGGAATGCATCTGCCTCGCGCACGACATTGGCCACAGTCCCTTCGGCCATGTTGGCGAAAATGTGCTTGATGAACTAATGGTCAACGAAGGCGGGTTCGACCACAACCTGCAGAGCCTGCGCTGCATCGAAGTCATTGAGTCGCCCTACCCCGACTTCCAAGGTTTAAATCTCACCTGGGAGGTACGTGCCGGACTGCTCAAACACGAAGCGCATTTTGAGGGCGCCGAACTCGAGGGCCATCCAATCGGTCCCTTCCAATCCATTGAGGCGCAGATTGCCGATCTTGCCGACGACATGACCTACCATGCACACGATGTCGACGATGGTCTCGAGGCGGGCATCGTCACCCTCCGGCAACTGGAGACCACTGAATTCTGGCGAATGGCGGCAGCAGCAACCAAAGAGCGTTATTCCAACCTTTCCGAATACCAGTTTGTACGCGCCACCATCCGGACGATGCTTGAGCTGCAGGTGGTCGATGCTTCCGAGCACGCCTTCAGGGTGCTCGAAAAACACAATCCCGGAAACGTGCGCAATGTCATGATCGCGCCGGAGCGCATTGTGGCCTTCAGCCCCGGCATGAAGGAGGTGCTTGATCAATTCAGCGCCTTCATGTTTGAAAACCTCTACTTCCACCAGAGCGTCACCGATGCCACGCAAGAATCGACCGAAATGATGCGGAAGCTCTTCCTGCACTACATCGAACACCCCGGAACCATGGGACACAAGGCGCGCGCACGCATTGAACAAGAGGGTCTCTGGCGCACGGTCTGCGACTATGTCGCCGGCTGCACCGACCGCTACGCCATCGAGGAATACCAAAAGTACGTAGTTCCGCCTTTAGGCGGCTCTGCGGACTAACCGCCTGAAGGCGGAACTACAAACCTTATTCGGACTGGTCTTCGATTTCCTTCTCAACCTTCTTGGGAAGCTGAACCTTGAGGTGAAGATCGCGGATCTGATTATGCTCGACGTCGCCGGGAGCATTCATCAGAAGGTCCTGCGCCTTCTGGTTCATCGGGAAGGAGATGACCTCGCGAATATTCGGTTCGTCAGCCAGCAGCATAATGATGCGGTCGACGCCCGGAGCAATACCGGCGTGCGGCGGCGCGCCATACTGGAACGCGCGATGCAGTGCCGGGAATTTGGACTCAACAATAGACTGGTCGTAGCCTGCAATATCAAATGCCTTGATCATCAGCTCGGGGCTGTGATTACGCACCGCACCGGAAGAAAGTTCGATTCCGTTGCAAACGATATCGTACTGATAGGCAAGGATTTCGAGCGGATCCTTGTTGAGCAGATCATCCATTCCCCCCTGCGGCATGGAGAATGGGTTGTGTGAGAACTCAACCTTTCCGTCGTCGTCGAGCTCGTACATCGGGAAGTCGACGATCCAGCAGAAATTGAAAACGTTTGGATCGATAAGCCCTAGGCGTTTTCCGAGCTCGTTGCGGACAGCTCCGCCGATTTCGGCGGCGGGCTTGGCCTTGTCGGCAATGAAGAACATAACGTCGCCATCGCCCACCCCGCCGAGCTCCTTGAGCTGGTTGAGGGTTTCCTCGGAAAGAAACTTGGCAATCGGGCTTTGGACTTCGCCATCGTTCCAGCGGAGATAGCCGAGCCCCTTGGAGCCGACGGACTGCGCAAACTTGATCATTTCGTCGAAAAACTTGCGCGACTCGCCGGCACACCCCTTGGCGGCAATGGTCTTGACGACACCGCCGGAAGCAACAACGCCGGCAAAGGCCTTGAAGTCGCAGTCGCGGAAGAGCTCGGTGGCATCCTGCATAATAAGCGGATTGCGGAGGTCGGGCTTGTCGCTCCCATATTTATCCATCGCTTCCCTATAGGGGATGCGCTTGAACGGAACGTCGTCAACCTGCTTATCGGAAAACTCGGTAAAGATTTTGTGCAGAACCTTTTCGTTCACTTCGAAAACATCGTCCTGGGTGGCGAAGGCCATTTCCATATCGAGCTGATAAAACTCGCCCGGCGAGCGGTCGGCGCGAGCGTCTTCGTCGCGGAAGCACGGGGCGATCTGGAAGTAGCGGTCGAAGCCGGAAGTCATGAGCAGCTGCTTGAACTGCTGGGGAGCCTGCGGGAGGGCGTAGAACTTGCCGGGATGGACGCGGCTCGGCACGAGATAATCGCGCGCACCTTCGGGCGAGCTGCTGGTAAGGATCGGCGTCTGCATTTCCATGAAACCCTCGCCAGTCATCAGCTCGCGAATACGGGCAATGACCTTGGAGCGCAGGATAATATTGTTGTGCAGGCTTTCGCGACGCAGGTCGAGGAAGCGATATTCGAGCCGCAACGCTTCGTTGCACTCCTCTTCCTTGGAAACCTGAAACGGGATCACCTTGGATTCGCCGAGCATTTCCATCTCCTCGGCAACGATTTCGATATCACCTGTCGGCAATCTGGAATTGACGGCTTCGGGAATGCGGGCAACCACCTTTCCTGTGAAGCAAATGGTGGATTCAACGCGCCAATGCTCAACCCCTTTATAGAAGGATTGAGAGGGATCAATAACGACCTGGGTCAGGCCATAGTGGTCGCGCAGGTCGATAAAGATAATTCCACCGTGGTCGCGCACACTATGCACCCAACCGGAAACCTTTACGGTTTCATCAATGTTTTCCTTTCGCAACTCGCCGCAATTATGTGTTCTATAACGGTGCATGGTACGTCTCCTTAAAATCCCAATTCTAAATTCTCAAGGCTCACTTCTTCCTGCGAGCCTTCTTCCATATTCTTTACAACAACAATTCCCTTGGCGAGTTCATCCTCACCGCGGATAAAAACCTTCTCCGCCCCGATCCGGTTGGCCTTGCGCATCTGGGCCTTCATGCTTTTGGCGGACAGCTCCATGCCGCAACGAATTCCCTTTTCGCGCAACTGGCGGGCCAGCTTCATGTTTTCAGCAAGAGCATCTTCACCAAGCGATATCAGCCAGACTCCGCCTTTCGGCGCAAACTGTTCGGCGGTAATGCCGCACGTTTCGAGCGAGGTAATCACACGTTCCATGCCCATAGCAAAACCGACACCGGGAATGGCCTTTTTACCGAGAGCAATTTCGTAGCGGCCACCGCCGGCGATGGCGTTCTGTGCGCCAAGCGCACCATGGGTAATTTCCCAGACGGTGTGCACATAGTAGTCCAATCCGCGCACAAGCTTGGGATCGACCTCGACCTCTATGTCCATTTTTCCCAACGCGGCAATCACCTGGTCAAGATAGGTGCGCGACTCCTCGCTCATAAATTCGATGGCAGAGGGAATCTGATCAACAATTGCGCCGCATCCTTCATTCTTGCAGTCAATGACCCGTAGAACATTCTCGTCGATACGGCGCTGGCAGTCTTCGCAAAGCCCGTTCAAATGCGGCTGCAACGCATTGCGAAGCCCATCGGCAACGGGCTGGCGATCGGACGGCATGCCGCGCGTGCTGATCTGGATCTTCGAACCGGTAAGACCCCATGCTTCGAGCAGGTGTTGCTGGAGAGCAATGCACTCGGCATCGGCCAAAGGATTTGGTTCACCAGTAGCTTCGACCCCCACCTGATGGAACTGCCGCTTTCGCCCGGCCTGGGGGCGCTCGCAACGGAACATGGGGGAAATATAGAAAACCCGGGCATTCAGCCCCTCTTCTCCGCGCCCGGCCAGGTGGCGGATTGTTCCGGCCGTGCCTTCGGGGCGCAGGGCCAATTCGCGGCCACCGCGGTCCTTGAAGGCATACATCTCCTTCTGCACCACATCGGTCGTATCGCCAATGGAGCGCTTGAAGACAGAGAGCTTCTCAAGAGAAGGCGTCCGCAACTCTTCATAGCCGTAGCAATTGAATAGCTCGCGGGACCGCTCCTCTATCATGCGCCAAAGATAAATCTCCGGCACCTGGATATCGGACATTCCCTGTAGCGGCTGGAACTCGTTGTTTGCCATTTTTGATTTCCGAGTTTTGGGTCTTCGACGCCTTTGTTAAGCAGAACCACTCAATCGACAATCGGCAAGATTAACAGCCGGTGATTTTTTCGCGCATAACCTTGCCGGGCTTGAACTTCACCACTTTGCGCGCAGGGATGGTGACGACGTTTTCAGGCTTGTTGGGGTTGCGGCCAATACGCTGCTTGCGCTCGCGAACCTCGAATACACCAAAGTTGCGGAACTCGACCGTATCGCCGTCGTTAAGAGCGTCAACAATGTAGTCGAGGCTCTTCTGGATTACGGCATAGACATCCTGCTGAATCAGTCCGGTTTCATCCGAAATACGCATTACCAAATCTCTCTTCGTCATCTATATATCTCCTTGATCTTAAGACATTTCAAAAAAACTGCACCTGTCGCACAAAAATGATCGAGGAATAATAGTCCGCCATGGGAAGTGGTCAAGCCATTCCCAACAGAATTAATGGATTAGGCAGATTCCCTACTGGGCAAGGATGTGGATGCCCAGAAAGATAAAGAAGGCAATAAAACTAATGATCGTCAGGCTTTTATTGAAGAGATAAAAGCCTTGGTTGGGCATAATCACCATGACTGGCTCCCCCGCATTGACCTGGCTATACCGATTCACAAGCATCTTGCTCACTTTGCCACCCTTTTCTTTCCCAAGCTCCGGGCAAAACAATTCAAACTTTTCCAACTGCACCTTCAACTGGCCAATTTCTTCCAGCAACGCCTTTTTTTCAGGAGAACCCCCATCCAATGCAGCATAAGCCTCTTTTCTGCTATTGAATTTCCGTTTCAAGGCCGAATCATTCAAAGTTGCAAGCAACGTCGGCTCGTGCCCATCTTTCGGGGTAGAAATCGAATCACCCACGGAAACATGAAACTCCTTGATTACCCCACCTTCAGCGAACGAAACCTCTACACTTTTGGGGTGTTTCCCCAGCACTCCTTCGCTAGGAAACCATGCATCTTTAACCGCCCATAAACATAGAAAGAAAAAGATTCCCGCAAGAACGAGGAAATCCTTGGTCCCCTTGACATTGTACCTTCTCTTAGCCGGCATACGTTGCTCTCCCCCACATTAAAACCCTTTGAAAATGGCAAAGATATAATATCCTGTCCATCCTCAATCGGTAACGACTTACTCCGCCGCATCCTTGATACGATCCATTTCCTGCCGGCGTATGGCCTCTTCGTGAATAGATTGCATGAGCTGAAGCACAAAACTTTCGGAAAGCTTGAGGCCGATCCCCTTCTCCACACGATCATCGACAATCTCCTGCCACCGATGCGGCTGAAGGGTAGATACACCCTGCTCGGACTTGAGACGCCCCATTTCCTGCACAACATCCATCCGTTGCCCAAGCAGCTCCAGCAATTGGCCATCCAGATCATCGACATTCTCGCGCAACCGTCCCAGCCGATCCATAAAAGCCGGGCTGTCGCTTTTCTCATGGGACACCGCAAGAGAATCGACCATTGAGAAAAACTGATCGGGGGTAAGCTGCTGCCCAGCGTCGGAAAGAGCACTAGGCGGATCGGGATGCACCTCAACCATCAGTCCGTCAAAAAGTAGGTCCATCGCCTCCTGGGCAATGGAATGAATCAACTCGGCCTTCCCGCAAATATGACTGGGATCGCAAATAAGCGGGATGTCCGGCAGGCGGCGCTTAAACTCAATGGGCACCTTCCAGTTCGGCGCATTGCGATAACGCGTTTCCATCGTCGACCCAAACCCGCGATGGATCGCCCCGATCTTCGTCAATCCCGCATTGGCCAACCGCTCAATCGCACCGATCCAAAGGCCAATATCGGCAGTCATCGGGTTTTTCACAAGTACGGGAATATCCACCCCCTTCAACGCATCGGCAATCGCCTGGACCGAGAAAGGATTCGTTGACGTACGCGCTCCGATCCAGAGAATATCCACATCGAACTCCAAACAGGCCTCCACGTGTGCCGGCTCGGCAACCTCTGTACCCATCTTCAGGCCGGTCGCGGCACGGGCATAATCCAACCACGCCAGCCCCTTCAACCCCACCCCCTCGAAACTGCCCGGCCGAGTACGTGGCTTCCATATTCCGGCGCGCATAAAACTCACGCCGTGCCCGGCCAGCGCCCGCGCCGTTTCCAGAAGCTGCTCCTCGCTTTCTGCACTGCAAGGCCCCGCGGCTAAAAACATGCGCTCAACAGGAAAGTTCCACTCCGCAAATTTTGCTTTATCCATACCCTCCGCTCCATGAGAACCAAATCCATTGTTTCAGCTTTCAGCAGAAAGAACAACTCGCGACTGCGAAAGACGAAACTACATGCTTTTTTTTCCAGCCCCTGGAACCTATATTTGTTGGCGGAAGGGGAATCCTTTATGAGCGGAATAAAAAACGCATATGAGTTGGCAATGGAACGCCTGGGCGGAGAAGCGCAGGAATTGTCGGAGGAACAGAAGCAAGCCATCGCCGAAATCGACTCCAAGATGAAGGCAAAGGTTGCCGAAACCGAAATCATGTTCGACCAGCAACTGGCCTCCGAACGCGACCCGGCCAAAGCCGGCTTCATTCAACAAACCCGACAGGAACAGATCGCCAAAATCAAAGAGGATGCCGAAGAAGAAAAAGAGCGGGTCCGGCAAAACGCTTAAGCAGCAAGCCCTCCGCGCTTCGGCCACAGACTACCCATGAACAATTCTTCCATAACCTACGACTTCCTCGTCATCGGCTCCGGTCTCGCGGGCTTAACCGCTGCTCTTGAACTGAGCAAGAATGGATCCGTATTGGTCGCCACCAAGGTCGAAGCCTCCGAATGCAACAGTTTCTATGCCCAGGGCGGTATCGCTTGCGTAATCGATTCCGACGACTCCATCGAATCGCACGTGGCGGACACGCTCGGCACCGGCTACGGACTGGGCGATCCGGAAATCGTTGAAAAAATCATACAAGGCGGCAACGAACGGATTCATGAGCTCGAAGAGTTCGGCATCGTGTTCGACCAACGCAAAGGCAAGGGCAAGGAAAACGAATACGACCTCGGACAGGAAGGCGGACACTCGCACCGCCGCGTTCTGCATGCAGGCGACATTACCGGACAAGCCATGATGTCGGTGCTCACCGAGCGCGCACGCAAAACCCCGAATGTCACCATTCGTGAAAACATGATGGCAGTCGATCTTGTCACGACGGGATGGATCGGCCACCCCGGCAACAACCGTTGCGTCGGGGCCTACTTTCTCGACAAAAAAAGCAACGAAATCATCCCGATCCACGCCACCTGCACCGTGCTCGCCACCGGTGGCCTCGGCAAAGTCTACCCCTACACCTCCAATCCCGACATTGCCACCGGCGACGGCGTGGCGATGGCATGGCGCGCCGGCCTGCCGATCCGCAACATGGAATTCGTCCAGTTCCACCCCACCTGCCTCTACCACCCACAAGCCAAGTCGTTCCTCATTTCGGAAGCCGTGCGCGGAGAAGGTGCCGAGCTCAAGGACATTCGCGGCAACGCCTTTATGGAGGAGTTCGACGAACGAGGGTCACTCGCCACACGCGACATCACCGCCCGCGCCATTGACTTCGTCATGAAAAAACACGGCGATCCATACGTCTATCTCGACATCACCCACCGCTCCGAATCATTCCTGCGCGAACGCTTTCCAAACCTTTATGCCGCCTGCCTTCGCTACGGCGTAAACATGGCAAAAGATCCCATCCCCGTCGTCCCCGCCGCACACTATTCCTGCGGCGGCGTCGTGGCCGAAGTCAACGGTTCCACCGCCCTGCCCGGCCTCTACGCCTGCGGCGAAGTTGCCAGCACCGGACTGCACGGCGCAAACCGCCTCGCCAGCAACTCCCTGCTCGAAGCACTTGTTTGCGGCCACGAAACCGCGCTCGAAATCGCACGGGTCTGGAAGAAATTCGAAGGAGAAGTCCGGATTCCAAAATGGAAATGCGGCGAAGCGGTTTCATCCGACGAAGCCGTGGTCGTCGAGCACAACTGGAATGAAGTCCGAACCGCCATGTGGGACTATGTCGGCATCGTCCGCACCGAACAGCGCCTTGCCCGCGCACGGGCGCGCATCCGCAACCTGCGGCAGGAGATCAAGCAATACTACGGCGACTATCTCGTCACCTCCGACCTTCTGGAACTGCGCAATATTGCCGACGTCGCCGAGCTGGTTATCCGCTCCGCCGAACAGCGCAAAGAGAGCCGGGGCCTGCACTACATGGCCGACCATCCGGAACAAGCCGCCGAAACCGTCAACACCATCATCCACGACAAACCCGGCGGGCCGCTCACCTGACTATGTCCTTACGGCATCGTTGAGGTGGCCGCAGCGGGGGCAGCGGTCCATGGGGCGGTAGCGGGCAAAGGTGTATACATGGCCACACTCGGCGCAGTTGTAGATATTCTCTCTTTCGCGGCCGGGGCGGTGCATCGATCGGAAATTGTAAAAGAGCGCCAGCACCCCCATAACAGCCAGCGGAATACCGACGAACAACGCAAAGATCGCACTAAACGGAAGTGAAATCATTCATCCACTCCTTTAGGTGCAAGTTGCGGGGAATAGACTTCTATGCGGCCCTCGGCAGGAGCATCGCCCGGCTTGAAGCGCAGACCATGCAGCAGGCGAATAACCGCCTGGTTGAGAGAGGTTGCTTCCAGCGGTTGCTCAAGGAAAACATGCTGAACCCCTCCCTGCTTTGAAATGCAAACATCAGCACGGATTTCCCACGCCGCCTTCCCCTCTTTGTTCAGTTCCGGCGGAATCACAACCCCTCCCACAAGTCGCTCTCTCAGGCTGGGGTCCATATGAATCCGGCGATATGCCGGCTGGGTCCCCTGGGATTGAACCGCTCGGGTTGGGGGTTGCGGAACGCTGGATCCCTGAAAGGCAACCGTAACCTCTTTCGGCAAGGCTTTCGTGGCGGCGGTGCGCGAAACAAGGCCAACCTCCAGAAAGTTTTCCGTTTCATCAGATTGCTTGAAGGTCAAACGAGTGCGTGGTTTTTCCTGCAGCAAATCACGACTGAACCCCAGCTTCGATGGCAGGGAAAAAAGCACCGGCGACCAAACCATGCGAACATCGCCGCCCTCCACCGGGGCCGGGGCTGCCCCGGCAAGGCAGCTCGTTTCAGGCGGAACAAGCACGCCTTTCGAGGCGTTTCCGTTCACCGGCCGCACCGCCAGGAAAAACAGCAAATGTGTCATCACGGCCAGGCAGACCGCCAGCTCGACAGCTCGCCGCTTTCCTGCATTCCTCAAGGGGAATCCTCCTCAACCGCCAAGATACGAGTGGCCAGGGTAACCTCGGAAACGCCCGCATCCAGTGCAATATTCCAAGCCGTCACGACATCGCCATGCGACACGCGCTCGTCGGCCTCGATGATCAAGGGAGCACCGGGGTTTTCAGCCGCAGCAGCTTCCAGAGCTTTGCCAAGGCGTACAAGATCAAGGCGCTCGTCATTAAAATAGAACCAGCCGCCCCGTGTAATGGAGAGCACCATCGATCCAAACCGTGCGCCGCCCGTGAATGGCGAAGCGGGAAGCTTGACGTTGATGCCCGGCTGCATGATGAACGGCGAAGCCGCCACGAAGAAGGCAAGCACCAGCAGGGCGGCATCGGAAAACACCACGCTGACACTAAAGATGCCGGCCGGCTTCCGGGTGGGCGCGAAGCGGCGCAGTTTCTGGCTTTGACGATGGGGGCTAAAGGGTTTCATCGGACGAGTCGTTATCGGTGCGATCATAAACGAGAAAGTGATAGATTTCCGCGGCGGCATATTCCATGTTGAGCGTAATGGTTTCTACGCGGCTAAGCAGGAAGTTGTAGCCCGCGAAAGCGGGAACCGAAACACAGATTCCGAAGGCGGTAGTCGTGAGCGCCTGCCAAACACCGGCGGAGATGTCGCCGATCTCAGCCAGCGGGGCGTGTTGTTCCATGACCATGAAAATGCGGATGAGCCCGACGACCGTACCCATTAAACCCAGCAAAGGCGCAATCTGCGCAACTGTCAGTAATCCACCCAGATTCTTTTCCAGGCGAGGAATCTCCCCTAGACCGGCCTTTCCGATGGTTTGCTTGAGCGCTTCTGGCGACTCGTCGGAATGCAGCAAAGCGGTGCGCACCATGTGTGCAACGGGGCCGGGGGTCTGGTCGCAGATCGAGACCGCCTCGGCAGTGTTGCCCCGGTTAACGATTGTATAGATGCCGTTCAGAAAGTCGCTGGACTTGATCTGCGCGCGATGCAGGTGAAAGATGCGTTCGAAAAACAACACGGCGCCTACGATGCTGCACGCCATGATCGGCCACATAATCCATCCGCCTCTAACCATTAATTCCCACATGACTTACCTCTCTTCGGCCTGCTCGAAAAGCAACCAATTGTCGTTTTTGATTTTTTTAATGCGTTTGGCCGCCTCGTCTTTGGCGGGCACATTGGCCTCGATCACCCGGTCGTAGACAACCACTGCATCAAGCCAAGCCTTCTCTTTTTCCTTGAGCGCGGCGGCTCCGAAGGCCGAACGTGTAAACCACATTACACTGTAGGGGGAGCGCTCGACATTTTCGACAATGAACGTGTGGACCACATTCATGTAGCGGCTGAACGCTTTTTCCGGCACATAGGTCTTTTCGAGGCACCGCCCCACCTTGTATTCGGCCTGCAACTTGAGCGGCATGGGCGAGGAGGCGAGGCCGAGAATCATTTGGTAGGAGTTCATGGCCTCGGCGTAGCGCGCGGGGTTTTCGACGGCGAGCGAAAACTGGCAATCGCCCTTGCGGCCCCACGCGGCATTGACGAGGTGGCTTTCGGGATAGTTCTTGATGATTTCATCGAAGGCCAAAACGGCCCGGGCGAATTCCCCCAGCTCGCTAAGGGCATCGCCCTGCGCAAAGCGGGTTTGCGGAAGCACCTCGGCATCGGGATATTTCTTCGCCACAACGCTGTAGCGCTCAATCGCCTTCACATAGTTGGCCTGGGCGGCGGCGGCGCGGCCTGCCCGATAGAACGCGCGCGGAACAAGCTTGTTGCCCTTGAACTCGGAAGCAACCCGCATAAAGAGCGGCTCCGCCTGTCCATAGTCCCCCTGGTTGTAGTATTGCTCCGCCAGCCAGAAGACCACCTCTGGAGTCCACTCCAGATCGGGATACTGTTTAATGAAGTCCTTGCAGGTTTCAACCGCCTCGTCGACCTCTCCAAGAACATAAAGGCAAAAGCCGCGCATATAGGTGGCCTGCGGGGCATATTCGCTATCCGGGAAGGAAGCAATGACCGTCTCGAAGGCTTGTTGCGCCTCGGCATAGCGACCGAGCTGATAGAGCAGCATTCCGCGCTGGTGAAGGCTGACCGCCACGGCGGAACTATTGGTGTAGGCCTGCCCGATCTGCGTATATTTAGCCAAAGCCGCCTCATATTGTCCGCCGGCGCGCATCACATCGGCCGAGCGGAGAGCGGCCTGTTCGGCAAACGGGCTGTCGGCATGGTTTTCCTCCAGGGCATGAAACGCGGCCAGCGCCTCGGTCCGCCGGTCGGTTTTGGCAAGCGCAACCCCCTGCTGATAGAGTGCATTGGGCATGTTTTTATTTGCAGGAAAGTCGGCCACGAATGCCCTGTAGCGCTTTTCGGCATCTGAAAAATTCTCGGCACGATAGTAGGCATCGCCGGCTTTAAAAAGCGCGTCCGCCTTTTCGTCCGGATGATCCAGCCCCTTTGCCGCCTTGTCGAGCACGGCGGCAGATTCGGCAAAACGCCCGAGTTCCCAGAGGGCAAGGCCTTTGCCAAACCAAGCGCGAGCCACCCCGTCCGCATCCCCGGCCACATCGAGATAGACCTGATAGGCTCCGTCGGCATCGCTGAACTTCCGTGCCTGCAACAATGCGCCGGCCTTTTCAAGCTGAAGCTCGGCGGCAAGGGTTTCGTTCGGCACCTCGGCACGACATTCCTCGAGTAGCTTGAGTGCACCGGGAACGTCGCCATTGCGCAACAACATACGGGCCAGCGACAATTTGACCGGTACGCGCTGACGGGCATCGGGCGAAAGCACTACCGCCTGCTGCAAGGCCGTAACGGCGGCGGCCTGGCCGCCTCTCTTTTCCTCTAAAGCGGCGAGATCAATAAATGCATCGATCCGATAAGCCAGCCGGGTATTGACATTGGTTGCCAACCCGAAGAGCAGGTTGCGGGCGACATCGAAGTTTTCCACCGCCCCCCGGGTATGGAGCAGGTTTGCCAGCTTCAGCTTCGCGCGTTGCGCCGCGTATGGATCCTGTTCTTCGGACAGCGCTTCATAGGTGGCAATGGCCTCGGGGATTTTCTTGAGCCCCACATATGCCTCGGCAAGGTCGAACAGGTTTTTAACGCAATCGGGGTGGTCGGGATACTCTTCTGCAAACTGGAGAAATAGAGTCTCGGCATTCTCGAACCGGTTGCAAAGTTGCTCGATATGCCCCATTAGCCGGAGCGAAGCGGGTATATAAGGGCTCCCCTCCATCCCTTCCACGGAAAGGCCTTCCAGCGCGGCGGGGTATTGCTTCAGCTCAAAATAGGCACGGGCACGCCAATAGATATGCCCCGGCTCGTCGTCCTTGCCTTTGAGCAATCCAAGCATTTCGGAATAGCGTTTCTGGCCCCACAAGGCGTGCGCAAGAAGAAGCACCGCCTCGTCCTGGGAGGCCTTTCCCTGTCCGTCGCGAAGCACCCCGCGCGCCTGCTGCTCTGCCAATGCGTAGAACCCGTCATTGATCGAAGCCTGGATATTGGGCAGGCGGCTGTTCGCCGGAAGAGGGAGCGTTTCCTCGGCATGCACGGAGGTCGCAACATGAAGAGACGAAAACACGATTAAAATGGATAAGAGATATGGCCGCATTAGAATTTCCAATAACTGTGAGGCATTATTTCCAAAGAGCGCCAAATATAAAGCCTATTCTTCGGGCGTTGAATACGAACCCACCGACGGCTACACTGCGAACATGCAAAGTAGTCATAGCCTATTTCGTCCGCCAGCAGAGGCATATAGCCTGATTATCCGCATTGCGGACGGCTGCCCATGGAACCAATGCACCTTTTGCGGCATGTATAAAAACGTGCAATATCACCTTCAATCGCCAGAAGAAATAGAAGCCGCCATTGCACTTGCGCGGAAGGAACATCCTCAGGCGCGGCGCATCTTTCTGGCGGACGGCGATGTGATGGCGTTATCTTTTGACCGGCTCAAAACCGTGCTCGAACTGCTCAACACCCACTTCCCCCGGCTCGCACGGGTGAACCTCTATGCCAACGGCCACTCAATCCTGCAAAAGAGCGAAAATGAACTGCGGCAACTGAATTCACTAAAGCTCAACACCCTCTACATGGGACTCGAAAGCGGCCATGAAGAAACGTTGCGAGAGGTGAAAAAGCGCGAAACGGCAGAGGAGATGGCCGAGGCCGGGCGGCGTGCCCAAGCCGCCGGACTGAAGATATCGGTCATGATTCTAACCGGCCTTGGCGGGCGGAAAAACATGCAATCCCATGCCACTGCCACAGCAGAGGTGCTGAACCGGATGCAACCACGGCTGCTCTCCGCTCTACGCGTTATCCCGATCCCCGGAACCCAGCTTTATGAGGAGGAACAATCCGGCCGCTTCCAGCAACCCACCGAATTCCAGGCCATGGAAGAACTCCGGGCAACGATCCAGAGGCTGGAGCTTCAAAGCACCGTCTTTCGCGCCAACCATTCATCGAATATCCTGCCGCTGGAAGGCCGCTTCCCGAAAGACAAACCCCGCCTGCTCGCCGAGCTCGACGCCCTGCTCGCCTCCGGCACACTCGACACCACGGCACCCGGCGCACCACCTTTTTCGCTGTAGGCCAAAGTCTGCTCTTTCATTTGCCGGGATATAACATAAGTTTGAAACAGGTTGTTTATTTATTGAGGTGGTTATGCGGCGATTATCAAGGTTTTGCGTACTGGCGGTGCTTTCTCTTTTCTGGATTGGCGGGGCACAGGCGGAAACAGCGGATTCGGTTGTAAAAATCGTAAACCAATACAATCGGTTCAGTTGGTACACGCCCTGGGCTTCGGGCTCGACCGGAAAAGGCACGGGCAGCGGCTTTGTCATCTCGGGAAACCGCATAATGTCCAATGCCCATGTCGTCAGCGATGCCGCAATGCTCTTGGTCTATTTCCACAACGACCCCCAGCCCTACCCGGCGCGAGTTGTGGCCATCGGGCACGACTGCGACCTCGCCATTCTGGAACTAGAGGATAAATCAAGGATCGCGGAGGTTCCGGCGCTCGAGTTCAACGGGCTTCCCGCACTCCGCTCCCGCGTTGTCACCTACGGCTATCCTTCCGGCGGAAAGCTGATTTCCAGCACCGTCGGCGTGGTTTCGCGCATCGAGCCCCAGAGCTATGTCCACGCCGGAACAAGCCACTTTCTGGCCGCGCAAACCGACGCCGCCATCAACCCCGGAAACAGCGGCGGGCCCGTTATCCAAGACGGCAAAGTGGTGGGAGTCGCCTTTCAGGGCAATAAAAAGCTGGAGAACATGGGCTTCTTTATTCCGATCCAGATCATTGAACACTTTCTAACCGACATTGAAGACGGGGAATACGATGGCTTCCCCGATCCGGGCATCCGCGCGGCCAACCTCGAAAACCCCGCCGCCCGCACCTACGCAGGCATGAAAAAGGAAGAGACCGGCATCCGGGTTGAATATATCTACCACGGCAGCAGCCCGGAGCATATCCTGCAGCCAGACGACATCATTACCGCCGTCGATGGGTATGCTGTGGCCAACGACGGCACGGTCGACTGGAACGGGATGCGGATTAACTGCATGTATCTTGCAGACTTCAAGCAGATTGGAGAAACCATTCGCTACGATATTATCCGCGGAGAAGAACGCCTCGCAATCGATGTAAAGCTGAACAACTACAATCCCTCGGCGGCCCGGGCGCACCTCTACGACCAAAAGCCAACCTACTACATCTATGCCGGACTTGTGTTCGCGTCCCTGAACCGCGAAACACTAAAAACCTATTCGGACAACTGGATCGTGGAAGCCCCGCAGGAACTGGTCTACGAAACATACTACCGCCCGCTGGTCGAGCATGATTATTTCGACACGAAGCGGGTTGTCCAGATCCGGCGGCTCGACCACGAAGTCAATGCCGAGGAGACACGCTTCCTCTACCGCATTATTAAATCCGTCAACGAAACCCCGATCCGCACGCTTCAGGATCTGGCGGACGCTTTCGAGAAAAACAAGGCGGATCAGCATGTCATCCGATTTGAGCAGGGCAACAGGATCACCGTACTCGACCGAGAAAAGGCCGATGCCGCCCACGAAGAAATCCTCCAGCAATACGCCATCCCCAAGGACAGACGTCTATGAGAAAAACATTGCTAGCTTTTTCCGCAATAGCCGTGCTTTGCATCACGGCCGCCGGCCGGCCCGACCACCCGCTGGAACACCAGCTGGTCTCGGTGCGCGTCACATCCCAGACATGGAACGAATACCGGCCCTGGCAGAAAACCAAGCCCCAAACCCGCACCTTTCTTGGAACGGTGGTCTCCAAAAACAGGATTCTCATGCTCACGGACGATCTGGCCGATGCGACCTTGATCCAGGTTGAAAAATTCGACCGCCCGCCGAGGGTTCCTGCCCGGATCGTGCATTGCGACCAACAAATCGGGCTGGCCATCATCACAGTGGATGAGCCGGGGTTTTTCGACGACCTGCAGCCGGTGGAGATCGCGGAAACCACTGCCGGAGAATCCTACTTTTCCGCCACATGGAAATCCGGCCAGCTCTCCCTTGCGGCATCCCGCTGGTCGCAGGCAAAGGTATTCAACTCCAACATGCCCTACCTCAGCTACCTCGGCATCTACTTTATAACCGACCTTACCGGAGGAGGATGGGGCGAACCCGTATTCAGCGAAGACAGGCTGGTTGGCATTGCAAACGCCCAAAACAACGATCGCCGCGCAACCGTGCTCCCCGCCGAACTGATCCAGGCCTATCTGCGCGCCACGGAGCTCCCCGCCTATCCCGGCTTCGCATGGCTAGGCATCAACTACCAGATAAACAAAGGCCTCGCCCAAGCCGCCTATGCCGGGCAAAAAGGCAAGCCGACGGGCGTCCGTATCCGGCACTGCTTTCCGGGAAGCTCGGCAGACGGCCGCCTGCTCCCGGAGGATGTTCTACTGGAACTTGACGGACATGCCATAGACTCGCTGGGCGACTACGAGCATCCGCGCTATGGCCCTGTCGACATAAACCTGATCGCAACCGATGGCCACTATGCCGGAGAAGTCATCCCTGCCAAAGTCCTCCGGAACAAATCGGAAATCATGGTTGATATCCCGCTGAAAAACAACCCGCCCTCCGCCGCTCTTATCCCAAGGGCCCGGCTCAACACTCCCCCGCCCTACCTCGTGGCCGGCGGATTCATCTTTCGCGAGCTCGACGTTCCCTACCTGAAAGCCTGGGGCAACAACTGGAGCGACAAAATACCGGCCTATCTTCGATGCCTGTATGAGATGAAAAGCGAAGCCCCGACGCCGGAACAACAACGGCTCATTGTGCTGGCGGATGTCTTCCCCGATGAATACAACCTCGGCTACCACGACATGGCGCAAAATATCGTCAAGTCCGTCAACGGATATCCGGTCGACTCCATCAAGAAGATGGAAGAGGCCTTCCAGCATCCGCAAGGCGAGTTTCACATCATTGAATTCATGCCGTCGTACGGGACATCCAAGGTCATCCTCGATGCCAAAGACTTCCCTGCCGCCACAGCGGCCATCATGGAAAAATACCAGATCCCGTCCCGCATTCGCACACGATAACACTTCCGGGGCGGCGACTACTCCGCGGCCGAGATCAACTCTTTGTCATCCGACACATGTTCGGATGCAGAGGGGGCTGGCTCTTCATCGATACCAACCGGTTCGGGGGGTTGCTCCTTGAACTCGAAAGTCACCAGCCGATTGGAGATGGAAGTGTCCAGAAAAGTATGGGTTTCCCTCGCAACCGCCTCCAGCAATG
>JBDLJW010000003.1:0-37832 GCA_039714135.1 Verrucomicrobiota bacterium
GGCAGGCGTATCACACACGAAAGACAACAGGATGAAAGGCCATTGAAATGATGGATCAAAACCAAGGTAACGGAAGACCGGAGCCGAATAATCTGAATCTGGAGGGTGTGATGGAACAATATCAAGCAGCATTGTTGCGATATGCCACCCGCGTGTTGAACAACGCGGATGCCGCGCAGGATGTGGTGCAGGAAGCCTTTATCCGGTTTCACGGCAACATGGAAAAGATCGCAAGGCGCGGGGTGCAGATCAAGGGCTGGCTATTCCGTACCACACACAACGCGGCGGTTGACTATATCCGCAAGGAGTCGCGCCTGCGCCTGCTGCACCAGCGGCAAGCAAAACAACCCATGCATTGCGAGGAAGACTGCAACGGCGAACGGCAGACCCTGGTGCTTGAGCATCTGGATGTGCTCAAACCGAAGGAGCGCGAGGTGCTCGTGTTGCGTTTGCAGGAGGGCATGTCCTACAAGGAGATCGCCGCCGTGCTCCGCCGCTCCGAAGGCTATGTCGGAACACTGATCCATACCGCAACGAAGAAACTAACCAACAGCCTGCGCCGGGCGGGGGTGGTATCATGAAAAAATGCAAATCATTTGAAAAACAACTCGTCGCCTATATCCACGGCGAACTCAACGAACGCAAGGCCAACGCGCTGAAAGCGCACCTTGAAACCTGCGAAGCCTGTCGCGCCGAACTCGAAGCGCAGCGTGCAACGCTCGACCTGTTGGGCGAGGTTCTCGAAACCACCCCCGCACCGGTTGAACTCAAGCCATGGTGGCGTCTATCCGCCCGTTTGCGGCCCCAGCGGACGTTCTCTGACTATTGGTACAGCCCGCAGCTTCGGGCGGTATTGCTGAGTGGGGCGGCCTTTTGCGCACTGTTTTTCATAAGCCTTGGCATCGGTATTTTCCCGGTGCCCAAAGGGGGACATGAAGAGATGGAGGTCACTTTCGAAAAGCCAAAAGCGGTTGAGCGGCCGAAGATGAAGCTCAAGAAGCCGAGGGTGAAGGTAAGGAAAAGTGCTAAGCCCAAGCCGACTACTCGTATCGTGGCAAAGAGAAGCCAGGTAGGCATGCCCGAAATCCGGCTCCCGGAAATGTCTAGTGTGAAAGAAGGATTTGCCGACACATCTGGCGGGATTGGTGGCTTCGATATGATACCCAGTGTTTCGGAGACGACTGTCTTTGGATGTGCAAGTCCGATGATTGATCAAGAGTTCAATACCGAGCAGTACAGCCGGATCGTGGACAACGCGTTCAAACCCGTATTGCAAAATCCGCTATCGACATTCTCGATCGATGTTGACCGGGCGGCGTATGCGAATGTGCGACGCTTCCTGAACGACAACATGCTGCCGCCGCCGGACGCGGTTCGGATCGAGGAGATGGTCAACTATTTCACCTATGACTATCCGCAGCCCAAGGGTCTTGATCCATTTACAGTGTCGATGGAGCTGGCGGAATGTCCGTGGAACGGGAAGCACCAGCTCGCGCTCATTGGCCTCCAGGGTTTGGAGATCGAAACAAAGGATCTGCCGCCGAACAACCTGGTGTTCCTGCTGGATGTGTCGGGCTCCATGAACAGTTCGGACAAGCTGCCGTTGCTCAAGTCCGCCATGCGTCTGCTGGTTGGCCAGTTACGCCCAGAGGACCGCGTGTCGATCGTGGTCTATGCCGGAGCTGCCGGGCTGGTGCTGGAACCGACGTCCGACAAGTCCAAGATCCTTCAGGCCATCAACCGACTTAATGCCGGTGGTTCCACTGCAGGGGGGGCGGGGATCGAGCTGGCCTACAAGACTGCTCGGCAGAGCTTCATCAAAGAGGGGAATAACCGTGTCATCCTTGCGACCGATGGCGACTTCAATATCGGCGTCAGTTCCGACGGCGCGCTGGTTCGCATGATCGAGGAAAAGCGTGAGTCGGGCGTGTTCCTTTCCGTACTCGGTTTTGGTACCGGAAACTACAAGGATTCCAAGATGGAGCAGCTGGCCGACAAGGGCAACGGCAACTATGCCTACATCGACGACATCCTCGAAGCCAAGAAGGTGCTTGTTACCGAAATGGGCGGAACGCTTGTTAGCATTGCCAAGGATGTAAAGATTCAGGTTGAGTTCAATCCGGCGGCCGTCAAGGCCTACCGACTCGTCGGCTATGAAAACCGCATACTTGCCGCTGAGGATTTCGACGACGATAAGAAGGATGCCGGCGAGCTTGGGGCCGGACACACCGTTACCGCGCTCTACGAGCTGATTCTTACCGATTCGGACGAAAAGATTCCGATGGCGGAAGATCTGAAATATCAGCGGACCAAGCTGCTGCCGAGCGACGAACTGATGACTGTCAAGCTGCGCTACAAGCGGCCTGAGAGCGACACCAGCAAGCTTATTTCCCATGCCGTCAGGGCGAGGGAACTCCAGCCCATGGGCAACGGCGGAAACATTGCCTTTGCCAGCGCTGTGGCCGAATTCGGGATGCTGCTGCGCGGTTCCGAATATAAGGGAACGGCCAGCTACGGCGAGGTCATCCGCCGTGCTACAGCCTCCAAGGGGCTGGATGAAGAGGGCTACCGCGCCGAATTCATCCGCCTCGTCGAAAAGGCGCAGTTACTTGACTCGCGAAATTTGAAATAAAGCGCGCTTCGCGATACCTCGACACGGCAGGGCTTTCATGTAAACTTTGTTCCCATTATTGGAAATGAGGTAGCATGAAAGTTTTGTTGGTTGGTGATATTGTCGGGAAGCCGGGGCGCAATGCCTTTGTGCAGGTTGTGAATCGTTTAAAGTCCGAGGGCGCGGTCGATTTCGTGATTGCCAATGGCGAGAATGCGGCGGCGGGGCGTGGTCCCACGCCGGAAATTGCAAACGCGTTGCTCAATGCCGGTGCCGATGTGGTGACACTCGGCGACCATGTATGGGACAGCAAGGATATGGTTGCGGGGATCGATCTGGAGTCGCGCATTGTACGCCCCGCCAACCTCCCGAAGGGTGCTCCCGGAAAAGGTTTTGTACGGGTGGATACGCCGGAGGGAACCATCACGGTGCTTCAACTGGTAGGTCGTGTTTTCATGCCGCCCAACTATGACTGCCCGTTCCAGGCGGCCGACCGTATGCTCAACGGAATGCTGAGCGGTGACAAAGTGGTTTTTGTCGACTTTCATGGCGAGGCTTCGTCCGAGCGCATGGCCATGGGACGTTTTCTTGATGGACGCGTTTCCGGCGTAGTCGGCACGCACACCCACTGCCAGACCTCCGACGAAACCGTATTTCCCAACGGCACCGCCTATATCACCGACCTCGGCATGACCGGCCCCAAGGACTCTGTTCTCGGCCGCGAAGTCGAACCGGTCATCAAAAAGTTTCTCACCGGTGTCCCGCAAAGGTTCGATGTTGCCAAGGGCGATCCAACCCTCGAAGGTGCGATTGTCGACGTGGATATGAAGACGGGGAAGGCCCGCTCGATTGAAAGAGTACGCATTGCGCTTTAGGTGAATGGAATCAAAACGCCAGATTTATTCGGTTGCCGAAGTCAACCGCAAGGCGCGGATGGTGCTGGAGGGCGGCATTGGCGAGTTGTGGGTGGAGGGTGAGCTGTCGCGTGTGACGATTCATTCCAGCGGCCACTGGTATTTTACGCTGAAGGATGAAGCCGCCGCTGTTTCGTGTGCGATGTTCCGCAACGACAATGGCCGTGTGGGTTTCAAGCCGAAGGATGGCTTGAAGGTACAGATGCTGGCACGCCCCAGCCTGTACGAGGCCAACGGCCGCTACCAGCTGATTGCCTCTGAAATGGAGGAGGCGGGCAAGGGTAGTCTTCAGGCGCAGTTTGAAAAGCTGAAGGCGAAGCTGGCGGCGGAGGGAATGTTCGATGAATCGCGCAAGAAGCCGCTGCCGATTCTTCCCCGCAAGATCGGCGTAGTGACTTCGCCGACGGGTGCCGCGATCCGTGACATCATCAATGTGCTGACGCGGCGGTTTCCGAATATTGAGATCCTGCTCATTCCCGCAAAGGTGCAGGGTGCAGGAGCAGAGCAGGGGATTGCCAAAGCAATTAATTATCTCAATACGCGCGGTGATATCGACGTAATGATTGTTGGTCGTGGCGGCGGAAGCATCGAGGATTTATGGGCATTCAACGAAGAGATCGTTGCGCAGGCGATTGCGGAGTCGGAGGTTCCGGTCATCTCGGCCGTGGGGCATGAGATCGATTTTACCATCGCGGATTTTGTGGCGGATGTACGTGCGCCGACGCCGTCGGCTGCTGCGGAGTTGGCGGTTCGAGAGAAGGCTGATCTTGAAGGTGAAATGGCTTTGTATGAGCGCCGGTTGCGGCAGGGCCTGAAAACAATGGCTCAGGATTTTCGCCTGCGGCTCAACCGCGCGGCGCACAGCTATGTGTTCAGGGAACCGTCGGTTCTGGTCAATCGCTATCGGCAGTCGGTTGATTTGCTAAGAACGCGGCTTCCGGAACTGCTGAGATATGGTGCGGCGGACAGGCGCCAGCGGTTGGAGCGGGCTGAAACAAAGATGACGCATTTGTTGCAGTCGGGGATTCAGCAGGCACATCAGCATATCGACGAGCTGGGCATGGCCATGCAGAATCGGATGGAACGAAAGACGGAGCGTGATCGGCAAAAGCTCCAGCAACTGGAAAGCCAGCTGCGCATGCTCAATCCGTTGTCGGTGCTTGGGCGGGGCTATAGCCTGACGCGGAAGCCGGACGGGACAGTGATCCGCAGTGCCGCTGCGGTGGAAGAGGGCGATACGATCATTACCCAGCTTGCGGATGGAAAAGTGGTTTCAAACGTTGTGGAAAAGGAGTAAGGAAACTCTTTTAGGAGACAATTATGGCAGAGAAAAAGAATGCGGATTTTGAGAAGTCGCTGGCGCGGCTGGAGGAGCTGGTCGAGGAGATGGAGAGCGGCGAGCTGAGTCTTGAGGAGATGATTAAACATTTTGAGGAGGGCTCGGGGTTGGTCGGGGTCTGCTCGAAAAAGTTGAACGAGGTTGAACAGAAGATTGAAAAGCTCGTGAAGAAGGATGGCGAACTGAAGGAAGTGCCGTTCGAAACAGCGGAGTAGAACGATGAACCGAAAGTGGTTTTTGATTTCCTTTTGCGGGGTGATGGTGCTGAGTGCGTTGTTTTCCGCCATGCGTCGCCAGCAGAGAGAGGGATTGCCTCTCCGCCGAGTCAATATTCCCGATAGCAGTCTTGCGCCTCGGCAACTGCCAATCACTGGAACCAATCCCGCGCGGCAGTTCAGCAATGCTATTGCCGATGCAGTGGAAAAGGTGATGCCTTCGGTCGTTGTTATTCGGACTGAAAAGATTCAGTACAAAGTCCAGCGCGATTTCTTCGGGTTTACCTACCAGGTGCCGGAGCAGTTGGTTGGCGAGGGTTCGGGGGTTATTATCGGCGAGCAAGGGTATGTGATCACCAGCTGGCATGTACTTGAAGGTGCCTACTCCCGTTTGATTGAAGTGGTACTGAATGATGGGAAGAAGCTTCCTGCAAAATATATCGGTCACGATGCGGCAACGGATCTGGCAGTGCTGAAGATTGAGTCGAAAGGCGAGGTTTTCCCTGTTGTGGAGTTTGGGGATTCAGATGCGGTGCGTGTGGGCGAGGTGTCGATTGCGATTGGCTCGCCGTTCAGCTTGCAAAGTTCGGTGACCATTGGGCACGTGAGCCAGAAGGGGCGGCGTATTCAGATCCTGCCCTACGAGGACTTTATTCAGACCGATGCGGCGATCAACGAAGGGAATAGCGGTGGTCCGCTGATTGATGTCGACGGGCGGTTGATCGGCATAAGCACAGCGACCAAGACCGATGCGGAAAAGAAGGGTGTAGGTATTGCATTTGCCATTCCTTCAAATCTGGCCATGGTTATTGCAAACTCGTTGATCGAAACCGGCAAACATGAATGGCCGTGGGTCGGTGCCTTCTTCTATTCGGTTGATGCCCGCTACCGCAAGGATCTCTTTGGCGGAGCCGGGGTGGTGGTTTCTCAGGTGTGGAAGGATACTCCCGCTGCCCGGGCGGGATTACAGCCCGGCGACCTGGTGCTTGAGATGGATGGAGTCAAGGTGCGGGACAAGCACGATGTTGATCGCATCATCTACAACCATGCCGTGGGGGAAAAGGTTCGCTTTCTGTTGATGACGGGAAAAGAAAAGCAGCTCGAAGTCGAGCTGCTTTTGGAAGAGTTCCCTGGGCTGACGCCTTAGAGCCTTTCACGATTCATATGCTCTAGAATTCTTTGCGCAGGCCCCGGATGACGGCTTGGTCGAAGCCGAGTGGTACCAGCAGTTCGGTCATCAGCCATTCCGGTGGTGGTTCATTGATTCCATCCTTGATGCATAGGGCCGTGTAGGCATTCCATGCGTCGCGGTGGGCCAGCAGGGGGGGAAGGGATTCGGTTGCACTTTCTCCGTTGACAATTGCGGCGGAAACCATTTTTTGTGCTTCGGCAGAGCGGACATACTGCTCCAGCTTTTCCTGCGGGATGTCCGGGCGGGCTTCCATAGCCTTTTCCAGAAGCATCTCCTGCCGGGCAGTGAGTTCAGCGGGATAACTGAAGCTTCGGTAGTCTGCTGCCGCCTCTAAAAATCCATTTTCCTCAAAAAAGGCGATGCGTTTGTTGGTTTTGGCTTCGGGATCGCCCCACGCGGTTCCGAGATAGACGACTTCCGTCAGGCCGGATGAAAACCCGCCCAGCCAGCCGAGTCGACCGTTTTCAACATCCTGCGGCAATGTGAAAACACTATGGCCGATCATGATGCGATGTGTATCGTCGGATGTTTCGAGTGCTTCTATATAGATTTTGGTAGTGGCCTCAAGGTAGTCACTTGCGGCGCGGCGCGGATAGAGCTTGTTGTTATAGAGCGGCCATGCCATGGCCATAGTCTTAAGCGCCAAGGTGTTTTCCGGCGAAACGGAATAGCTATTGGCCTTGTCCGACTCAAGCGCGATGTTCTTGTGTGAGAATTTTGGCAGCATGAGTGCTGTCGGGGTTTCCTCAGCGATGAAGGATCCCGGTTCGATGCCGGCAGCCAACTGCAAGAATGAGTAGGCCGTCAGGTCGCTTTGGCCGAGGAAGGATTGTCCCTCTTTTGCAGAGACGGTTTTTCCGTCCTTTACCGTGGTTTCTGCCAGGGCGGAAGAGGGGCTGAACAGGTTGACAAGCACGAAGTCATCGCCGCCGAACACGGCACGCTCAATCGCCAGCCGGTCGGATGTGGTTTTTGAATAATCCGCGTTTTGTGCCTGAAGATAGAGCCAAGGGCGGCTGGCGCCGCCGGTGAAGTGGTTTGGTTCAATGTAGAGGTTGAGTTGTCCCACTACGTTGAGCGCAAGCACTACCACCAAGGTAATCAATACGATTACTGTGCAAAGCACCATGTCCGAGAAAGACTCGTGCAGGCCTTCTGAATCCGAAATATTTTCGTGGCGGGAGGCCGATCTCATTATGCCACCTTTTGGTTGTTGTTGCTGTCGTCTGAATTTTGCCCGAAGAGCTTCTTGATTGAATCAGCGGCAACTGCAAGCTGGCCGGCGATTTCCGCGGCTTCCGTATCCAGTTTGGCCTTGGCCATGCTGATCATTTCACCGGTAGCCTGGCCAATTACGGAGTGCAGCTCGCCGACGGCTTCGTTGAGTTCCGTGCTGGTGTCATCTATCGACATCTTAAAGTTGGCCAGTGATCCCGCCACCGTTTCACTTGCCTGCTGAACGGACTCATTAAGGCCGCCAAAGGAACCGGATACACCTTCGCCTGAATTGCCGATAAGCTCCTTCATTTCGATGAAGGCTTCTTCCAGGATTCCGCCCGATTTTTCAATGGTGCTGTTGATGCCGGAAACGGCTTCGCTGACTTCGTCGCCGCCTTTGATGATCGACTCGTTGAAGGTTTCTAGGGATTCTCCAAACTTAAGGCTGAATGTACCCATCTGGTCATTCATGCTGTTGATGTATTCGCCGAAAGCTTCTTCTATGGATCCACCAGATTTTTCGATGGCGGAGTTGATGACAGTAACGGCCTCGCTGACTTCATCGCCGCCTTTGATGATCGACTCGTTGAAGGCGCCAAGGGAGGTTCCCAGCTCAAGACTGAATGCATTCATCTGGTCAGTTACGCCGCTAATACATTCGCTGGTGTTTTCCAGTGTGCGGAGTCCTGCGGTTTCAAGCGTTTCGCCGAAGCGCGACATCATGGTGTCGATGTTGCTCGAGATGCTATTGGTGAGGGCATCCATTTCTATATGCATCTTCTCGAAGCTTTCAACAATCTTGGAAACCTGTTCGTTGATTTCCTCATCCTTGTCTTTCAGTTCGGCGACAAGGTTAAGGCTGCAATATTCGGTTGCGGCGGCGCAGAGTTCCGAGAGCGAGTTGAGTTGAGAAACCGCAACGGCTCGAAGGATCAACCCGCCGAGGGCTCCGAAGAATGTCGTATAGAATGCGGTACCCATGCCGGCCACTGTGTTTTTAAGTGCCTCCAGCATGGTGCTACGCGAAAGGCCAATGTTTTCAACCATGCCGCCGAGTCCGGAAATCGACATGATCAAACCAATAACTGTACCGAGCAGACCCATTGAAATAAGCAGGGCGGCCATGATTGAAATGGAACGTACGCGGGAGTTGTGCTTGGCGTGGTAGGTGTCGATTATTGTGTGGATGTCGACCGTTTTGCCTTTGCCCTGATAGTCGGCCAGCCGGTTGAAGATATCCGTCAGGCCGGATTGGGTGTTTTTCGGTGAGATTGTGTTGGTTTTACTTGTCTTTTCAAGCACGCCCCATTCGGTGTGGAGTTTCATTGCTGCGCGGAACGAGGCCACTAGGCCAATAATAAACAGCGTAGCGATCACGTAGCTCATTCCGGTTTCATCCGACTGAAATCCGGTCATGATATGTTTGCGGGTTACAAACCCCATGATAAGCGACAAGCTACCCGCCCAGATACCCCAAGACGCTATTGGCTTGATTTTAATATTCATCGGTATTATCTCCCACTATTTATGTTTTCACTGTCGTTTTCGCCAAGAGTAAGAATAAAGGCTGTAATTAGATAGCATGCTTTGTGCCAAGACGTCTGGGTAGCAGGCCAAAGCGATATAAAGTTTAGTTATTGCAGGATTTTCCAATAGGAGAGGGTTACTTCTGCTTTTCAAACATGGGAAAAACGTTAGAGTGCGCCACCTTCTAAAAGGAAAACTATGGAGCAGGGAATGATAAAAAAGAAAAACAGCCGACTCGTTGCCGCGGAAATTATCAGCCAGTGGCTGGTTGACCGCCGCTTTCCTGACCGTCAGTTGGCGAAGGTCGAGCACGACAATGCCTTTATCATGGAAGTGGTCAACGGAGTGGTGCGCAACCGCAATATTCTCCAATGGCTGGAGCAAGGCATGGTTCCCAAGGAGCCGGAACCCTTTTTCAAGGCCGTGCTATATGTTGGCCTCTACCAGTTGCTCTTCATGGACAATGTCGAGGAATACGCCGCCATCAACGAAACAGTAGATGCCGCCAAAGGCCGCCCCGGCGGCCACGGCAACGCCAATATGGTCAACGCCGTGCTCCGGCGGGCTCAACGCGAGGAAGAGCAGATCTTCCATGAACTTAAGCGGCAGCCCGATGATATCCGTCTTTCCCATCCCGACTTTCTGCTTGAGCGTTGGCGGCGTCAATTTGGCGAAATCGAGACGCGCAAACTTGCCGAATGGAACAACCGACCTTCCAAAACCATTCTGCGTGTCGAACAGGCTGTGATTTCCTCGGCCGAGTTTTTGGCCAAAATGTCCGAGGCCGGCATCGAACTGGAACCGCATTCTTTCAGCGATCGCGAAAAATTCTATATTCTCCCGCGCGGTCTTGCCGTGCATAAGCTGCCCGGCTATGCCGAAGGTTGGTTCTCCGTTCAGGATCCTGCCACCTCCGTTTCTATTGATCTGCTACGCCCGTTCCCCGGAGAATCCGTGCTCGATGCCTGTGCCGCGCCCGGCGGGAAGACCGCCATGATCGCCTCCCGTATGAAAGGCGAGGGTGAACTTGTTGCCTTGGATGTGCATGATGACCGTATCGCCGTGCTAAAGGAAAGCATGGAGCGCCTGGGCCTTGACTGGGTTGAGATTGTGCAGGGCGATGCCCGCAAACCGAAAGATGTTCTCGACGGTCGCAAATTCGACGCCATTCTGCTCGATGTTCCCTGCCTTAATACCGGCGTCCTGCGCCGCCGCACCGATGCCCGTTGGCGCGTCAACACCAACCGCATCAAGGCGATCACCGAAATCCAGTACGATATACTCTCTGCCTGTGCGGAGCTGCTCAAGGAAAACGGTCGCATTGTCTATAGCACCTGCAGTCTCGAGCCCGAGGAAAACGAAGACCTCGTTGCCCGCTGGGTACGCGAACACCCCGGTTTCATCAAGGTCAAGGCCAAGAAGGCTTTCCCCCCGAAAACCGATACCGACGGCGCCTTCGCCGCCGTTATCCGTAAAGACTAGAGCTGCCCAGCACAGAATATTCGGCGCCGTGGGGTTTTAGCTGGCTCTGGATCAGCTGCACGGCGTCGATACGGGTTTGGCCCAGCGGTTCTTCCTTGTACTTTTCCAGCTTGCCCAGCAGGGGTTCGGTGTGCTGATCGGTAGACTTGACTCTCCCCAGCGTGAGGTGGGGCGAAAACGGGTTGTTGTCGGGTTCGATTTTTAAGCATTGGAGTGCTTCGATGGTTTTGCATTGCAGTTCCATCAGCGGCGGACAATCGGCAATGCCCGCCCAGACGACCCGAGGGTGTTTTGGTCGACCGAAAAAACCGCAGCTGAAGGCTTTCAATTCAAACGGCGCCATTTCCTGGACGCCTTTATCGAGTGCGGTTTTTAGTGGGTCGAGCTTTTCAATCGGGATATCACCGAGAAAGGCGAGCGTTAGATGGATGTTCTGCGGCTTTACCCAGCGTACGTTGGCATGGACCTTTTTTAGCTTTCGTTGCAACTGATCCAGCTTTTCGCGAATCTCCTCGCCGATATCGACGGCAATGAATGCCCGGATGGTTTCCATTTCAATTTGTCTGGATGACGGTAATGGTGTTTTCCGCGAAATCGACGGTCTGGCCGGGGCGGATCTTGCAGCGCTTGCGGGTTTCGAGTTGACCGTCGACGCAAACAAGGCCTTGTGCCACAACCTCTTTGCCTTCGCCTCCAGACATAACGAGGTTTGCGGCCTTGAGCAACTTGCAGAGTTCGATGTATTCGTCCTGAATTTCGAATTCCATGAGTCTAGGCCTCTTTTTTCAGTTTTTTGACAAGCTCAAGGTTCTTGAAAGGAGTACGTCGGCGGTTGTAGAGGGCTTCCACTTTCTCTACGAGAGTGTTCCAGTCGTCGGCGCTCGGAGGGGTGTCGTAGTCCCATGTCTCCTCGTCGGAGCGCTTGGTCTGCCACTTCATTCTACCCTTGCCGAGGAAGGTGATTCGAATTTTGCGTTTCACGCCGCCCTCAAGTTTTTCGACCCATTCAATGTCTGCTTTCACAAGGAGCCTCCGGGAAAGGGAAAAAAGGGGGGGGGTTACTTTGTATGGAACCAGCGGCTTGCCGTTCCACAAATCAGGCAGATGCCGGCAATGAGGATTCCGACCACAGGGAAGAACATCCGGCGTTGGTCGAGTGTAACGTCATATTGAGCCTGCTCCTTTAGAAGGAAGTAGAGCGACGCAGCAACTGCCAGCGAAATGATTGATACCCACCAGAGTAACGCCTTTGCTTTGAATGGATTTTTCTTACCCGTCATAGGAGGTAGAGTTATGTATGAACACCTTGGCGTTATCAAGGATAAATTCTTTTAATAGTCCCTTTTTTAAGCCATCCCCGCTTTCCATCATACTCGACTTCGATCCAGCCTTTTGGGTTGGTGCTGCACTGGCGGACCAGTGCCGCAAGGGGAATCTTGTAATGGGCAGTGCTTCCTTCGATCGGTCCGTAGAAGGTGGTGGCTCCGGGGGTGACGACAACCCATTCCGGGTTGGAGTTTAGTTTTTGCCAGTGCCACCAGCCGCCAAGCGCGGTCAGGGCGAGTACGGCGAAAACAAGGCTTGTCCTGAACAGGGTGCGTTTGGTTGGCGGGAGCAGCATGCCGAAAGCCAACAGCAGGGTAATAAGGATGTAGCCTCCGGCGGCAATGGTGACCCATTCGTTTTGCGGAAGGAGGTTGAAGAGCCGTTCGAAAACGGAGCGTCCGGGTTCAACCGCTCCGGCAGCATTAAGCGCAAAGTGCAGGTTGGCATTGATGTCGGGGTCGCGCGGAGCCTTGTACCACGCCTTGCGGTAATGCAGGACTGCCTCCGGGAGGTTTCCATTCTTGAATTGGGCGTTGGCGAGGTTGTAGTGCAGCTCAACGTTATCGATTCCGTTGCTGGCAAGGCCGCTGTAGAGAGTGGCGGCCTCCGCATAGCGACCTGCATCGTAGGCGGATTGAGCCATCAAAAATGTTTCCGATTGGGTCTGTGATGCCTTTGCCGGAAGCGCGAAAAACAGAAGCGCTATGATGGCGAAAATGGTTTTCATAGCTTCATCCTTTCGCATTTGCGCAGTGTGGTGTTGAGTTGTTGGAGCAGGGCTTTCATCTCTTCCTGTGAACTTCCGCCGGAATTTAATCCATAGCGGTGTTGCTCGATGGTATTGAAGAGTTTTTCAAGGGATTCGGCTTCCGTGGGTACGCGATCCAAAACTTTCTGCAGGGTCACTTCACCGGGGGCAAGATTCAGACGGTGACCAAAATAGTTGGTCAAGGCGTTCCATAAAGCTTCGTTGAAGGCTGTTTCATTCCCTTTGCGCAGTGCCTGTTCTGCAAGCTGTGTGCTGTGGCGAGCCGCACGGGGGGCCTTCTGCCGTCGAGCCAGTGCGACATTGGAAGCAAGGCGGTTCTGGTGTGCGGTTATGCCGGCAATAGCGGCAAGCAGCAATAACGGCAGGGCGAGCAGGATTTGGAAAAACCGGTTTCTTTGCCAAGGCGTGTCGTCAGTTTTCTTCCATTTTTTTGGAATAGACTTGAGGTAGACAATATCGCGGCCAAGGATTTCGGTCTCTTGCCGGATGGAGCTTGGAATGGTGGCAATGACCTGTGCGGCCTGTTGCGGCATGGCCTCGACGGAGACAGGGAAGGGGCCATTGGTTATGGTGCGGAAGTCGGCGGTTTGCGTGTTGAAATATGAAAAAGTAATAGCGGGAATATTCGTGACGGAATCCGAGGTAGGAATGACCACCTGTTCGAAAAGCACCTCGTTCGGGTTCTTGCTCGGCAGGGTGTGCGCCTCGTAGAGTTTGAGGTTGTGGTTTGCCTTGATTGTTGGCGGCGTGATCTGGTTGATGTTTCCTTTTCCGGAAATCTTCATCTTAACGGTAATGGGTTCGCCTGCCTTCACCTGTTCCGGGCCGATGCTCACATCGAAATCGAAGGTGCCGACTCCACCTGTAAAAGTGTCTGGACGCCGCTCGATAGGTACAGGCTGCACTTCCACCTCAAGCGTGTTGCAATCAAGTACGATCGGGCGCGTTTCCTGCCGACCGAAAAAGTCGCCGAAGAAGGGGTCGTTGAAACCGTAAGGCCGTCGTTTCTGCCGAGGAACAACCACGTTCAATTGAACTTCAGGTCGAAAAGTAAAGATTCCTGCCGTGAGAGTTCTTGCACTGGTGCCCAGGGTATAGACGTTAAAGATGACGCCGTTCCGTTCCTCGCGCTCCTTGGCGGTTATTTCCCATTGCAGTTCGCCCTCCATGCCGGTTTCAGGTATGCCGCCGCGCAGGCTGAAGTTGCCATCGGTCTGCACGCCGTCTCGGATGTAGACCTTCATGTTTAGGTTGAACGGTTCGTGCACATACGGCTTTTCTCGTTCAGTGGAGATGCGCGAGAACATGATTTTGGAGATTTGCTGTGCCTCCTTGTCATCCTCCGGCTTGATGACCCGCAGCTGTGCCGAAACCTCTTTCTGCCCACCCTTGTACTTGCAGGTAACGGGACCGATTGTGAAATCACCCACCTTGGTAGGGGTGACGACATAGTTGTGGATGATCTTTGAGGTGCGCTTCATGTTGACAATGCGCGTTTCGGAACTTTGCCCCTGATACTGGATCCGCAAGCCTTCGATATTCGGAATATCGACCGCATCGCCCTTGGTGTCGATGAATTCAATCTTCAGCACGGCCCGGTCCAACAGGCTGATCAGTTGAGGCTCGATGCTCATCCGCACATCTGCCGCAAAAGCTCCGGTGCACAGGAAAATTCCCAGCACCGCCACTAGCGGTTTCAAGTTTGCCGCTACGCTGCCGTCGCTTCGCGCCAGCCTCACTTCGTGTCGGGTTTCAAGTTTCAAGTTTCGTTCCTCTACCAATCCTTGTCCACCTTCACCGGTGCACCCATCACCGGATGCAGTTGCAGTCGCTTGTTCTGTTCTTCCTGCTTCATGGCATCGAGCAATTGTTTGGCTTCATCCTCGCTCATTTGTTCCGCGCTTGGTGGCTCGGGTTGTTGCTGCTCCTGCTGCTGGTCTTGTTGATCCTGATTTTGCTCGTCCTGCTCCTGTTGCTGCTCGTCTTGTTGCTGGTCCTGTTCTTGATCTTGACTCTGGTCTTGCTGGCTTTGATCTTGGTTTTGTTGTTCTAACAGCTCCTTGAGGCGTAGCAATTTTTGATCCTCTGGAAACCGTGTGAGTCCTTTGACTACCAGATTGCTTGCAGCGGCCGCATCACCTTGAATATACCAACTTGCTGCCGGGTGGAAGTACTCTGTGTCAGCATCAGCAAACACGGTTAAGGAAACGCCTATAGTAACTGTCAAAATATATACGATGAATCTCATTCTACAATATTCAGTGAATTGTCGAGTTTTACGATATTCCATATCTGATAGTTTTTCTCGATGGTTTCTTTATAATTCTTTTTCAAGTCCGGTTTGATGTCGAACGCATATCTTCGCTCATCCGTCTCGGTTGTCAACCGTTGTGCGGCCAGCATGTATTGGTAGTCCTCAATATACTGGAGAGCGATCTCCAAATTATGTTCGGTTGTTTCGACCGCCTGTTTCAGCATTTCCAGCCTTTTTTCGACCTTCGGTAGATACTGTGCCGCCTCGCCATGGTTTGGATCAACGTTTTGCAGAATGTGCTCAAACTGCTGCTTGGCCTGCCGGTAGTTGGTCTGGGCATCCTTGGCCTTGTATTCCTGCAACAACGCCTCCGCCTGGTCGAAATACCATTTGCCCAGATTGTATTCCAGTTTCAGTCGCAACTGCTGGGCGCGTTCGAAGTTTTGCTTGGCCTTCAGATCTTCGGGGGTCAGCAGGATCGACTTCTCGAACATGTCCATGGCCTGGAAAGACAGCTCGATCGCCACGCTGATTTGTTCGGGACCGGTCAATGCCGTGGTGCGGGCAAGCAGGGCGTTGCCGCGGTTGAAGTAGGCCTTGGCCTGCAGCTTTAGATCGGTGGTTCGCAACGCCTCGTTATAGCTCGCGGCCGCCGCTTCGTAGTCGTGCGCGCGATACTGCGCATTGCCAAGGTTGTAGTTTCCCGTGCTCGGGAATTCCAGTGCCGTCTTTTCCAGATGTTGAACGGCATTGGTGTAGTTGCCACGCTTGTACGCCCTCAGCCCCTTCCGCATCGAAGAACGCGGTGTATCTTCGGCATGGACGGTCGATGTTGCGGCAATGAGAATGGCGACGGTCAGTGAGGGCAGGTAAATTTTCGATTTCAGATTGCCGATTGCCGATTTGTGGAACTCAGGCGGCGTTGGCCTTTTAAAAAGAAGCTGTCGCAGACCCATCAATCGGAAATCGGCAATCGGCAATCGGAAATAATATCTCATTTCAATCTTCCTCTTTTCGTTGGACGGATGGCTGTTTCAAAAACGAGTAACAGAAGAGAAAGTCCCAACGGCCATTGAAAGCGCTCGGTCCATGTTTTCGACATGCGCGATTCGCGTTCTTCGCGTTGCAGCTCGGCAATGCCCTGTTGGTAGACGCGCTCCAAGCCAAAGTCGCCGGGGGCGGAGCGGACGTAGAAGCCGCCGGTCTTCAGGGCAATGTGTTCAAGCATGGATTCATTCAACGAGCTTTTTACCACGTTGCCCGCTTTGTCTTTCACAAAACCTTCCGAGGTTTGGATCAGCTCGCCCTCCTTGGTGCCGACGCCGATGGCAAAAACGCGGATTCCTTCCTCCTTTAGTTTGGGGAGCAGGGTGAGCGGATCCCCCGAGTGGCCTTCGCCATCAGAGATCAGGATGATGACCTTGTCGGCCTGCGATTCCTCCGATTTTTCAAAGCTTTCGATCGACTCCTCCAACGCCTGGAAAAGATCGGTTCCGCCGATGGGAACGATACCGGCATAAATGTCGTCAAGCATCATCAGGAAGGCGGCATAGTCGATGGTGGCGGGGCATTGCAGGAAGGCATCGCCGGCAAAAGCAACGAGGCCGATGCGGTCGCCGCGAAGTTCTTTCACCAGATCGCGCACACCCCATTTTGCCTGTTGCAGGCGATTGGGTTTAATATCCTGCGCCAGCATGCTTTTAGAGGTGTCGAGTGTAACGATGATGCTCAGACCGCGTTGCCGCACCTCTTCCCACTTGAATCCCCACTGCGGGCGGGCAAGGGCAATGATCGCCAGTGCAATTGCTATCATGCGGACAAGGTTTTTGAACCGCAACCGTTTGGCTGAATGGCCAGGCAACATGGTTGGCCAGAGGCCTTGCTCCGCCATGCGGCCGAGCAGCTTTGCACGCCGCCGAAGCATGAGACCAGTGGCAATCAAGAGTGCCGGCAGAGCCAGCAACCACAGTAGAAAATCTGGATTATGCCATTTAATCACGGCAACCTTCCCAGTTTTGTTAAACTCAAAATTTGTTCGATCATCAAAAGCAGGGCTCCTGCAATAATCCATCCCTTTGAAACTTCTTCGAAGCTGGTGAAGCGTTCGATCTCAATCTCGGTTTTTTCAAGCTTGTCGATCTCCTCATAGACCGTCTTAAGGGTTTCGAGGTCGCGGGCACGGAAAAACCGGGCCTCTGTGGTTTCTGCTATTTTCTTCAGCGAGTTTTCATCGACCTCCATCCGCTGCATGAAGAAGCCGGTACGTGCCCCTCCCGCGCCAATGGTGTAGATTTTTATGCCGAGTGCCTCTGCCGCACTTGCTGCGTTTTCCGGCGAGAGGGTTCCATGGTTGCTGGCGCCATCGGTCAGCAGGATGATGATTTTGCTTTTGGCTTCGCTTTCGCGCAGGCGGTTGATGGCCGATGCGATGCCGTCGCCGATGGCGGTGCGGGAGCCGTCAAGCATGCCGGTGTGCAGTCCCTGCATTCGCTGAACCAACCATCCGTGGTCGAGCGTGAGCGGTGCAACGGCATAGGGGAGAGTGGCAAAGCCCACCATTCCAATCCGGTCGCTTGGGCGCTTTTCCAAAAAGCGCTCGATTACGTTCTTTGATGCTTCAAGTCGGCTTATGCGGCGGTTGTGTTTTTGGAAGTCCATCGTGTCCATCGACTCGGAAAGGTCGAGCAGTAGAATCATGTCAACCGCTTCGGTGCGTACGCGGCTGTCCTTCAATCCGCGCTGAGGGCGGGCGAGGGCGACTACGAGGAAAACCAGCCCAAGGGTATACAGAACCGGTAAAACCGGCTGGAGCCGTATGCGCCAGCTTTGGGGTAGCCCGACCAGTACTTTACTGTCGCTGAACTGCATTGAGCGTTTGCGCAGCATGAAATGCCGCAGCCAGACCAGCAGGGGAACCAGCAGTAGCAGTAGCAATAGGATGGGGTTTGCGAGTCTCATATGGTTGATTTGTTTTTCACCACGAAGACACGAAGTTTTATTTCTTAGAGTAGCTTCGTGTTCTTCGTGTCTTTGTGGTCAATTTCATGTTTGGTTTCCTCTACAAATTTCCGGGTGGTGTCGAAGGCGGATTCCATGGTGGTGCGGTTGGGGTGGTCCTTGGCGAATTTGACCATGTCGGCCTGGCGCATGAACTCTTGGAGGATGTTGCGCTGGCTGCCATTCAGCTCGGGCGACTTACTCATTTCCTCGACGATTTCCTCGGTGGTTTCATCGGGCGCATTGAGGTTGAAGCGCCCTTCGAGATAAGTCCGCAGGATTATCGAAAGTTCGGTGTAGAACGGCTTGCACTCATCTTTGTCAAGCAACCCCTTGCCTTTCAATGCACCCAATGCCTGAAAGGCGAGCACGTGGGGCGGAATCGGGGGTGCACTCGGAATGATTGCGGCCCGGTGTTTCCAAAGTCTGGAGCTGATCAGCCCGACTAGGAAGGCAATCAGCGCAACCAACAACGAAATCCAGAGCCATGGGGGAATGCGGCCCGGAAGTTTGTGGATGGGCTTGATGTCGGCAATTTCCGTGGAGGCACCTGTTTCAAGCGATGTTTCAACATTCAGAACAACTTCCGGGAAATTGGTCGAGAAGGTTTGGTCGCCAACCATACAGGAGATTGTGCCGCTGGAAACGACGTGTTCACCGAGCCGGAACGAGGTAATGGAGTAGTGGCTTTCGGATTGGGTCAGGCCGTCTTCTCGCGGGATGTCCTTCCAGTCGCGCTTAAGCAGGACAATATCCTTTTCTCTCCCGATTTCCGGGAGCGCCAGCGTTCCGTTGGTTGGGAAGTAGGCGGTCACAACCAGCTCGACCGGATCGCCGATTAGAATGGATTCGTGATCAATGGAATATTCCACCATCAGCTGATCCTGCGGGTAGGCCGGCAACTCTTCTTTTTTGCATCCAGACAGAAAAAACATGCTCACACAAAGCCACAAAGCCACAAGGGGCAGGGTAATTAGATGCCTTTGTGTCTTTGTGTCTTTGTGTGAATAAAACTGTTTCATCCGTGGTTTTATCTCCGGCTTGCGCGCTGGCGGAAGAATTTGATGAATTGCTTATCGTAGGGCTCGCCGGCGAAGAGGCGAATGGTGTCGACTCCGGCCTTGCGGTGCATCTCGTCGATGGTTTCGGATCGCCGGGTCTGTTCGAGGCAGAGCTGTTCGCGCACCTTGCGGCTGGAGGTGTCGACGAGTACCTCTTTTCCGGTTTCGGCATCGTGCCAGTTTACCACGCCGATATCCGGCCAGGCGATTTCGCGCTTGTCGCCGATGACGACGCTGATGAGATCGTGGCGGCGTGCGGAGATTTTCAGCAGTTGCTCGTAGTCGTCGTTGAACATGAAGTCGCTGATGAGGAAGGTGACGTTCTTGCGGGTGCTGATGTGGTTGAGATAGTCGAGCGCCGGCGCAACATTGGTTCCTTTGCCCTGCGGTTTGTGCGAGAGCATTTCGCGAACAAGACGCAGCACGTGGCGGGTTCCCTTTTTCGGCGGGATGTATTTTTCGACTTCCTCGGCAAAAAGGATCAGGCCAATGCGGTCGTTGTTGCGGATGGCGGAGAAGGCGAGCACGGCGGCGACTTCGGCGGCAAGGTCGCGCTTCATCTGTGTGCCGCTACCGAAAAGGTGCGAGGCGCTGACGTCGACGACGAGCATGACGGTCATTTCGCGTTCTTCGACAAACTTCTTGATGTGCGGCGACCCGGTGCGGGCGGTCACGTTCCAGTCGATCGAACGGATGTCATCGCCGGGCACATATTCGCGCACCTCGTCGAACTCCATGCCGCGCCCCTTGAAGGTGGAGTGGTACTGCCCCGCAAACACGTCGTTCACGGCGTGCTTCGTCGAGATTTGAATCCGGCGAACCTTCTTCAGAAGTTCGCGGTGCGAAACTTCTGAAGAATTGCCGATTGCCGATTGATGATTGCCGATTGGTTTGCTCATTTATTGTTCTGCGCGGTTTTTCGCGATGCGGTCATGATGGCGGTCAGTTCATTCGCTTCTTTCAGCAATGACTCGACCTTTGATTCGGGTAGCATTTTGCCCTCAATAATGAGTTCCATCCAGAAGCAGCACTCGTCCGCCTCTTCAATAACATTGCCCATTTTCGAAATAAACTCGGCTCTGGATCGACCTCTGCAACTTGCGCGATAGTTGGCAGCAACCGATGTTCCTGCCCGTGCCAGTTGGTTCTGGATAACACGTGCTTCAACCGTCTTTGGGAGAGCGGCGGTGAGTTTGAGTATGCGCAAAGCAAATTGCTTCGTTCGTTTCTTGAGCTCGTTTTGATCCATATTCGGTCTGCACCCCACAGCTATTTAATCGGCAATCATCAATCGGAAATCGGCAATGCTAAGGCACTGGAATTTCGGAGAGGATTTTTTCGATCAGGTCTTCGGAGGTGAGTTCTTCGGCTTCGGCTTCGTAGGAGACGATGACGCGGTGGCGAAGGACATCGGTGGCGATGGATTTGACGTCCTGCGGGGTGACGTAGCCGCGGCCTTGCATGAAGGCATGGGCGCGGGCACCCATCGTGAGGTAGATGGTTGCGCGCGGCGAGGCGCCGTATTGCAGGTAGTCCTTGATGTCGAGGTTGTACTTTTCCGGTTCGCGGGTGGCGAAGACGATGCTGAGGATGTAGTCCTTGATCTTTTCGTCAATGTAGATTTCGTCGACGATCTCGCGCGCTTTGATGATTTCATCGGGGTGGAGCACTGCGTTAATGGGGATTTCGGTGTTCGAGTGGGCCATGCGGTCGAGGATGCGGCGCTCTTCTTCGAGGGTTGGGTAGCCGACCTTGAGCTTGAGCATGAAGCGGTCGACCTGCGCCTCGGGGAGGGGGTAGGTGCCTTCCTGCTCAATCGGGTTTTCGGTGGCCATTACGAGGAAGGGCTTCGGAAGTATGAAGGTTTCGTCACCGATGGTGACCTGTTTTTCCTGCATGGCTTCGAGCAGGGCGCTTTGCACTTTGGCGGGCGCGCGGTTGATTTCGTCGGCGAGGATGACGTTGGCGAAGACGGGGCCTTTTTTGATGATGAAGTCGCCGTCTTTCTGGTTGTAGATCAGGGTTCCGATGAGGTCGGCGGGGAGGAGATCGGGCGTGAACTGGATGCGCTGGAAGGACGTATCGAGAGCTTGGGCCAGCGTGTTGATCGTCAGGGTTTTGGCGAGACCGGGAACGCCCTCGAGCAGGACGTGGCCGTTGGCCAGCATGCTGATGATCAGCCGGTCGATGAGGTATTCCTGTCCGACGATGACTTTTGAGATTTCTGATTTAAGGGTAGGGATGAAGGTGCTCCGTTCGCGTACCTTCTGATTGATTACTTCTATTCCCGCCATTCTACTTGCTCCTTGTTAAGAATTGATGTGGTTACTGACCGCAAAAATTAACCCGTGTTCAAAATTCATGTATTATTTTGTCGTAGTGATTCGTAAAGCACGATGGCCGCGCAATTTGACAAATTCAGCGATCTTACGCAATCGAGTTTTATGGGGATGTTCAAGACCTGTTCGGGGGGGTGTGCTTCGATAGCTTCATCGGGCAAACCATAGGTTTCGTTGCCGAAAACAAAGTAGTCGCCCGGCTCGTATTCCACCTCGTGGAAATTGCGCTTTCCGGCCGTGGTGAAGAAATATTTCCGGCCGTCGGGGTTCTTTTCCAGAAAGGTTTCGAAGTCGGGGTAGACTGAGAGGTCGACCGAGTCCCAATAGTCGAGTCCCGCGCGGCGAAGCCTGCTGTTGGAAATATCGAAGCCCAGCGGTTCGACAAGGTGCAGGCGACTTCCGGTGGCGGCGCACAGGCGCGAAACGTTTCCGGTGTTCGGCGGGATCGACGGTGCCACCAGTACAATATTCATCGGGACTTCCGGCCATTGGAAGTCCATTGCCACCCGCTTGCGGTCGGAAAAGCGCATCTGCTCATTCTTTTTCATAAGCGGCAGAGAATAGCAAAGTGCAGGACAAAAACAAGCAGGCTGATATTGGATGTTACCCGACACAAAAAACGCGCCCCGTTGGACGCGTTTTTTGGTTTTCCATGGATAAATGACTATCGCTCGCCGACGGCGCCTGAGGTCATCTTTTCGATGACTTGATCAAGGCTGAAGCTGGCGGCCTTCATGCGCGGCGGGTATTCCGCAAAGGTCTGCAGGAATTTACCGACATATTGTTGTGCCGGAACCAGCAGGAACACGTGGTCCATATGCCAGTCGAAGTAGGTGTTGGAGGTGATCGTTGCCTGTTCGTAAGGATCACGGCGCAGGTTGAAGATCAGCGGGACGCGTAGCGGAACAAACGGTTCCATCCATACGCGCATGGTGCCGGGGGCTTTCTGTTCCATGAAGATCAATTTCCAGTCTTCATAGCGCAGTGCGGTCAGGTCGCCATCGTCGGAGAAGTAGAATATTTCCTTGCGCGGGCTTTCCACGTTGTCCGGATCTTTCAGGTGGTCCAGTATGTTGTATCCGTCGAGGTGCACCTTGTAGTCGCGGCCAAGCGCGGAGGAGGTGTATCCGTCGAGAAGGTCTTCCTTGATGTCGTCTTTACCGGCGGCGGCGAGGAAGGTGGGGATCCAGTCCATGTGATGGACAATGCCATTGCCGATGGTGCCGGGTTTAACGACGCCGGGCCAGCGGACCATGCATGGTACCCGCCATCCACCTTCCCAGTTGGAGTTCTTTTCGCCGCGGAACGGGTTGACTCCTGCATCCGGCCAGGTGTTCTTATGCGGGCCGTTGTCGGTGGAATAGTGGACGATGGTGTTGTCGGCGATTCCGAGCTCGTCGAGCAGGGCGAGGAATTTGCCAATGTGCATATCGTGTTCCACCATGCCGTCGCCATATTCATTCTGACCGGAGATCCCACGCAGCTCATCCTTTACATGGGTGCGGAAGTGCATGCGGGTTCCGTTCCACCAGCAGAACCAGGGTTTGCCGGCGGCGTGCATCCGACGAATGAAATCGCATGCGCGGTCCGAAGTGTCATCATCAACCGTTTCCATGCGCTTCTTGGTCAGCGGGCCGGTGTCTTCAATCTTGCCGTCGGCTTTTGAGTCAATCACACCGCGCGGGCCGAAGGCTTCGCGGAAGGTGCGGCCGTCTGCCAGTTTCATATCGCCGGGATAGTCCGGAAGTTCCGGTTCTTCCTCGGCATTCAGATGGTAGAGGTTGCCGTAGAATTCATCGAATCCATGGTTGGTCGGCAGGTGTTCGTCGCGGTCGCCAAAGTGGTTCTTGCCAAACTGGCCGGTGGCATAGCCCTGATCTTTCAACAGCACGGCCATGGTTGGGTCGAGGGTGTTGATGCCTTCCTTTGCTCCGGGAAGACCAACCTTGGAGAGGCCGGTGCGGAATACGCTTTGGCCAGTCATGAAGGATGCACGGCCCGCAGTGCAGCTCTGTTCAGCATAGTAGTCGGTGAACATAATGCCTTCTTTGGCGATGCGATCAATGTTGGGTGTTTTGTAGCCAACCACCCCGAATGTGTAGGCACTAACGTTGGCTTGACCAATGTCATCTCCCCAGATGACGAGGATGTTGGGTTTGGTTTGCTCTGCTTTTTTCGGTGCGGCGGTTGCCATTACCGTGCTGGCGGCAAGAATTCCGCCAACGGCAGCCCATGACTTGGCTGATTTTCTTTGTTTTTTCATCTGGAGCTCCTTTTCTCTCTAGGGGTTCGCTTTATTAATCTCTATCAAATAGTCCAGTGTGCTTTCCGCAATCAACATTTCCTTAAGGCGTTGCAATCCACCTCCGCTGTTTTCAAGTTGTGCCTGCAACTGACGGACACTGATTCCAAACTCTACCGACTTTTCCTTGATACGCTTTTGCACATCTACTTCGTCGATTTTAATTCCGTCTCGTTCTGCAATCTGTTTTAGAATGAAAACGAGTTTAAGGCGTTGTTCGGCAGCTGTCCAGTCTTCTGTGCCCGGTTTAGCCTCTAGTCCATCCAGTTCAAGCTCCTCCTCTATCAGCCGTTCCGGCACGTCAAGTTCGATCTGGCTAAGCAGTGCGAGTGATAGCTGATCCTGCGGTGCTGAGCCGTTGTTTTCCAATGGAAGCCGATGGAGGTCGGGTAGTTCGATTTTTGGTTGTGGGTGATAGCGCAGGTCGGCGCGGAAGGGCTGGTCTTTGGCGCATTCGATCTCCACAATCTCTGCATTGCCCCATACCTTTATTTCCGACTCATGGATGGCTTCGCGTCCGAATTGCTGGGCGGCCCCTTTGGACAGGTCATCAATGATGTTGCTTTGGAATCGTTTCTCAACCAATGGGGCTGGTGCTTTGCCGGGGCGGAACCCAGGGACGGCCAGTTTTGAATATTCCTTGAGAAAAGCACGATAGGCATCCTGTAGTTCCGTCCACTCCGCCTTCACGGACAGGTGATGGAAGGTGTCATCGCTGTTGATGTGTTCCCATTTCATGCTTTTTTCTCCGGAATCCAATGCGGTGCGGTCGTGGTATGCGTTTCCTTGAGAACCGTTCCGCCGATTGTCTTGACGATATCCTGTATTTTCTGGTCGATGTGTGCGTAGAATTTTTTCCAGCCGCTACACAGATAATTCAGGCCCGGTTCTCCATCTGGTGTTTTGATAAACCGGTTTTTCGGACATTCCCCGAAACAGGTGAAGAGGTATTCACACTGGCGGCACAGTTCCGGCAGGGCGCCCTCCTTCATCTTTCCAAAATGTTCCTGTCCGGCGGAATAAGCCATCTGATCCATCGGCATCTCGGCAATGTTGCCGAGGCGGTATTCGGGATAGACATAGTGGTCGCAGGCGTAGAGCGAGCCGTCGCGCTCCAGTGCCAGCCCTTTTCCGCACATTGGGCCGTGGGTGCAGAGGGGGGAAACATGTCCCATCCATGTTTCCACGCACGACTCAAAATAGTGAATGTAGATTTTGCCGAGGTCTTTTTTGTGCCACTCATCAAAAACGGTGCAGAGGAAAGTTCCCCAGTCATCCGGATCGACGCACCAATCTTCCACGACGGAGTCCGGCGAGCCCGGCCGGGCGCGCGGATCGCCAAGTTTCGGCATCTCCTCCTTGTTCCAATGCTGCGGAGCGGTATCGCGGAAAACCTTCGGTTCGACGATGGGAATAAACTGCATTCGCTTCGAGCCGACTTCGTCGCGAAGGAATCGGTAAACCTTTAGCGGATGTTTGGCCGTGAGCCGATTGACGCAACTCAACGTGGCAAAGTTTATCTTGTGACGCTTCAGCAGGTGAACCGCCCGGAAAACCTGATCAAAGCTTCCGTTTCCTCCGCGGTTCTTGCGGTAGGCATCGTGCAGCTCTTTCGGGCCGTCAATGGAGAGGCCGACAAGAAAGTTTTCTTCATAAAGGAATTTGCACCATTCGTCGTCCAGCAGGGTTCCGTTGGTCTGCAGATCGTTTTCCACCCGCACATGGCGCGGCGCATGTTTTTTTTGCAGCTCGACCACTTTTCGGAAAAAATCGACGCCAAGGAGGGTCGGTTCTCCGCCCTGCCAGGAAAAGACAACCTCTTTACTGTTATGTGCCTCAAAATACTGGCGGATAAACCCCTCCAGCATCTCTGTGGTAATGGGTCGGGATTCGGTTCCTAGCAGATTCTCCTTGGAGAGATAGTAGCAGTAGGTGCAGTCCAGATTACACTGCGGGCCGATCGGCTTTACCATCACATGAACTCGGCGGATCGGCTTTCCATGGAATAGTGGTGGGGAAATGGCTGGGTTTGGATTACTCATTTTTTTTCGCTGTTATAGAAAATTTGCAATGTTCGAAAGTCTAGGGATCGGGAGGTGTGAAGTAAAGCTGAACAGGGGTTTTAGGTCGGGTTCAATCGAGGCAGGGCATTTCCGGGGCGGGGGTGCTTTCTTTTTCTTCCATGCCTCTTTCTTGCTGTCTTGAATGCCGCCGCCAAGGCGACGCCTTGCCACGTCCCTCTACCTGATGAATAAAGTATTTTGGAAAGGATTTTCCATTCATCTGCAATCTGGGTGCCGAGGTTTTTCTGAAGGGTTTGTTCCAGTGTGCCCTGATGGTAGAGGTCGGCGGTTCGAAGCCAGTCGATCAGTGCGCTATACGTTTTGGATGGTTGATTTTGACGGCAGGCCGAAAGAACAGCTTTTGCGGCAAGCCGTTCCGGTTGATGCAGGTAGTTTCGGATACGACCTGCAATAATCAGCATCGCCCACAACAGCGGAAGGAAAACGATTGCCCAGATCCACGGCTGTTTTTGTTTAGTAATGGGTTCTGCGGCCGGCATTTTTGTTTCAAAAGATGCTCCCTCCATCACTTTTTTCTTCAACTGCCCGGATTGCGGATCCCACCAGACAAATTCCATCGCCGGAAGCTGGAAGATACCACCGGAAGAAAGCTGGTACTTAATGATGTCGACCCGTTCCGCCATCGATTTGCCCCGTGCGATTTTGTCGTTGATGATCGGCGCGGAGTTGTAGACGCGCACGCCTTCCGGTGCAGAGGCGACCGGGTCGGGAAAGATCATGCCTGTTGTTTCGGTTGCCCGCCGGACGATTCGCCGTTCAACCACGTCGCCTGCCGCCAGCGTTTGGCCGGGATCAATCGACCAAACTTGTGTGATCGTCATATTTGGCGAGGCAACCACCATCTGGCCCGGCCTTGCTCCCGGGGGGAGCCGCGATTCGAACCGAACCGGCAAGGTTGTGCCTTCGCGGGGTTCGGGTTTTGAAACAAAATCCTTCTTCGCGCTGAAGCGCACACGGATGGCAGGAAGTTCAATGGTTCCTGACTGTTGGGTATAGATGCGGAATTCATGGCGTTGGGTCATCCATGTTTCGCCGCGCAGTGTTTTACTCCCAACGGTCGGGCTTCCCTGTTTGATGATGAAGGTGTATGGCAGTTCCGGCAGGTCGAAGACCGCCGTGCCACTGAAGGGGCCGGGTGCATGCAGTGTAATGTGGAGCGGAACCCCTTCGCCGACCCACGCCGACTCAACGCCGAGTTCTGCCTTCACCAACGTTTCCGCTCCTGCCGAAACTGTAGCCAGCACTGCTGAAATAAACATAAGTTTCACCACAAAGACACGAAGCGCACGAAGCCATGCAATAGAGCCAACTTCGTGTTCTTCGTGTCTTTGTGGTGAGTTCTGTTTCACTTTGAGTTTTCCTTGGTATGCTGATAGGAAAACTTGGCTTTTAGGAAATCGGCCGGCTTGGTCTGCACTCGCCGAAGCCAGAGGGCCTGCATCTCCTCTTTTGAGAGCGGTTGCTGTTCCTCGGTTTGTGTATCCTGTCCGCCCTTGTCTGGATCGGCGTCGAATTTGATTTCGTCCGCACCGATTTTCTGATCGCCCATTTCGCCGCCCTTTTTCTCCATGGCTTTGGCTCGGGTGCGGGCGATTTCGCGGTTGGTTATCGCGGCGTCCCATTCCGGTCTGGCTTTAAGGGTGCGGTCATAGCTTTTGACCGCTTCTTCGTATTGGCCCAGAAAAACAAAACAGTTTCCTCGGTTGAAATCCGCTTCCGGCGTGTCGAGCAACCGGAACGCTTCCTCGGCCTTCTTGAATTCACCAGCGCGGTACCACGCAACGCCGATGTGCATCGGATCCTGAAAGGCTTCCGCCGCCTCCGCAAACCTTTCCTGTTCCATCAGCCGTTGTCCCTGCTGATCCGGTGTCAGCCACAATCCGTCTGCCACTGCTGCCAAGGGAGTGCAAAGGGATAGCCACAAAAAACACAAAGAACCACGAAAATTTCGGGTGCCCGGTTCTTGTGCCTTTTTGTGTTTTTTGTGGCCAACAATCATGAGGTGGTTCTCCTGAACGGAAGCAATGCGAATATTCCGAGAACCGGAACCAGCCAGTAGCCCGCCTCTGCCCAGCGGGTTTCCCCGTCGCCGCCCGCCGCAACCAAACGGCCTTCTGTTTTCCGGATGAGAGTTTCGATGTCGGACGAATCGGCAGTAATCAACGTTGCTTTCACCTCTCCCTGTTCGCGGGCAACAGCGAGGAGATGAACGGGAAGGGTGGACTCAACCTCCGGAACAGAATCCGCAATCACGAGGATGGAGCCGCCCGTTTCGTGCAGGATCTGTTCGGCAAGCTTTATGGCACTGCTCAGATTGTTGCCCGGTTCCGGCATGATTTTCGGGCTGATGCTCTGGGCCATGGTTGCAATCACTGCCGTATCGCGCGTTGGCGGCATAACAAGGTGCGCCGATCCTGCGTAGGCGATCAGCCCCAGCGGCTGGCCGTTCCGCGCCTTGCAGAAGTCCGCCGCCTTCAGGCGTGCCCGTTCCATTCGGCTGGGAATAAAATCCTCCCGGTTCATGGATTCGTCCGCCTTCAACAATATCATCACCGGCGAGGGGGCGTCGGCAAATGGCGAGGGTTCCGGCTTCCACGTCGGACCGGCGATGGCCAGTACCGCCAGCAGCCATCCGATAAGCAAACCAGCGCCGCGCCACGGCTGGTTTGCATCTCCGGCCGTCATCATTGCTTCGAGCAGTTCGGGGTCCATCGAGCTTCGCCAGCCTCGCAACGGATCGTGTGCCCGCCGCCATAGCCACCAGAGCAGGGCGAGGATCGGCACCGCCAGAAACACAATTGGACGTATGAAGTGAACGGTCATGATTCCATCACCTTCAGCTTCGAGGTTCGGAAGTTGACGCGGAGACGTTTGCTTCCAGTTGCAAATGCGGCGGTGCGGATTGGGATGGAAAACAGCGCGGAGAGGGCCAGCGCAATAGCGAGCGGCCAGTAGAACAGGTTGCGACGCGGCCGGTGGCTTACGGTTTTGATTTCGCGGGTTTCAAGCTCGTTGAGTGTCGAATAGATCCGCTCAAGCCCGATCCGGTTCAGAGCAAGGAAATATTCGCCACCCGCCGTCTTCGCCACGTTTTTCAGGGCGGCTTCGTCCAGCTTTTCCTCGCCGATGGTTTCGGGGTTTCCCATGGCGATGGTGTGGATGGTGATGCCGCGGTCGCGCGCAATCTGTGCGGCTTCGATCGGCGGGACGCTGCTTGCGGTATCGTTGCCGTCAGTCAGCGCAATAATGGTCTTGTTCGGCATTTCACGGTCTGTAAACAGGCTGATCCCAAGACCGATGGCATCGCCCAGTGCGGTGCTGGGCCCGGCCATGCGCACGGCGGTTTCATCCAGCAACTGGTGGCAAAGGTCGAGGTCGGTGGTGAAGGGGACCTGAAGGAAGGGGGCACTGCCGAATACAACCAGTCCGACGCGGTCGCCTTCCCGGCGAAGCAGAAAGTCGCCCACAACCTCCTTGGTTGCCGTGAGGCGGTCGGTCTTGTTGCCTTCGGAATCCATGAAATCCTGTGCCTCCATCGATCCGGAAAGATCGACGATCAGCAGCAGGTCGCGCGTGGGAATCTGTTTCTCGACGGGCGGCTCGATCCATTGCGGACGGGCCAGCGAAAGAAGAAGAAAAATCCAGACGAGCCATTGTTTCCATCTCCGGGTCGGTTTGCGGGCAGGAGAAGATTCGCCGCTGGCCTGCTTGACGCGATCAATGAACGGAACCCGCAATGCCGTGTCGTTGTGCACCCGCGCGGGAAGCACTGCTGCGGCCAGCCAGGGCAGCGGCAACAGAACAAAGATCCAGATGTGGGCGAATGTCAGCATGGCCCACCTTCCTTCGCAGGGTGTTGCAGAATCCATTGCCTGGCATAATTCCGCAATGCTTCATAATCGGGTTCCGTTTCGGAATAGATTCCTTCAAAAGTCGTTTTTACGTTTTCTGGAAGAGGGAGGTTTGCTGTTGATTCCAGCCATTCAATCCATTGTTCCCCGGAAAGCGATGCACTTGCTTTTCGCGGATATGCCGCCAGTGCTGTCCGCCGTAGAATGGAGACTGTTTCGGCGGCGGAGTTTACATCATCCAGTTGCCTCAATGCTTCGCGGCGATATGCATTCTCTCTTCTGTATTGAAGATGGCGAAACAGGAGATATCCGGATGCGGCCACTACGACGGCAATTAGAATCCACCAGCCCGGTGCCAGTGGCCACCAGGAAACCGGTTCCGGCACGACAATGTCGTAAAGATCATTCAGGCTGAGGCTGTTGGTATTCATGTGCGTTCCCCAAGAGCGGCGAGCACCTGGTCGGCAACCTCATCGTGGGTGCAGATGGGAAGGATCGGAATTTTCAGCGCGCTGAAGTGGTCGTGGAGAACCTGTCCCCATTCAACGAATGCTTTCTGGTAGTTTTGATGGAATTTGCTATCGGTCGGTATGTCTGTCTGGGTGCTGCCGTCGGTGATTTTGAGTTCCGCTGTCGAGGGCAGGCTTATTCCGAGCGGGTCGTAGACGAGCGCGGCCAGCACATCGTTGTGGGCGGCCAGCTGGGTGACCCGTTTGCGGGTAGTTTCATCCGCGCCGTGGCAGTCGGTAACAAGCACCACGAGGAAGTCGTGATGGGCAAGGCTGGCGGCCTGCTTCAGTGCTTCGTTAAAGCCTTCCTTGTTTGTTTCTGCTCCGTTTGCATTGAGCTGTTGATTCATGTTTGCCAGTTCCTGGCAGATGCGGTGCACATTGCCACGGCTGCGGTGCGGGGAGACGAACGCGGTTTCCTTGTCGCCGAAAACGATGGCGCCGACGCGGTCGCCCATCTTCAGCGTACGCCACGCTCCGAGCGCCGCCAACTCGGCCGCCGCCACCGCCTTGGTGGCGCGGGCACTTCCGAAAAACATGGAGGAACGCTGATCGACAACGAGCAGCACGGTGCGTTCCCGCTCTTCCGAATAGACCCGTACATGCGGTTTCTTGAGGCGGGCGGTAGCTTTCCAATCGATGCTTCGGATGTCGTCGCCGGGGCGGTAGTGCCGCAACTCCTCAAAGTCCAGTCCGCGCCCACGCAGACGGGAAGCATGCTGTCCACTCAGCAGGCTGTGGATCGGTTGCTTCGGAAGGAACGAAAAACGATGCTGGTCGAACTGAAGCTTGACCAGTTCCTCCAGCTCCACATGCACCTTCGCTTTGAATGGCGGCTTTTTCGGCATGGGTTGGTTAAACGGTAGCAACTCGTTCAATGATGGCGTTCACGACATCGTGGCGGGAGAGGCCGGCGGCTTCGGCTTCGTAGGAGAGGTGTACCCGGTGGGCGAGGCAGGCGGGGGCAACGGCCTGCACGTTTTCGGGCGATACAAAATCGTTTCCGCCGAGCCAGGCGTGGGCGCGTGCGGCGGCGTCGAGCGCAATGGTGGCGCGGGGGCTGGCGCCTATCTTGATCCAGCTCGCCAGCTCTTCGTCGTAGCGGTGCGGTTCGCGGGTGGCGATGACGAGATCCACCATGTATTGCTCGACGGATTCGGCAACATGCACGGCATCCACTTCCTTGCGGGCTTCAAAGACAATGTCCGGGTTGAGTGAAAGGGGGGCGGCCTTGTTGTCCGAACCAGTGTTTTCGCTACGAACCAGTTGAAGGATTTTGCGTTCGTGTTCGGCAGATGGATAATCTATGCGCACATACAGGAGGAACCGGTCCATCTGGGCTTCGGGCAGGGGATAGGTGCCTTCCTGTTCGATCGGGTTCTGTGTGGCCAGCACCATGAAAAGTTCGGGCAGTTTGTGGGTGGTTCCGGCGACGGTGATCTGCCGCTCCTCCATTGCTTCGAGCAGGGCCGCCTGAACCTTGGCGGGTGCGCGGTTGATCTCGTCGGCCAGAATCAGGTTACCGAAGAGGGGGCCGGACTGGAACTCGAACGTTCCGGAGTGTTCGCGGTAGATTTCGGAGCCGGTTACATCGGAGGGCAGCAGGTCGGGCGTGAACTGGATGCGGCTGAAGGTGCTTTGAATCAGCTTCGAGAGGGTTTTGATCGATCGCGTCTTCGCGGTTCCGGGCAGTCCTTCCATCAGGATGTTGCCGTTGGCCAGCAGGCCGATCAGTAGACCTTCCATCACATGTTCCTGCCCGACTACTGCGCCGGACAGGCTTTCTTTCAACTCGTTGAACACGGTTCTGCAGCTCATGATGTTCTTCCTTGTGTTCCGGGGTTTATAGTCCTGCCGTAAAGGAGGCGAATGCGGCGTAGCCGGTAAGCTCTTGCGACCGGCCGCCAATATCGGAAAGGTCTATACTCGACCAGTTCCCGCGTACGCCGAGGCCTAGCATGCCTTTTTCAAAAATCCGGAATTCAAAGCCGGCGCGGGCATAGGCTCCGAGGCCAAAGACGGTTTCGTCGGTGGACTCGGTAGTGGATAGAGGCTCGGGATACACCGTGTCGGATCGGAAGTCGGCGTAGGCCATAAGGGGGCCGCCGGCGGCATAGATCCGAACCCGGTGGTGTTTGTCAAGAAACAGGCTGGCGTAGGGGCCGCCGGCAAGGTCGAACATCCACATGGAGGTGGAAATGCTGGCATAGGCGCCGCTTCCACCGAGGTAGAGATAGTTGAGCTTGTCGAGTCGGAACCCCAGCAGGAAGGAACATTCCAAACCATATTGGAAGCGGTTGCCCCTGGGCAATGTGCCCCATGCCGCGCCAAGTTGGGGGAGAAGGGAGACATCGATATCGACAGATGTTTCGCTGTCCGCAACATCGAACTTTAGGTCTTCGTACTGTACCGCACCGAGCAGGGCCTGAACGGTGTAGGGTTTGTCCCAAAAGTCATAGGTGTTGTATTGCGCATTTGCCGCCGATGCGGCCAGCCATGCGGTTAGTCCGAGGTATGCAAGTTTCATGGTTTTCATTTATCCTTCACCTTCGTTTGCCGTGGAGATTCAATGCTTAATAGAACCATTCTAGTACTGTGGTCGTTAAAACGCCAGAAGCTTTTGTTTGTGGATTGGCATGGGGCGGGGGAATCCAATGCCTGGAAAGCAATATCAATATTCCTGATAGACGGCGTGCCCGGCGGCAACAAGAGCATCGTTCACATTGCTCCAGTTCCCGTCCTGCCCGATCCATATTTCGGCGAGGTAGCGGCCATATTTTCCGCGCTTGTCCTTCAGCGTTTCAACAATCACTTCCTTTCCGTCGATCAGGCCCCGCAGAAAGTCGCGTGCCGCCGTGCCGCGCGCCTTGTCCGGCCCCGTCATCTCCGGCGCATTGATGCGTACGAGCCGCAGCTTTTCATTGCGGATCCAAATGCCCAGCCCCAGGTCAATATCCACGCGGCAGGTATCGCCGTCATAAACCGACCGGACCTGCGCGGTGTAGTGGAAAAGCTCCGCATCCTTCGAGATCAGGTTGAGCTTCTTCCCCAGCGCGTCCACATAGCCCTCCAACGTGCCGACGCGGAAGTTTGAATCGCCGCTCTCCAGACGGCTGACAGTCGTCTGCGTCATCCCCGTTTTTAGCGCAATCTCCTCCTGGGAAATTCCCGCCTTCCGCCGCTCCACCTTCAACAATGGCCCGATTTTTTGTGCATTTTCACCACTCATAACCCGTATCTCCTTATATCATATTCTATATATTTATGCCGCCTAGAGCCCTTAAAACGGCTTTTTTATATAGTTTATGATATAATTCTGCAAGGCCATAGAGCGTCGGATCGATCTCGCGCAGAGAAGCAGAGGACGCAACCCCAGCGCGGTAGGCCGCGATGTTTTTTGGTTATGACCTATTTCGGGGAACGCTTTCCCTCGCGATGCTTCGGGTGAAGCGTTGCTACACCATTTTCTTTGCACGAGAGTGTAGCACCGTTTCACCGCCGTAGGTGGAAAGCGGTTGTGGGACGTGGTTGTGACTGCTCTCTTAATGCCGCCATCCAGTACAATGCCGAAGGTTTTCAGCTATTGGTTTGGAGCAGACTGATTTGTTGTTGAATCCAGCGGGCCACAAACGCCAGCACATCTTCCTTGTTTGGCTCGTTGTGCGGTTCGTGGTAGAGGCCGGGCCATATTTTCAGGGTGCTGTCCGGGAGAATCGCGGCCAGTTCTTCCGTGGCTTTGTGCGAGGTGACGCGGTCGGCGTCGCCATGCATTAGCAGAAGGGGGCAGAGTGCGGCCGTGCGGGTTGCCTGCTCCAGAATCCACTTCCCGTTTTCTATCATTTCCAGAGCCAGCGTCGGGGAAATCAGGTCGTGGGTGAGCGGATCATCTTTATAGCTTTGCACCACGGATACATCGTGCGAAAGGTTGTTCGCATCGATGCCGTTCGGGATGGCGACCGGGAGCTTCATTGCATGGGATGGGCGCAACAGGTGGAGCTGCCACTCCGGCGGCGGATTTGCGGCGCGGATCATCGGGGCCGATGCAATGGCGCCAGCCAGCGCGGGGAGATGCCGAAGGGTGTAGCAGAGCACCATGTTGCCGCCGAGGCTGTGGCCATAAAGGAAAACCGGAAGATCCGGATATTTTTGTTTTGTGGTGGAAAGTTGAAGGCCGACATCATCCATTAGTTGTGCATAGCAGGTGACCACCCCGCGCTTGCCGTCCGACGTTCCGTGGCCGCGCTGATCGAAAGAGACCACGGCGATTCCTTCCCGGTTGAGCGCTTCGGCAACATGGTCGTACCGGTCGCCGTGTTCTCCAAGGCCGTGGATAAGGCAGAGAGCCGCGCGGGGTGTTTCGTCGGGAATCCATTCCCGTCCGCGAAGTTCTGTCTGGTCCGGGGATACAATGCTCAAGTTTGTGTTTTTCATATAAAACCTGTTGTTTGAATTCGCTACCGTCTTTAGATCCTATTTTCCGGGGCCTTTATCGGCGACGGGCACTATGGGCAGCTTTTTATTCATGGTGATCCTTTTGTTTTTTGTGCTCTGACAGATTTTGCACGATGTAGTAGAGCATTGGCACAAAAATGAGGCTGGCGACGGTGGCGACGAGCATGCCGCCGAAGACGGTGGTTCCGAGTACCTTGCGGCTTTCGGCTCCGGCGCCGCTGGCAATGACGAGCGGGATTACGCCGAGGATGAAGGAGAAGGCGGTCATCAAAACGGCGCGGAAGCGCAGGTTGGCGGCGGACATGGCCGCATCGTAGGGGTTCTTCCCTTTCTCGTGTTCTTCTTTGGCAAACTCGGTAATCAGAATGGCGGTCTTGGTGCAGAGGCCAATCAGCAGAACAATGCCGACCTGCGCATAGACGTTGGCATCCATCCGGCGCAGTGTGAGCGCAATGACCGCACCGAGCAGGGCGGTGGGGACCGACAGGCAGACGGAAACGGGGATGCTCCAGCTTTCATACTGCGCGGCCAGAACAAGATAGACCATGATGAGTGCGAGCAGGAAGATGATGTTCGATGATCCCTGCGCGGCTTTTTCCTGATAGGAGAGGTCGGTCCATTCCATGCCCATGGAGGTGGAGAGCTTTTGTGCGGTCATGTCTTCGACAATGGCCATGGCCTGGCCGGAGCTATAGCCGTCGGATGGCTGGGCCATGATTTTGGCGGAGGGATACATGTTGTAGCGGTTGATCACCTGCGGCCCGACTGTTTTCTCGACACTGATGACGGAGGCCAGCGGTAGCATTTCGCCGGCGCGATTTCGGATTTCGAACAGTCCGATCTGGTCGGCATCGACGCGGAACTTCGGGTCTGCCTGGGCTTTGACCTGGAAGATGCGGTTGTAGAGGGTGAGGTCGTTGATGTAGACGGAGCCAAGATAGTACTGCAGGGCGTTGAAGACCGAGCTCATGGCGACGTTCTTGGTGAGCACCTGATCGCGGTCGATATCGATGAACAGCTGCGGCACAGTGGCGCGGAAGGTTGAATACATGCGGGTCAGGCCGCTTTGCGAGTTGCCGTCGTGCATGAATTCGCCTGCCGCCCGCTGGAGTGCATTGAGGCCAAGCCCTCCGCGGTCCTGCAGCATCATGGTCAGGCCGCCGGAGACCCCGACGCCGGGGAGCGAGGGCATCGGGAAGGCCATGGCGATGCCATCCTGCAACTGGGAGAGCCGCTGGTTTAGATTTTGCAGGATGCGGCTTTGATGCTGCTCCTTGTCGCGCTCCTCCCAGTGTTTGAAGGTGATGACGGCGAAGCCCGCATTGGGCACTGTGGCTTTGTCGAGAATGGAAAAGCCGGCGACGGTCATGTAGTCGCGCACGCCGTCGGTCTCGGCAATCACGGTATCGACCTGTTTAAGGAATGAGCTGGTGCGTTCCATCGAGGCGGCATCGGGGAGCATTGCGGTAACCATGCAGTATCCTTCGTCCTCCTGCGGAACAAAGCCGCCCGGCAGCCGGGTGAAGCCTATGAAGGCCAGCGCGGATAGCGTCAGGAAGAGAGCCAGACCGACCATCGATTTGCGCAGTGCGCCGGAAACGACTTTGAGATATCCGGAGCGGGAGCCGTTCAGTGCTTGGTTGAATAGACCGAACATGCCGCCTTTTCCTGCTTCGGCTTTGGTGGGGCGCAGCAGCACACCGCAGAGGGCGGGGCTGAGGGTCAGTGCGTTGAGCGTGCTGAAGCAGGTGGCCACGGAGATGGTGACTGCAAATTGCTTGAAGAGTTGTCCGGTGATTCCGGCCATGAAGGCAGTCGGTACGAAAACGGAGAGCAGTACGAGCGTGGTGGCGATGACCGGGCCGGAGATTTCGGTCATGCTCTTCTTTGCCGCCTCTTTGGGCGATAGCCCCTCCTCGTCGAGCAGGCGCGTGCAGTTTTCGACCACCACGATGGCGTCGTCGACCACGATACCGATTACGAGGACCAGCCCGAAGAGGGTAAATTGGTTGATGGAGTAGCCCATGCCTGCCATGGCGGCGAAGGTGCCGATGAGCGAAACCGGGATCGTGGCGACCGGAATGATGGTGGCGCGAAGATTCTGCAGGAAGATCCATACAGTGAAAACCACCAGCAGCAGGGTGGCGAAGAGAGTGATCACCACTTCCTTGAGGGAGGCTTTGATGACGTCGCTGTTTTTATAAATCACCCGGTATTCAACGCCCTGCGGGAAGTTCAGGCTCAGTTCGTCAAGCTTGTCAATGACGCCATCGACTACTTCGATGGCGTTGGCGCCGGGAATCTGGTAGATGGCCATGGTTGCGGCGGGTTTGCCGTTGACCGACGCATCGAAAAGGTATTTGTTGGCGCCCAGCTCGACACGGGCAACATCGCCCACGCGCAGTACTTTTCCGGCGGCATCGGTGCGCACGACAATGTTTTCAAACTCCTCGATTTCTGCCAGGCGGCCTTTGACGCTGAGGGTGTATTGATAGGCCTGCCCTTCAGGAACCGGTGGTTCGCCGATCTGCCCGGCGGCGACTTGAACATTCTGTTCGCGAACGGCGTTGACCACATCGTCGGCGACAAGGCCGCGCGCGCGCAGCTTGATGGGGTCGAGCCAGAGCCGCATCGAAAAGTCGCCCACGCCGTAGACAAAGGCATCGCCAACCCCCGGAACGCGGGCGATTTCATCTTTTATGCGGATGGTGACATAGTTGGCCAGCTCAAGGCTGTTGTAGCTTTCGTCGGGACTGTAGAAGCCGAGAAAGAGATTGGCGTCGGTCGATTTTTTCCGGACGGTGACGCCCATGCGCTGCACCTCCTGCGGCAGCTTGGGGGTGGCGGTGGCGACACGGTTCTGCACCAGCACGTTGGCCATGTCGAGATCGGTTCCGGTCTCGAAAGTGATCGTGAGAGTGTAGGACCCGTCGTTGCCGCTGACGGAGTTCATGTAGATCATGTTTTCGACGCCGTTCACTTCCTGCTCGATGGGGGCGCCCACGGTTTCGGCCAGGGTGCTTGCATCTGCCCCCGGATAGACGGCCCTCACGGTGACTGAGGGCGGGGCAATGTTCGGGTAGCGTTCGACCGGCAGGTTGATCAGGGAGAAGGTTCCGACCAGGATGATGACGATTGATATAACGCCCGCGAAGATTGGCCGTCGGATGAAGAAGTGGCTGAACATAATCTGCTCTCCTGTACTGCTGTTTTTTATCGCCACAAGAAACACAAGAAGCCACAAAAAGGAGGAGTTCTGTTTTCGTGTATCTTTGTGTTTTTCGTGGCCATTACTTTTTTTCGGATTCAGGTTCGGCGATGCGCACCTTTATGCCGGGCCGGGCGCGCTGGATGCCTTTCACGATGATTCTGTCCTCGGTTGAAAGCCCT
>JBDLJW010000004.1:0-33176 GCA_039714135.1 Verrucomicrobiota bacterium
ATGGGGCTCGTGGCCATTGGTGTGGTTTGGCACAACCTCTATGTCCGTTCGCGTGTGGAGCCGCGCGTTGGAGCCGTTGCCAAAATGGCGGAGCGGCTTGGTGAGCGGTTGCTGGAACACGACGCCGATGCCATGGGGCTGCGTACCGAGTTGCGCCAGCTCATGAAGGAGCGGGGGTTGAGGGGCGACGATCCCTTCTTCCAGATGGTGCAGAATTCCGACTTTATCGAGGTCGGGCCCGAAGTGGATTCCGAAGAGGTAATTCGCCAGGGGGCAGACCTGCTCGCCCAACAGAGTGGTATTTCGCGCGATTTGATTTTCGGTGCTTTGCTTGAACGCAACAGGCTGGGTGAAACCCCGGCGGATGCTGGTGTTGCCCTGCCGCACCTCCTGCTGAACGATGTAGAGGGCTTTCACATGGTGGCCGTGCGCAGTATCAAGGGGCTGGATTTCCCCATGGCGAAGCAGACCATCCACGCCGTCTTTCTGTTGCTTGGCAATCGCGGCAATCCAACCCAGCACCTTCGTTTCCTCGCCGCCATTGCCCGTCGCGCCGAAAACCCGCACTTTATCGACAACTGGATCAATGCCGATTCTACTGCTGATCTCGCAAAGCTGCTTCTCTCGAATGAAGAATAGTTTCTTTATTGGAAAAGGGCTTTATGGAAATCCGGCCATAAGCTAGCTTTCGGAATCAAATTTTTGGAGGAATCTATGAACCACTATGCCCAGCAGTTGACCGTATCGCAGTCGCAACCCAGTGAGCGGGCGACCTTTATTCGCCGCACCTATGCACATCTTGCCGGTGCCGTGCTCGCATTTGTCGGTCTTGAAGCTTATATGGTTAATTCGCCAATTGCGGAGATGCTGCTCAATGTGATGGCGATGCGCTTTGGTTGGCTTATGATTCTTGGAGGGTTCATCATCTTTGGACGATTGGCCAGCGGGCTGGCCTCCAGTGCAGCCTCTCCGACCATGCAGTATGCCGGCCTCACTCTCTATGTGATTGCCGAGTCGGTCATCTTTGCGCCAATCTTGTGGATTGCCACCTATTACTGCAAGGCGGACGTCCTTCCAACGGCGGCTATTCTGACCCTGTTGCTCTTCGGAGGGTTGACCTTGGTCGTGTTTACGACAAAGAAGGATTTTTCATTCCTGCGCGGTATTCTATCCATCGGCTTCATGCTCGCGCTTGGCCTGATTGTCTGCGCGGTGCTGTTCGGCTTCAACCTTGGGCTGGTCTTTTCCTTTGCGATGGTACTGCTGGCCAGCGGCGCAATTCTCTACGACACCTCCCGGATCATGAACCACTATGGCCCCGGTCAGCATGTTGCGGCATCCCTGCAGCTCTTCGCCTCCGTCGCGCTCCTTTTCTGGTATGTCCTTCGGATCGTGATGAGTCTGTCGCGGCGATAGGGGCGCTAGTCGATCACGCGTTCTAGCCGGATGTCGAAGATGAGGGCGGCGTAGGGGCCGATCCTGTTGCCTGCGCCGCGTTTTCCCCAGGCGAGGTCGGGCGGAACGACGAAGCGGAATTTCCCGCCTTCCTTCATCAACGGAAGACCTTCCTTTAGGCCATCAATTGCTTCCTCCATCTTAAAGATGTCGGTTTCGGTGCCGTGGTAGGTGTCCTTGATGACGGTGCCGTCGACGAGTAGGATGCGCTGGTTGACCTCTACCGTGCTCCATTCATCGGGACTTTTCCCCGTGCCCGGTTCCTTGATGGTATATTGCAAGCCGCTGGGCGTCTCAATGACGCCGGTTTTCTGGCGGTTCTTTTTCAGGAACGCTTCCGTCTCGGCGCGATTTTGCCCGGCTCCGCCGCGCCCGCGTTTCTTGCTGTTGTTTCTGCTTCTACTCATGGGAGTAATTAAACACAAATTATTTACGCAAGGGCGGCGTTGACGATTTCGCGCGCCTCGGACTGGATCTGTTTGAGGTGCTCTTCGCCCTTGAAGCTTTCGGCGTAGATTTTATAGATGTCCTCTGTGCCAGAGGGGCGGGCGGCAAACCAACCGTTTTCGGTGCAGACCTTGAGGCCGCCGATGGCAGCATCGTTGGCGGGTGCATGGGTGAGCTTGGCGGTGATCGGTTCGCCGGCGAGCGTTTCAGCCTTCACCTGTTCGGGCGAGAGGGCGGAAAGCTTGGCCTTTTCTTCGCGGTTGGCGGGGGCATCGACTCGGTCGTAGACGGGGCTGCCGAATTTTTCGACAAAGCTCTGGTAGTGCTCTCCCGGATCCTTGCCGGTGACGGCGAAGATTTCACAGGCCAGCAGGCAGAGGATGATGCCGTCCTTGTCGGTGGTCCAGACGGTTCCGTCCTTGCGCAGGAAGGAGGCGCCGGCGGATTCCTCGCCGCCGAATCCGTAGGAGCCGTCGACAAGACCGTCGACGAACCACTTGAAGCCGACGGGAACCTCCTGCAGGTCGCGGCCCAGTTCGGCTACAACGCGATCGATCATCGAAGAGCTGACGAGCGTTTTGCCGACGGCTGCGTCTGTGCGCCAACCTTTGCGGTGGGTGAAGAGATAGTTGATGGCAACCGCAAGGTAGTGGTTGGGGTTGAGCAGGCCGGACGACTTGGTGACAATTCCGTGGCGGTCGTAGTCGGGATCGTTTCCGAAGGCGATGTCGAATTCGTCTTTGAGGTCGATCAGGCTGGCCATGGCGTAGGGCGATGAACAGTCCATGCGTACCTTGCCGTCGCGGTCGACGGTCATGAAGCCGAAGGTGGCATCGACGTTGTCGTTGCGGATGGTGAGGTCGAGGTTGTATTTTTCGGCGATGGGCTTCCAATAGCGGATGCCCGCGCCGCCCATGGCGTCGGCGCAGATCTTGAGGCCGGACTTGGCAATGGCCTCCATGTCGATCACGTTGGAGAGATCGTCGACGTAGGGGGTGATGTAGTCGTAGGCGACGGTGGTGTCGGCCGCGAGTGCATCGGCGTAGTAGATGCTGTCAACTTCGTCGTTGTCATCAGCCAGCAGCTCGTTGGCGCGTCCAGCGATCCAGCTGGTGACATCGGTGTCGGCCGGGCCGCCGTTGGGTGGGTTGTATTTGAATCCGCCGTTGTCCGGCGGGTTGTGCGAGGGAGTGATGACCACGCCGTCGGCCAGGCCTTTCGAGCGATCTTTGTTATAGGCCAGGATGGCGTGCGAGATGACGGGAGTGGGGGTGTAGCCGCTGTCTTTGTCGATCATGACCGTTACGTCGTTGGCGGCGAAGACCTGCAGGGCGGTTTTTTCGGCGGGGGTGGATAGGGCGTGGGTGTCCTTGCCCATGAAGAGCGGGCCGGTATAGCCCTGTTCGGCGCGGTATTCGCAGATGGCCTGCACGATAGCCATGATGTGGTCTTCAGTAAAGCTGGTGTTCAGCGAGGTGCCACGGTGGCCGGAAGTGCCGAAGGCAACCTTCTGGTCAGGATTTTCCACATCGGGCTGTGTCTCGTAGTAGAGGCTGACGAGCTCGGCGATATCGGTCAGGTTTTCTTTTGCAACGGGTTTTCCTGCATCTGGATGAATGGCCATGGGTTTCTCCTGTTTAAACAATCATTATAGGGCAAAGCGTTCCCCCTCCTCAATGCCGATTACAATTTTTGGCTGAAATAATAGTGGCGGGCTTCTCGCTGCATGATAGCCTGCGTCGAGTTTTATAAATCAGGGGATGGAGATGGGGGAATGCTTAAACAATACGATGGAGAACACGGCTTGCCGTGTAGCGGAGTTGCGTGGCGGACGGCTGGCACCGCACCATCTGATGCCCTACCTGCCGGTCTCGCTGGAAATGGCGTGCGACTGTCTGAGGGGCATGGTGGATGGCGTAGCCGTTTCTTCAGAGTGTAACGGCGGAATTGTAGAATATCTGTTCAGTGCATATGCCGATCAGCCTGCGACGAGCGGTGTGTTGGCTGTATCGAATTGCGTGGGTTGCTCGGCAGAACTGGAGCAGGGCGGGGAAATTCTTTGTGGTACGTGTGCCGATGCGTTCCGCCGGGAACTCTCCCTGCTGGCGAAAAAAACGGGTTGGCCGGCACAGGCGGTCTATGAGCATGAAATCCTTTACCTTGCCTCGAAGAAAAATACCCCGATGGCGGCGGAGATGCTCGCTGGCTCGTCACGCTATACGTTGCGTTCGATGAAGAAAAAGCTGGCGTGCCTGGAGGCAGGGCGGTTTCTGGGTGTGGTGCCGGGCGGGAAAGCAGGTACGAAGATGTATACCTTTCCTTCACTGGTTTATCCACAAAACCTGTTCCGGAAAAACCAGACGCTCATCCGCTCATACCCAGCCTCGGTGATGGAGGATATGGAGCAGCGGGTTGTTCGCATCCTGTTTGTGCTGGGGGGTCTTTTCCTGGGGATGATTGGGCTGGCATTTCTGGGGATTCCATTTCCGTTGCTTGTGTTGGCTTTTCTGGTAGCGGCACCAATCACAGCCCTTTTAATTTGGCGGCATAAAGAAAAAATCAAGGAGATATAGGATGGAGATTAATTTTGAAAGAAAACCCGATCCGAGTATGGAGGATTTAAAAAAAATCCTGGGTAGCGGATTGGTTCCGGTGGCCATTGCTTTTGTGTTGATTGCGGCATTTTGTTTTATGGCGATCCGCATCGACCATGTCAGCGGCGAGCAGGTGGGGATTATGCTTGATCGCTTTACCGGGGAAGTCACGGTGGTCGAAGAGTCCGGTGCAAAAATCTACAATGGGATTCGACACTCCTTTTCGGTGCTGGACAAAACCCTCCAAACCTTGGAAATGACCGAAGCGCACGGGCGCGGGGACCGGAGCGGAAAGGATGACTTGAAGATTAAAACCATCGATGGCTCCGATGTCTTTGTGGATATCAAGGTGCAGTATCGCATCATGCCGGAGCAGGGCGACCTGGTGGTGACCTCTTCGGGGCTGCAGGACAACTACAAGCAAAAGTGGGCGCGCGACTATTCCCGGTCGGTTACCCGCAACTACCTTGGGGAGTTGACCACCGAGGAGTTCTACGACGCCTCGAAGCGCGATGCCAAGCTGGTGCTGGCCCGGAACAACATCAACGAACGGCTGAACCCGTTTGGCTTGAATGTGGACAGCATTGTGATTCCTCAGCGGCCGCACTTCTATGCGGAATACGAGGCGATGATCAAAAAGAAAAAACTGGCCGACCAAGCCGTGCTGGAAGAGAAATCCAAGGCGCTGGCCGCCAAGCAAAAGCAGCAGACATCGATTGTTCAGGAAACCAACCGCAAAAACGTGGCGGTGGAGCAGTATGAAGGTTCGATGCGCCAAAAGGTGATTGATGCCGATGCAGAATCCAATCGCCTGCGTAAAGATGCCGATGCCTATTATGAACGGGTAACCATCAATGCCATCGCCAAGCTTTATGAGCAGATCCAGACCGCCGAAGGGATTACGGCGCAAAAAACGGCGGAGGCCGAGGGCATCAGCGAAATGAACAAGGCGCTCTCCGCCCCCGGTGGGCGCAACATGGTGAAGCTCGAATACGCCCGCAAGCTGCAAGGTATCGCTATCACAGGGAAGCCGTTCACCCTCGAGGGGCATACGGAACGGTTCGAGCATCTCAAGGGTGCCGCGGCAACAACCGGAAAATAATTTAGGAGGACCTCATGAAAATCATCAAAGTAATTTCATTTATCATCATCATTATTATTGTCGGTGGGTGGTTGTCGTTTAAATCACTCACTGTGGATATTCCAATCGGGCAGGTTGGTGTGCGGATTCAGCAGTATGGACTCTTTGGGAAAAAGGGCGTTGTGACCCGGGATTTCGGCCCCGGATGGCACCGCAATCTGGGTCCTATCGACAAGTGGGAGCTGTTCGACAGCACTGTCCAGACTCTGGAAATGACCCGAGAGCAAAACCGGGGTTCCGTACGTAGCATCGACGACGTCAAGGTACAGTCGGCTGATGGCTATGCCATCTCATTGGATGTCACCATTAAGTATCAGATTGCCGCAGGCGAAGCGAATCAGCTCTACCGAAAGCTGGGGTCGGGATCCAAATACAAGACCATTGTCCGCAACGAGGCGCAGAGCGCGTGCATGGGTTCGTTCGGTACTATGAAGACCGAGGATTTCTACAACCCCGACAGTCGGCGGATGGCCGCTGTCGAGGTGAAGAAAACTCTCGTCGAGACGCTGGGGTCGAGAAATATCAATGTGGTCGATGTACTGATCCGCTCCGTGCAGTTTGATCCCGAATATGAAAATAAGATCCGCCGCAAAAAGTTGGCCGACCAAGAAGTGGAGCTGAACAAATCCATGGCTGCCGCCGAGCAGATGAGCGGCAAGACGCAGGTCATTGAAGCCGAAACCGAAAAGCTGGTTCGGCTGGTGGAAAAGGAAAAAGAGGCCGAGCTTATCAGCATGAAAGCCGAGACCGATCTTCAGATCGCTACCATCCGAGCCAACGCCGCACGGTACGTCACCGAAAAGAAAGCCGATGCCGATCTCATTAATGCACAAAAAGGTGCCGAAGGGTTGCTGAAAGTCCGCAAGGCCGAGGCCGCCGGGGAAAAGCTTCGTAATGAAGCGATGCAGGGGAGCGGAGGAAGCATTCTCGTAGCACTCGAAGCCGCCCATAACCTCAACATCGAATCCGTCGAAGTTTCCACCGTTAATAACGATTTTCTCGACCTCGATACCATGGCCGAAAAACTCGGAGCCGGGGCGGCCGAGTAGCCAGGAAGATGCTTGAGCACAGCCGGTTATGACCGGTTGCAATAGCTATTCGTTACGGAATATATTTTTGGCCAAAACAAGGGTGGCAGGGACTTTGTTGCGTGCTAACCTTTACGGCTCAATCAACTGAACAGGAGAACAACAATGGCACAGGCAGCAGCACGACATATTTTGGTAGCAACGGAAGCGGATTGCGCGGATCTGAAAAAACAGATTGAAGGCGGAGCGGATTTTGCGGAACTGGCAAAAGTGCATTCAAAATGCCCCTCGGGTGCGCAGGGCGGAGCGCTCGGAACCTTCGGCCCCGGTCAGATGGTTCGCGAGTTTGACGAAGTCGTCTTCAGTGCTCCCGTCGGCGAGGTGCAGGGTCCGGTTCAGACGCAGTTTGGCTACCACCTTGTGGAAGTCACGCATCGCGTTGACTAGAAAAACCCACACAAAGCCACGAAGGCACTAAGGAAAACCTTGGTGTCTTTGTGTCTTGAGTGAGTAAAGCGAACGGGTGTGGGAATTTAGTTTCTATCCGGCGGAACCAATCCGAATTTACGATAGGCCAGGGCCGTGGCAACACGGCCCTGCGCCGTTCTCTGAAGATAGCCCTCCTGAATGAGGTAGGGTTCGTAGACCTCTTCGATGGTGTCGGCCTCTTCGCCGACGGACACCGACATGGAGTTGATCCCAACGGGGCCTCCTCCAAACTTTTCAATGATGCAGGAGAGGATGCGCTTGTCCATTTCCTCCAAGCCGTCGCCATCAATGTCCAGTAGGTTGAGCGCTTGGTCGGCGAGGCCGGCGGTGATTATGTTGTCGGCCTTGACCTGGGCATAGTCGCGAGCGCGCCGCAGCAGGTTGTTGGCGATGCGCGGCGTGCCGCGCGAACGCGACGCGATTTCCATCGCACCGTTTTCTTCAATTTCCACCTTTAGGATGCCCGCCGATCGCTTGATGATGGTGGAGAGGGTTGGGGCCTCGTAGTAGTCGAGGCGGTTGACGAGCCCAAAGCGCGAGCGCATGGGGGAGGAGAGCATGCCGGCGCGGGTTGTTGCGCCGATCAGGGTGAAGGGCTGGATGTTGAGCCGCACGGAGCGGGCGTTGGGGCCTTGATCGATCACGATATCGATCACAAAATCCTCCATGGCGGAATAGAGATATTCCTCGACGGAGCGCTGCATGCGGTGGATCTCGTCGATGAACAGCACGTCGCCGCGCTCAAGGCTGGTCAGCAGGCCGGCGAGATCAGCGGGCTTGTCGATGACGGGTCCGGAGGTGCACTTGATGTTTACATCCATCGCGTCGGCAAGGATGTAGGAGAGCGTGGTTTTCCCGAGTCCCGGCGGGCCGGATAGCAGGACGTGGTCGAGCACATCGTTGCGTTCGCGTGCCGCCTGCACGAAAAGCTCCAGCCGCTCGCGAATCTTATCCTGCCCTGTAAAGTCCTCAAAGCGCGAGGGCCGCAGCTTCTGCTCGAATTCCTTGTCTGGTGTGATGATTTCGTTGTTCATTTTGTCAGTGCCAGTCGGATGAGATCTTCAACGGTCATGTCGGGGGTGAGCTTTTTGGCGACGCCTTTGATCATTTTGGCGGCGTCGTCGGGCTTGTGGCCGAGGGCGCCGAGGGCGAGGGCGGCATCGCGCAGGCGGTGGTCGCCGGGGGCGGTTTCGGCGGTTGCGAAGGCATCGAGCTGTTCGCCGGTGTCGAATTTATCGCGCAGTTCGACAACAATCCGCTCTGCGGTCTTTTTCCCGATTCCTGAAATGGAGGAGATGCGCTTGATGTCGCCGTTGATGAGGGCGCTTTTGAGTTCCCGTACCGGCAGGCCGGAGAGGGCGCTGATGGCGAGCTTGGGGCCGACGCCGCTGATGGTGAGCAGGCGGGTGAACATTTCGCGCTCGTCCTCGGTGCAGAAGCCGAAAAGCTTTTGGTCGGCGTCGGTAATATGGTGGTAGGTCAGGATGCGGCAGGTTTCGCCCTCGAGCGGAAGGTGGTCGTAGCTGCTGAGGGGGATAAATACCTCGTAGCCAACGCCGCCAACGTTCATTTCGATGCGTGCGAGCTGCTTGGTGTCGAGTTTGCCTTCAAGAAATGTAATCATGGTTGGTTATGTTGCCGAAAGCGGGCCCGGGAATACAGCCCATTCTCTAGTCAAATGATTAAGGTGGCAAAAGGTTGCTTTTTAGGGGGAAAGCGATATGTTCACGCCTCATTTTTCAGTTGGAGAATCCCTATGGCCCAGGAAATCAGGAATATCGCGATCATTGCGCACGTCGACCACGGCAAAACTACGCTGGTGGATGAGATCATCAAGCAGGCGCAGCTTTTCCGCGATAACGAGGATATGCAGGAATGTATGCTCGACAGCAACGACCTTGAGCGCGAGCGCGGCATTACCATTTTGTCGAAGAATATCAGCGTCAACTACAAGGGCGTGAAGGTCAATGTGATCGACACCCCCGGCCATAGCGACTTTGGTGGGCAGGTGGAGCGCGTGTTGAATCTGGCTGATGGCGTGTTGCTGCTGGTCGATGCCGCCGAAGGGCCGATGCCGCAGACCCGTTTCGTACTCGACAAGGCGCTGGAGCTGGATCTCAAGCCGGTGGTGATCATCAACAAGATCGACAAGCCCGACGCGCGTCCGGAGACCATCCATGACAAGGTGTTCGATCTTTTTGTTGAGCTGGATGCCAACGACGACCAGCTTGATTTTCCGATGCTCTATTGTTCCGGCAAGGACGGCTGGGCGGATAATGAGCTTGATGGGCCGCGGGACTCGATCCTCCCCTTGATGGATGCCATTCTTGAGCATATTCCGGCTCCGGAGGTGCGCGAGGGGCCGGTGCAGATGCAGGTGACGTCGCTGGACTACAACGACTATGTTGGTCGTATTGGCGTTGGCCGCGTCTACCGGGGAACGCTTGATGTCACCTCGCCTCTGATGCGCGTCTTTCGCGATGGAACGCAGAAGCAGACCCAGATTAAACAGCTATTCACTTTCGAAGGCATGGGACGTTCCGAAGTCGATGAAGTGCCTTGCGGCGACCTGTGCGCCATCGTCGGAATTCCGGATATCGATATTGGCGATTCCATTACCGACCTAGAGCATCCCGAGGCTCTTCCGCCGATCAGTATCGACCAGCCGACGCTTTCGATGGTGTTCACCGTCAACGATTCTCCGTTTTTCGGGCAGGACGGGAAGTATGTCACCAGCCGCCATTTGCGCGAACGCCTGCTGAAGGAGACCGAGCGCGACGTGGCGCTGCACGTGGACGACAGCTCTGGCGATTCGTTCAGGGTGAGCGGACGAGGCGTGTTGCACCTTTCGATCCTGATCGAAACCATGCGCCGCGAAGGTTTCGAAATGTCCGTGGCCCAGCCGCAGGTCATTTTTAAGGAAAAGCATGGCAAAAAAGAGGAGCCCGTTGAAATCCTGCATGTGGATGTGCCGGACGAGCATGCCGGAAAAGCGATCGAGCTGGCGGGCACCCGCAAGGGCGAAATGGTGGACATGGAGCAGCATGGGCTTCGCAAGATGATCCGCTTCCAGATTCCGACCCGCGGGCTGATCGGCCTACGCAGCAAGATGCTCACGGCGACCGCTGGCGAAGCAATCGTGACGCACCGTTTCCTGCACTACGAACCATTTAAAGGGCCGATCCAGCAGCGCAACAACGGCGTCTTGATTTCGCAGGGAAAAGGCACGGCGGTGGCGTTTGCCATTGATGCGCTCCAGCAGCGCGGCATCTTTTTCGTCGATCCGGGCGAGGAGTGCTACGAGGGAATGATTCTGGCCGAGCATTGCATCGACAAGGATTTGGTGGTGAATATCCAGAAGGCCAAGCAGTTGACCAATATGCGTGCCTCGGGTACCGACCGGGCGATGAAGATTGCCCCGGCGCAGGTCAAGAGCCTGGAGGAGGCGCTCGAATATATTGCCGCCGACGAGTTGGTCGAGATTACGCCCCACCATATTCGCTTGCGCAAGAAGTTGCTGACGGAAAACGACCGCAAGCGGGCGGGGCGCCAGAAATCCGACGATTAAGCACAATTGCTTTTATATAAAGCTGTTGGAATAACGTTGATTTTTTAAAATCAAATTATATTGTTTTTCGCGAGTTTATCCAGAACGCCCCTATGGATTGTCACGGACATCACGGGATGACCGGCAAGCCGAACAAGTCGGGACTGGCATGGAGGCGCTGGATGGCAGAGAGAGATAGGAAAATGGAAAGTAGACTGTATGTAGGGAATTTGTCCTATAGTACCACCGAAGGCGACCTCGAAGAACTGTTTCAGCAGTCCGGCACCGTCGTCAAATGCGAGCTGATGCTCGACAAGTTCACTAGCCGCTCCCGCGGATTTGCCTTTGTTGAAATGGGCAGTCCGGAAGAGGCCAATAAGGCAGTGGACATGTTCAATGAGCAGGATTTGCAGGGACGCAATCTGCGCGTTAATATTGCGCGTCCGCGCGAAGAACGCCCTCCTCGCCGTGATGGCGGCGGTGGTGGTGGATATGGCGGCGGCCGTGGTGGCGGTGGCCGTGGCGGATATGGTGGCGGTGATCGCTACTAGTCTGAACTCCACGCTAGTTTTGATGACCCGCTCCGGATTTCCGGGGCGGGTTATTTGTTTTCCGGGCCGCTCGCGCAAATATCAAGATCCCTGAGCAGGCCGTCTTCCAAGCGGTAGATCCAGCCGTGGACGTGAAGTTCCTGGCCGGCCTTCCATGCATTTTCAACGGTGGTAAAGCTGGAGACGTTGCCGACCTGCTCAATGACGTTGAGTTCGCAGAGACGATCCTTCCGTTTTTCGGGATCTTCAATGGCATCCAGTTCTTTGCAGTGATAGCGGTAGACATCGCGGATATGCCGGAGCCAGTTGTCGATCAGGCCATGGCTGTCGGCTTCCATGGCGGCTTTGACGCCGCCGCAACCGTAGTGGCCGCAAACGATAATGTGCTTCACCTTCAGTACTTCCACGGCATACTGGATGACCGAGAGGCAGTTGAGATCGGTGTGGACGACGACGTTGGCGATGTTGCGATGAACGAAGACTTCGCCGGGGGGAAGGTTTACGATTTCATTGGCGGGAACCCGGCTGTCGGAACAGCCGATCCACAGGTATTCCGGTGTTTGCTGTTTCGAGAGTTGTTCAAAAAAACCGGGGTGCTCTTTGGCAATCCGGGCGGCCCATTCGCGGTTATTGTCGAAAAGTGGTTTCAGCGTCTTCATCTCTTTCCCTTCGGTTGATCCGCATTGTTCCAGTCCTTGGAAAAAAGGCCAGCCGAAAGTTTTAATCTTCGCAGAATCGGCTATGCTCTCCTGATGCTAGGACGGATGACCATTCTTATGCTGCTGGCGGTTGCTTCAACGCGGGCGCAGTCGTTGGAGCCGCGCTTTTATTCGAACGCTCCGGTCGGGATGAACTTTGTTCTTGGAGGCTATGCCTTTTCCACGGGGGCGGTGGCGGTGGATCCGTCGGTGGAACTTGAGAACGGGAATCTCGATCTGCATGCGCCGTTTGTGGCCTATGCGCATTCCATGGGGTTGCGGGGAAAGTCGGCCAAGTTCGATATGGTGCTTCCCTATACCTTTCTTTCTGGGTCGGCCACGCAGGCGGGGGTGTATAAAACCCGCCACGTCGATGGGATTGCCGATCCGCTTTTCCGTTTTTCCATCAACTTCATCGGTGCGCCTGCATTGACGATGAAGCAATTTCAGGACTACAAGCAGGACTTTGTGATGGGTGCGAGCTTGAAGGTGACGGCTCCGTTGGGGCAGTACGATTCCTCAAAGCTGGTCAACATTGGCACGCACCGCTGGTCGTTCACGCCGGAGGTTGGCCTTTCGAAAACTATTGGCCCGGTCCTGCTGGAATTGGCCGGGGCGGTCTCCTTCTATACCGACAATAATGATTTTCTTGGGCAAAAGAAGGAGCAGGAGCCGATCTGTTCCCTGCAAATGCATGTGGTCTACGCCTTCCGCAACGGGATGTGGATGGCACTTGGCGGCACCCGCTATACTGGCGGACGCACGACGGTGGGCGGCGTTGAAAAAAGCGATCTCCAGCAAAATTCCCGTCTCGGAGCCACACTGGCGTTGCCTGTCGGGAAGCGCAACTCGGTCAAGCTATATGCCAGTACTGGCGTTGCCACCCGTACCGGCAGTGATTTCGACACCATTGGCATTGCATGGCAATACCGGTGGGGTGGTGGCTTGTAGATTGCGGCTATTCCGCCGATCCGTCGGTTGCTGGATCCATTAGCCATTTCATGGCATCTTCCTTTGTATTGAATATGCGCAATTGCTGGCCCATTAGTTTGGAGAGGGTTTCATAGAGTTCGTAGCCGCTGGTTCCCGGCGTGGCCAGCACGGCGCGTCTGAGCCGGGAGGTCAAGGGCGACTCTGCCGCGATTTTCGGAAACTGCATGATATCCCGCGATGAAAGCTGTACTTCCGCGTTGAGGCAGTCGCTCAGTAAAAGGCGGTAGTCGGTTTCCTCAAGGATTGGGAGCAGGGCTTCGACATACTCTCGTACCAGCGGCATGGTGAGTGCTCCGGTAAATGTTACACGGATACATTTTTTGTCGGCATCTTGTCGAATTTCGAATGGCATGGTACATCCCTCCGTCAACAACTTTAGAATAGCACTGTTTCGCGAAAATGGAAGTTTCCTCTTGTTCAAAGGGAAAGACCGCAGTTATGCATTTTCCCCGGCAACCCATCCGGTAGTCCAGCAGAGTTGCAGGGAGAAGCCTCCTGTGGGACGGCTGAGGTGCAGCAGGTCGCCAACGATATAGAGGTTGGGGTGGATTCGCGACGCCATGGTGCGCGTGTCGATTTCGGCAAGGTCGACACCTCCGTCGCTAATGACGGCCCAGTCGTATCCCATCGTTCCAGTGACGGTTAGCGGGAGTCCTTTGAGGAGTGTGGACAGAAGCCTCCGCTCTTCTTGTGTGACAATGTTGACCTTCTTTTCCTGTAGCTCCGCCGGGAGGTTGGCCTCCAGGGCACCTCCCATTCCCGGAGGAACAAGCTGCTTTATGACGTTGCGGACGATCTTGTTCTTGTTTTCGTCAAAGGTCTTCAGTACCTGCCGGTCGACAAGGTGGGATTCGATTCCGGGAAACAGGTCGATGTGGGTGGCAACTTCCCCGCGTTTCAGTAGTCTTTTTACCTCGTTTGCGCTGTTGAGGATTAACGGTCCCGAGAGGCCGAAGTGGGTAAACAGGATTTTCCCCCGCTTGGAAGTCGAGTTTCCGTCGGTTGCAGTGAAGGTGATCTCCATTGGATCGAGTGTTGTGCCGGACAAATCCTTTACCCACTGCTCCTTCACGCGCAGCGGGACGATGTCCGGCGTTGCTTCATGGATGGTGTGGCCGGCCTCTTGCAGCCAGCGCAGTCCGTCGCCGGTCGAGCCGGTGGCCTTGAAGGATGCCCCGCCTGTGGCGAGAACGATGCTTTCAGCCTTTAACGAACCCTGATTGGTCTCTATTCCCGTCACTGCGCCATCTTCGATAATCAGGCTCTTAACCTCTACGCCAAAGCGGAGCTCCACACTGTTTTCATGCATGTAGTCCATCAGGGTCTGGGTGACATCCGTTGCTTTTTCTGTTTTTGGAAAGGCGCGCTTGCGTTCTTCGACCACGAGCGGCAATCCGCGTTCTCCGAAAAAGTCGAATGTTTCCTGTACTGCAAAGCGGGAAAATGGAGAGAAGAGGAATTTTCCGGCATCGCCGAAAAACGAAAGGAAGGTGCGGGTGTCAAATTCAGCGTTGGTAATGTTGCAGCGCCCGCCGCCCGTCAGCTTTAGTTTTTCGCCGGGCGTGTGGTTTTTCTCCACCAACAGGACGCGTCGGCCGAATTCAGCCGCGTGTCCTGCCGCCATCATACCCGCCGGACCGCCGCCCACCACAATTACATCGAACTCATTCATGCTGGGAATCTAGCAGATAAGCTTGCCGGGACGATGCAATTTAATGCGGCCATTCGGTGTACTTTGCTTTGCGGTGTTTGTATGCTGTTTCCCTACCAAAACAGGGTGTTTATTATGAAAAGAGTTTTATTTGCGGGATTGATGATGGTTTGCGGCGTTGCATTGGCGGATGGAGCCGGAACTGCTCTGGTGGATTTTGAGAGGGGCTGGTTTTTTCCGCAGAATCTCGGCGGGTTGAAATATGTGAGTGCCGATAAGTTCGAAGAGAAGGATTTTGGCTACAGAATCATCTATCGCGATGGCGAAGCTTTTGAGGCGGAAATCAACGTCTACGATCTTGGGCAGGAATCGATCCCCAATGGATGGAAGGGGGAGGGCATAGATTTGGTTCTCAGAACCGTAGAGGACGACCTTCAACTGCGTCAGAAACATGGGGAACTGGAAGACCTTAAAAAGCTCCGGACCACCGTAACGCCGAAGACGGGAACAATCCAGTTCGCGACAGTCGTTTCTTGCTACAAGGATATGGTCGGCGAAGCTCCGGAAAAGAAGATCCAGGCCACCTATGTGACCGGCATTCGGAATCAGTTTATTAGGTTACGCTTCACTTTCGATCAGGATAAATCGAAAAAGGCGAATGTGGCGGTTAAAAAGATACTCGCCCAACTGACCGAAATGGCCACGGCCCGCCCCGAAGAGGATGAAACCCTGTTGGCCTCTTGCTCTGTGTTCTTGAACGACCCTGCCAGCTATGGTGGCCTGACTGCGGCGCAGTACCTTATGGCCAAGGCAAAAACAATGGGCAACCTCAATGTCTACAATCACCTGTTTGTCTGGCCGACCGGCTACTATTCAAAACCCAAGAACGCCGACCTGCTGATTGCGGGCTACTTTGCCGGCATGCTGCAGGTCGTTGTGCCGCAAAAGTTGGATGAAGGTGGCGAGTTCGAGGCTTTTTCTGCCATGGTTGACACCTATAAGGTGCTGCGTTCCAAGGAGCAGATCGCCGAGATTTCCAAGCTCGACGAATGGGCAAAACATCCCGTTGCCGATCGACGTGCCCTCTACGATAAATTGTTGATTGTTGAAGAATAATCAATTGCCGGTTTTTTCGCTCCAGCTGGCTTATCTTGTCAGATTGGGATTGGAAAGGATGGAGCCCATCGTCTGGAAACGGTATAAAGCAAGGGTCTAACTAATGGAGTGGTTGCAAAGATGAATTCTCTACATCCAAGTTTCTGGGCGGCCTTGCTTGGCTGGATGGTGGCGCAAACCATCAAGATGATCTGTAGTCTGCTGCAAACCAAGCGGCTGGATTTCAGCTATATGGTCAGCACGGGCGGGATGCCCAGTGCACACTCCGCCATGGCCTGTTCATTGGCGACCTCGCTAGGGCTGTGTCAGGGTTTCGATTCGGCAATTTTTGCATTGGGGTGTGCTTTCGCCATTGTGGTCATGTTCGATGCCCAGAGCGTTCGTGCCGCCGCCGGGGAGCAGGCACGGTTGCTCAATCAGATAGTGGACGAACTTCTGCGTGAACATCATTTATCGGAAAACAAGCTGAAGGAACTGCTTGGCCACACGCGGTTGGAGGTTTTTATGGGCATGCTCACCGGCATCGCCACCGCTTTCGCGTCCTTCCGCTTCATTCATCCATAGGGTCGTTCTACCTTGGTATCGGATCGACGAGAGAGTCGAAGTAGGCGTCGAGGCGCTGAGCGCCGCCTGCCTTGATGGCGTTTTCCAAAGTGCGGAAGGAACGGACGCGGGCTTCCGGAAGCGAGATGTGGCCTTCGCGTCCCTTCTCGTTCACGGAAACGAATATGTTCCCGTCGGCATCCTTTATCTGCACAACGAGTTCATAGCGGACAAAGACGAGATCGGCGGTGCGTTGGCCGGTGTCGTTGACGGCAACGCGGCCGTCAATCTCCAGCGTCGCTGGAGTGCCGACCACAAATCCGTAGCGGGTAATCAGTTCCTCCAGCACAGAGGTCATTCGCTGGTCGTCGTCTCCCCTCACTTTGATCTGAACGCGGACCTGTTTGGCGGTCTCGGCCAGGGTCTTGCGAATGTTGTTCTCCGTGTAGCCCGGTGTGGCACCGGGAACAGAGCGCGGGTGGATGACCTTTAGCTGACGCAATAGGTATTTTGCCTCTGCGGCGTGACGGTTTGCCGTGCGCAGGGTGGCATATTTTTTCAGCAGGTTGTTGGTTTGCCCGGCGCTGGCGAGCAGGAAGTGAACGCGGCTGGTTTGCTCGTCGATCTTGTCGCGATAGATGGCGGCGGTTTCGCGGCGATTGAGATAGGCGACAGCATGGACGCGGCCCTTGTTGTCCGTCCATGCTTCGGCATGCTGGATGTTGTAGAGGGTTTGGGAGGAGAGGATGTTGATGTCGGTGGTGAAGTCGGTGGTGCGCTCAAAGGATTTACCGGTTTCGCGGGACTGGTCGAGTAGGCGCTCGTCGGATTTGATGTGCGCCTCGAAGATGCGCGAGAGATTGGCAACGGCGGTGTTTTCGGCGGCGCGGCGGGTGTCGCCTTCGCCAATGGCGACAAGGTATTGGGATTCGGGATAGACCGATTTGGGGTTTTCCACCCATTCCGGCATTCTCCCCCCTGTTAGGCTTTTGCATCCAGATAACGACGCAAGCAGCAAAGCCAATAACCCGGCAATCCATTTATCCATTATTCCAATTCCTCAATTCAGGTAGGCGGATTCAAGCACATTAAGACGGTCGGCGGCAATGTAGACCCCGGTTCTTTCGTCGGTATGGAGCAGGACGCTTTTGGCATCATAGTAGTTGACCCTGATGTCGTAGGTTCCTTCGTCGAGGTGGATTTCGCGGATAGCGGCCTCGGCCGGAAAGAAACGGGAAACTCGCAGGTCGGCATTTTCTGTCTGGTCGACCATTAGATCGGCGGCCAGCCGGGTGAAAAAGGCCGCGCCGCTATCCATGTTCTTGGTCATGTCCTGCTTGGCTTGTTCGGCGGCAATCCCTTTTGCCACCGATCGGGTGATGGTTTTGAGATAGATGATCGGCTTTTTGATGCTGAAGGTTTCAATGGCCGCGTTCTCCAGGCTTTCCAGCCGCTGGAGGTTTTTATTCGCAACACCGGCCACGGCGACTTCGATATGCCCGACGCGGGAGGGGTGCCGTTGCATATAGGGAAGCTGGACCTTGAAGTGATAGCCTTCATTGATTCCCTGCCATGGAATTGCGTTCAACCCCGCGAGGTTTTGCTTTCCAAGATAGTTTTCGGACGATCCGGCAAAAACGATTATGTTTTCTTCCGAGTGGATATAGAAGGTGTCTGCTTTTTTGTCGGGGGCAAGGCCGCTGAAGGCGATGATGTTGAGTCGTGCCTTGGGTGGGCGGACTTGTTTGATGGAACGCGAAAAGTGGGGTTTGGGGAACGTGTAGATGTCGGGTTGGAGTTTCCAGCCCTTGGAGATTTTGTCGAGATCGATGCGTACATCGTCCCATTTGTAGTCGTTGCGGTATAGCAGCATGCTGAGGTAGCGACCAAGGGCGGATTCCTGGAAATGACTTTTTCCCGGCCTGAATTCTTTCTGGGCTTCTGCGGCCTCGCTTAGCTTCCGGGACATTTTCTCGTGCTTGCTTTCAAGCTGCGCCAGCTTGTTGTCGATGCGCCGCACCTCCACGAAGGCTTCGTCGGATTGGTCAAGTGCCAGATAGTTGAGGGCTTTGAACGCATTGAGGTAGATGTCTTCGTAGTCCTCGCCGGCGTAGGCCAGGATATTGTCGTTGAGGATAAGCGAGGATGCGGAGCGGGTCAGGCTCTTGGTAAAGTTTTCCTCAATGCCGCGTTCGGCCTTTTCGAGCATTTCGTTGCTTTTTGCATACTCGCCATTCCAGTGGTAGAGCATGCCGATGTCGAGATAGTAGATGACACGGTCTTTGTGGGAGTAGGCTTTTGATTTAGCCGTCTCGATCTTTGCAATGGCCGCTGGATAATTTGCCTGAGCCAGCAGCTTGTTCACCCCTGCATAGTGCGATTTGTCCGTCCGCAACATCGCGCAGCCGGTTGAAACCATCAATCCGGCCAGAACAAAAAGCTGCAACAGTGCTTTTGGCAGGATGGCAGGATGATCTGGATTCAGTGTTGTAGAGATCCTTTTCATTCAAGGTAGGGCAGGACTTGGAAAAGAAAGGCGGCACAGGAAGTGCCGCACTCCTACAGTTTAAAGCGGGACTTCTTGACCAGCTTCTTGATCTTCTTGCTGCCGATCCAGACCTTTTCATTGGTTTCGAGATGAATGAGCTCGAGATCGACCTGATAGAACTTGACTGACTCCTTGCCCTCTTTGTCGATGATGGTCTTGATGCCGCCCTGCAGCATGTAGTCGGCGCCGGTTTCGGCAGCAAGGCGCTTCTGGGTTTCCTCGCGCGACCAGGTCTGCTGTTCTTTACGCTCCTGCCGCAGCTCCCCGCGCTCAATGGGGTTGGCGACAAACTTGACGCGGCCGCTGTTGATCAGTTCGCGCTCGAGATCCTTGGTGAAGGTTTCGGTTTCGATATGTTCGGAGCTCTTGTTGCGGACAGTGCCGACGATGATGACGGGCTTCTGGTCGTTCTTGGCGGTGTATTCTTCGATCCACGAACGGTTCGCAAGGTCGCTGATCATTTCGGCGGAGACGAGCTGGGAATCGGTGTCGTTCCAGCGCCCGGAGAGGTCAATGGTTTCTTCGGTTCCGACACGCTCAACTTTGGTTTTGCAGCCCGTAACGGCAACGATGGCGGCGAGGACGAGGATGCTCAGCAACTGGATCTTCTTCATAACAGTCTCCTATAGGGTGTCTTTAAACTCGAACGAGAGTAGAGGGAATGAAAGAAAAGGTCAACTGCGCCGGTTACTCTTCAAATTCGTCTTCTTCGGTGACGCGCAGGATTTCGTCAATGGTCGTAACGCCGGCCAAAACCTTGTCCCATCCATCCTCGCGCAGGGTTTTTGCACCTTGTTCCAGTGCGGCTTGCTTGATTGCGCTGGCGGAGGCGTGGGCGATGACGAGCGGACGGATTTCGTCGGTGACGGGAAGGATTTCAAAGATGCCGGTACGGCCCTTGTAGCCGTTGCCCCGGCACTCGTCGCATCCAACCGCTTCATAGATCGGCCCTTCATTGGCGAGGCGCTCGATCGGGAAGTTGTGTTCAAGCAGGAAGTCCTGGTCCACTTCCACAGGCTGGCGACAGGCTTTGCACAATCCGCGTACAAGGCGCTGGGCAACGATGCCCTCAACCGACGAGGCCACGAGGAATGGCTCGATCCCCATGTCGAGCAGGCGGGTGATCGTGCTGGCAGAGTCGTTGGTGTGGATAGTGCTAAACACCAGGTGGCCGGTAAGGGCGGCGCGGATGGATATTTCGGCGGTCTCCTTGTCGCGGATCTCCCCGACCATGATCACGTCCGGATCCTGACGAAGGAAGGTGCGCAGGGTGTTGGCGAATGTCAGTCCGATTTCAGGCCGCATCTGCACTTGGTTCACGCCCGCCATTTCGTATTCGATCGGATCCTCGGCCGACATGATGCGTTTGTCTACCGAGTTGATCGTGTGGAGCCAGGCATAAAGCGAAGTCGACTTGCCTGAACCCGTCGGCCCCGTCACCAGCAGGATGCCGTGGGGGCGGGTGATCATCTTCTTGAGCTGCGAGCTGTCGTGGTCGTTCAGGCCCAGATCCTGCATGGTGATCAGTCCGCCGCCGCGCATGAGCAGGCGGAGGCTGACGCTTTCGCCGTATACGGTCGGCATGGTGGAAACACGCACATCGATCTCCTCGCCACGGATGCGCACGCTGATGCGACCGTCCTGCGGAAGGCGTTTCTCGGCAATATCCATGTTTGCCATCACTTTAATGCGCGAGATGATGGACGATTGGAAGCGTTTGAGCTGTGGCGGCATTGGGGTTTCGTGCAGTACGCCATCGACGCGGTAGCGAATGCGTAGATCCGTCTCCATCGGCTCGATGTGGATATCCGTTGCACGATCCTTGAATGCTTCCCAGATAATCTGGTTCACGAATTTGACGACGGAGGCCTCTTGGTCGAGGTCGCTCAGATCCTGTTTCAGCAGGCTTTCCTCGTCCTCCAGATCAATGCGGTCGTCCTGGATCATTCGATCAAGGGTTTCTGCTCCGACTCCGTAGAATTTTTTCGCAGCAGAGGTGATGTCCTCGTCCGGGCTGAGCACCAATCGGATGGGGCATTCCGCAGCCAACCGGAGTGCGTCGACCAGTCCTGGGGCGAAAGGGTCGCTGGTAGCCACCTTCAGCCGACCGTTCTCCTCTGCCAGAGGTGCCACATTGTACTGGAAGATCGCCTTGGTCGGAATTTTTTCAAGCACATCGTCTTGTATCTCGATTTCCTTCAGCCGTTGGAAAGGGATTCCCATGGCCTCTGCGAGCTTGTCGAGGAATTCCTCCTCCTTTACTTCGCTTCCGGATAAGACGGCTTCGCGGATCGATAGATTGTCTTCGCGCGCCGCGGACAAGATGGCGTCCAGCTGTTCGGCCTCGAACAGGTTCGTGGCCTCGAGCAGGTCTCGAATTCTTTGGTTTGTTGTCAACATCGGGACGGAGTTTGCCATTCCATCTTTAGGAAAAGCAACAGCTTATTGGTTTTCTGCACCATCCAATCAACGGATCGCCCCCCTTTTTTATTGTGTTTGGACAAGTGACTTGCTTATTTAAGCGGCTTCCACCTCATCTTCGTTTGCTCGGGTGGCGAAATTGGTAGACGCAAGGGACTTAAAATCCCTCGACTTCGGTCATGCGGGTTCGAGTCCCGCCCCGAGCACCATCAACATGGTCTTAACGCGGCCTAATCCAAACCTGACGGGGATTTAGAGCGTATTGAAAATGCGGTCGCCGGCATCGCCGAGTCCGGGAAGAATGTAGGCGTTTTCATCGAGGCGTTCGTCAATGGCGCAGGTGAAGATATCCACTTCGGGGTGATTGCTGGAAACCTTTTCGATCCCTTCGGGCGCGGCGATGATGCAGAGCATTGAAATCTTTTCCACGCCCCATTTCTTAACCATGTCGATACCCTCGCACGCAGAGCCGCCGGTGGCGAGCATGGGATCGAGAATGAAAGCAATTTCCGGCGGGGAGTTGGAAAATTTTTGGTAGTACTCGACAGGTTGGAGAGTGGTTTCGTCGCGATAGAAGCCAAGATGCCACACTTCGGCCTGCGGGATCAGGTCTTGGATTGCTCCGGACATGCCCAGTCCTGCACGTAGGATTGGAACCAGCCCAAGTTTACAGGCCAGCTCCATGCATTGGGTGGACATAAGTGGTGTCTCAATCTCAACCGGTTTTAGGGGAAGCCGTGCTGCGGCTTCATAGGCAAGAAGCAGGGAGAGGCGGCGGATCTGCTCGCGAAATAGATGCGGCGGGGTGGATTTGTCGCGCAAGGCCGCTAGATGATGGTTCACCAGCGGATGCTTCAGCTCGAGCACTTTACCCATGGAACGTGTTCCTATTTTGCATATTCAACACAGCGTGTTTCTCGGATTACCGTGACGCGGACGGTGCCGGGAATCTTGACTTCCTTGCCGATCTGTTTGGCAATGTTGCGGGCAAGCAGCTGGGTGCCGTGGTCGTTGAACTTTTCGGGTTCGACCATGATGCGGATTTCGCGACCGGCTTGTACGGCATAACTGCTCTTGACTCCGGCGTACTGGTTGCAGATTTTTTCGATTTTTGCCAAACGCTCAATATAGAGGTCGGTGGTTTCCATGCGTGCGCCCGGCCGTGCAGCGGTCATTGCGTCGGCGGCGTCGCACAGTACCGCATAGATGTTGGAGCGATCCATGTCTTCGTGCTGGGCTCCGATGGCTTTGTAGACCAGGGGATCTTCACCATATTTCCGCAGCAGGTTTTCCCCAATGGCGGCATGTCCGCCCTCCACTTCGTGGTCGAGCGCCTTCCCGATGTCATGGAAGATGCCGCACCGCTTGGCCAATTTGGTGTCGAGGCCCAGTTCCGCTGCCATCATGGAAATGAGATGGGCGGCCTCGATTGAGTGCTCGAGCATGTTTTGCTTGTAGCTGGTGCGGAACTTCAGCTTGCCGAGGGTCTGTACCAGTTCAGGGGCAACTCCGGTAATGCCGAGGCTGAACAGGGCCTCTTCTCCGGCATGGCGGATCGTCTGGTTGAGTTCTTTTCGCACCCTTTCAACGGTTTCTTCAATTCGGACGGGATGGATTCGGCCATCTTCAATCAGTTCTGTCAGCGCAACGCGCGCCACCTCGCGGCGGATGGGATCGAAGCTGGATAGCACAACGAGTTCGGGGGTTTCGTCGATCAGAACGTTGACACCGGTGACAGCCTCGAATGATTTGATATTGCGTCCTTCCTTGCCGATGATTCGCCCTTTGATGTCGTCGCTTTCAAGGGGAACGTTGCTGGTGGTGATGTCGCAGGCCGTGTCTGCAGCATAGCGCTGGATGGCGGTGGCGATGATTTCGCGGGCGATTTTTTCCGCATCCTGCTTGGTGTTTTTCCGGGTATGGCGAATCAGGCCGCTGGCCTCGGCCTTCAGCTCATCCTCCATGCGGGCCATAATGATTTTACGTGCTTCCTCCCGGGAAAGGGTGGCGACTTTTTCAACCCGCTCGGTTTCCTGTTGAATAAGAACCTCGACCTTGTTTTGCCTCTCTTTTAAGGCATCCTTTTGGTCGTGAACCTCCGTAAGCCGGCCGGTAAGCTGGAGCTCCTTATTGCTGAGCATCTCCAGTTTTGCGGAAAGGTTCTTTTCTCGCTGAACAACGCGTTTTTCAAGATCCAGAATGTCCTTGCGCTGGGAGGAGATTTCTTTCTCGGAGTTTTCCCGTGCCCGAAGAACGGCATCCTTGGCCTGCACTTTGGCCTCCCGGCGTATCACATCGGCTTCTTTCCGGGTCTCTGCCAGAATGGCCTTGCTTTGCTTGCTGGCCGCTATGGCATTGGATTTGGTGATATAGGCGTGAAAAAAGAACCCAAGCACCAAAAACCCGAGTCCTAGAAGTATTCCTTGTCCTGCAAACATTTCTTCCATGGTGCACCTCCTTTTCATGTAAGACCGTTCCCCATGGACTGCCCGAAGCAATGGTGACGCAACATCTGGGCGGAACGATCCCTTTATTTTCAAAATCAAACTCTATACGTTGACACCGCCTTTTGTCTAACGTTCGTTATGAAACATTAATAACTTCCGATTCGGTGACGAGGACGTCTACAGGCTTGTCGTGTTGTTCGGTAGGAATTTTTTGGAGAATTTGGAAGTCGAAGGCGATAGCGGCCGAAATTCCGGAGAATCCCTCCAGCAGGCGGTCATAATATCCCCCTCCACGCCCGAGACGGTTGCCTTTTCGGTCGAATGCCACTCCGGGCACGGCGACCAGGTCGACTTCTTTCATGGAGACGAGGGCAACTTTTTGGGGTTCCATGATGCCGTAATGACCCCGTGTAAACTTGGTTTCAGGCGTGATTTCTGCCATTTCGTAGATTTTGCTTACCGAATTGAAAACAGGAATGCAGACGTGTTTTCCAGATTCCCGGCACTTCGGGAAGAGGGCATCGATGTTTACTTCCCCGGCAATGGCCATGTAGAGCGCGACGGTTTTCGCCGTTTGAAAGGCCTTCAATGACTGGAGGTTTTCCACGATTTGCGTGCTGGAGGTTTCCACCCATTGTGGCTTTAGCTCCTTTCGCCTTGCCCCGATTTCACGGCGTATCTGTTGCTTGGGCGGCATTCAGGATTCCTTGCTCTCTGTTCTGCGGCTCCTCAGGCTGTTCCAGTATTCAATGCGTTTACGGATGGTCTCCTCGTAGCCTTGCCCTGTTGGTTCATAGTAAACCTTGTCGGTTGGAACATATTCCTGATCGACAAAGTGGTCTTCGCCGTTGTGGGCATATTGATAGCCTTTGTGGCCGAGCTCTTTTGCTCCCTTATAGTGAGCATCGCGCAAATGCTTCGGCACGGGCAGGGTGCGGCCCTGCTTTACATCCGCCATCGCCGCATCGATTGCAAGGTAGGCGGCATTGCTCTTTGGTGCGCAGGCGAGATAGGTCGTTGCCTGCGAGAGCGTGATGCGGCCCTCCGGCATGCCGATGAACTCAACGGCCTGCATCGCCGACACGGCCAGCGTCAAGCCTCGCGGATCGGCGTTGCCGATGTCTTCCGAGGCAAGGATAACAAGGCGGCGTGCGATGAAGCGCGGGTCTTCGCCCGCATAGAGCATTTTGGCCAGCCAATAGACCGCCGCGTTTGGGTCGGAGCCGCGTACGCTTTTGATGAAGGCCGAAATGGTGTCGTAGTGCTCGTCCTCGTCGTGGTCGTACACCACCGCCTTTTTCTGTACCGACTCCTCGATCTCGTGTTTGGTCAGGCGCACCATGCCGTCGTCCTGCGGCGGGGTAGTAAGCGCGGCGATCTCCAGTGCGTTGAGTGCGCGGCGGGCATCGCCTTCGCATACCGCCGCAAGATGCGCCAGCCCGTCGTCCAATGCTTCGACCAGTCCGTTCAGTCCGGTCGGTGCACCAAGCGCACGTTTGAGCACCTGGACAATCGACTCTTCGTCCAGCGGTTGGAGCTGGAAAATCTGCGAGCGCGAGTTGAGCGGGGTATTGATGAAGAAGAACGGGTTGTGCGTTGTTGCGCCGACCAGAACAATGTCGCCGTTTTCCACATAGGGTAGCAGTACATCCTGCTGCGCCTTGTTGAAGCGGTGGATCTCATCAATGAACAGAATCGTCTCCTGTCCGTTCATCTTTTTCCAGTGGGTGGCCGCTTCAAGCAGCTTTCGCAGAATCGATACGTTGGCCAGCACGCCGCTGGTCCGTTCAAAGCGGCGGTTCGTGGTCTTGGCGATTACCTCTGCCAGCGTAGTCTTGCCGCAGCCTGGCGGGCCGTAGAGGATGATGCTGCTGATGCGGTCGGCTTCGATGGCGCGCCGCAGCAGTTTGTCGGTTCCGAGGATGTGGTCCTGCCCGATGATTTCATCAAGTGTTTGCGGGCGCATCCGCGCCGCCAGCGGCGCTGTTCCTGCCCCGGGCTTCGGTTTCGGGGGTTCGGATTGTCCATCGAAAAGATCCATGAGGGGAAGATAGCGGGCTTGAGGGAGAAATAGAACCGCGAATGAACGCAAAAAATGAAGCAAGAGAAGGAGCTCCGCGTTGGCCGTATGTAGGCAACTCCCTATCACCGTGGCGATAGATGTGGGCGCGAATCAAACCAGTTTCCGGAACCCTCCCTTTTTCAAGGGCATGCAGGCGCCGGTCCGAAGCTAATGCTCCCTTTTAGTAATCATTGGGTAAGGGAAATATGCCTATTTCCTCGAACCACGCAGGGCTTAATTCCTTCCCTTAACTTCTCGTGCAGGCTATCGCTTTTGCTTGGAAAAGACGACTAAAAAACAAGATTTTCGACCCTTTCTTCAAGATGGAATTTGCTAATTACCGATGGTTGGTATAATTTATAATTATGGGATTCGCAAAAAACATCCTTCTCGAAAAGAACCATCCCGGTATCCAATTCTTTAAATACTCCATGTGCGGCGGGACGGCGATGGCTGTCGATATGGTGGCCTTCTTTCTGGTTGCCTGGTTGCTCTTTCCCGCATTGACTGAAACCGATGTTTTAGTGCGCCTGTTCAGCATGGAGGTCGAACCGGTTCCAGAGCATGTGCGCACCTTGAATTTTTGCATCGGGAATGGCATGGCCTTCATGCTTTCAAACCTCACCGCCTATATACTGAACGTGCTTTTTGTTTTCAGGGCCGGAAAGCATAGCCGCTGGAAAGAGGTCGGTTTGTTCTATCTTGTTTCGGCGATCAGTGTGGGGATCGGGGTAGGGGTTGGCGTGGTGCTTATTCAAGGGTTTGGTCTGTCGACCACCTTCTCCTATGTCGCCAAGGCCGTTTCGACCACACTCATCAACTACGCCGCCCGCAAGTATATCATCTTCCATGGCTGATCGGATACGGCTTGACAGGTGAACATCGGGTCTATAGAAGGGGCCGCCTAATTAACACATGGGCGTGTTGTTTTCGACGCGCTCCCTTTTTCTTCACTCCACCGGCGGCGAGTAGAAAAAATATTTAATCGCCGGCTAGGAAAAACAAATGAAGAAAGAAAACGACCTCAACGGCGTCTTCGGGCAGCTGTTGCCGGAGATCGGCCAAGCTGTATCTGAAGCGGGCTATACGACGCCTTCACCCATTCAGGAACAATCCATTCCATCGCTGCTCGACAGGCGCGACATGATCGGTTGCGCACAGACCGGAACCGGCAAGACCGCCGCCTTTTCGCTGCCGATCCTCCAGTATTTGGCGCTCGAGAAAAAACGCCCGGTGCCGGGGAGGCCGCGTGTGCTCATCCTTGCGCCCACCCGCGAGCTGGCGGCACAGATTGGCGACAGCATCGCCAAGTATGGCAAGCACACCAAAACCACGCATACCGTCATCTTTGGCGGGGTGGGGCAGAACCCGCAGGTCAAGGCCATGCGCCGCGGTGTGCATGTGCTCGTGGCCACGCCGGGCCGTTTGATCGATCTGGTGAACCAGGGTCATATTGATCTCGCCGGGGTGGGGGTCTTCGTGCTGGACGAAGCCGACCGCATGCTCGACATGGGCTTCATTCACGATATCCGGAAAGTTATTGCCAAGCTGCCTTCGAAACGGCAGTCGCTCTTCTATTCTGCAACGATGGAGCGCAAGGTGATGGAGTTGGCGCAAACGCTGGTTCGGGATCCGGTGCATGTCACGATCGAACCCGAAAAACCCGCCGTCGACCGCATCGTGCAGAAGGTCATGTTTGTCGACAAGAAGCATAAGGACGAGCTGATCGTTAACCTTCTGTCCAACAAGAAGCTTGATCGGGTGATTGTCTTTACGCAGATGAAGCATGTGGCCAACAAGGTGGTGCGCAAGCTCGAAGGGGCAGGGATTACGGCCGCCGCAATCCACGGAAATAAGAGCCAGACTGCCCGCACGAATGCGCTTGCCGACTTTAAGTCCGGCAAGGTGCGCGCGCTAGTGGCAACCGACATTGCCGCGCGTGGAATCGATGTCGACGGTATTTCGCACGTCATAAACTATGATATGCCGGTCGAGCCGGAAACCTATGTTCACCGCATTGGCCGGACCGCCCGCGCCGGGGCGGAGGGCGATGCCATTTCGCTTTGCTGTGCGCCGGAACGCGACTATCTCCGCGCCATCGAGCAGCTGATCCGCACCACTGTTCCGGTTGACCTCAAGCACCCGCTCCATTCCGAAGCGGCAATGAACGCCACCGGGGCCGATGCCAAGCCAGGGCCCAAGGTTCGGCAAAATCGAGGCAAGGTAACCGTTGGTGCCAATGGACGCGCAAAGCACAGCCGTGGTGACGGCAAGCGACCGCCGCGCCTTCGCAGTCGCCGCAGCCAAGGACGACGCTAATGGCCGATATCGGAAAAATGAACACCTTGCAGGTGCTTCGGGAATCGGATTTTGGTTTGTTCCTCGATGGTGGCGAGCTGGGAGATATCCTTCTCCCCATGCGCTATGTTTCGGGGAGCCTGAAGCCCGGCGATACTGTCGAGGTCTTTATCATGCTCGATTCCGAAGACCGGCTTACGGCCACGACGCAGAAACCCTATGCGATGGTCGATGAATTTGCGAACCTGCGCGTGGTTTCCGTAACCGGGATCGGCGCATTCCTCGACTGGGGACTTCCGAAGGATCTACTTGTTCCGTTCCGCGAGCAGAAAATCAAGATGCGCGAGGGGCAGTCGTACATGGTGCGTATCTATCTCGACCGCGCCAGCGGCCGCTTGGCGGCTTCGTCGAAGCTCGATAAATTTCTTGATAAAACCGATGCCAACTATGAACCCGGCGAGAAGGTTGATCTGCTCATCTGCGCGAAAACCGACCTCGGCTACAAGACGATCATCAACGGCATGCACTGGGGCCTGATCTTTCACAACGAGGTTTTCAAGCCCTTGGAGCGCGGTCGGCGGATCGAAGGCTTTGTCAAGCAGGTGCGCTCCGACGGCAAGATCGATCTTTGCCTTCAAAAGCCTGGCTATGAGAAGGTGACGGATCTGACCGATGAAATTCTTCAGTATCTGGAAAAGCAAGGCGGTTTCATGCCGGTTACGGGAAAGAGTTCCCCGGAGGAAATCAATGCCCTGTTTGGCGTGAGCAAGAAAACCTATAAGCAGGCCATCGGGGCGCTCTACAAGAAGCGCCTGATCACTCTTGATGACAGCGGCACGAAGCTGGTGAAGTAATAATGAAATCCTTTGACGACCTCGACATTGTCTATTCAACTAAAGCTGGCCGGATCCGTCCTGAAAAGGAGAAGACGGCTGTGCCGAAAGGCGACGGCATTGTGCGGGTCGGACGCGAAACCAAGGGCCGCAAGGGAAAGGGGATGACGGTTGTCTCCGGCGTGCCGCTCCATCCGGAAGGGCTTCGTGACCTTGCCAAGCAACTCAAGCAAAAGTGCGGAACCGGTGGGACGGTTAAGGACGGCAGGATTGAGATTCAGGGCGACCACCGCGATCTTCTCGTGGCCGAGCTTCAGTCCATGGGCTACACGGTGAAACGCTCAGGCGGTTAGCTGACCGATGGTGTCGAGGATGTTTTTTGCGCAGTCGGCCTTTCCGATGCAGCCCCATTCTTCGAACGCTTCCGTATGGCGGGAGAGAAAACTGAAGGTTCCGTCTTCTGCGCCGAGGGTGGCTGGGGTATTGAGCACGATGCCATCGAGATTCTTTGTTTCGAGTTTGCGGCGTGCGTTGGCCTCGCCTTCGGTGGTTTGCAGGGCAAAGCCGATGGCGATCTGCCCTTGTGCCTTGTCGGCACACAGCGTTTTGGCGATGTCGGGGGTGGGCCGCAGGGTCAACGTAAGTTTCTCGGTGGACTTGGCCATCTTTTCGGATAGCTTTTCGGCGGGGGCGTAATCAGCGACGGCGGCGGCAAAGACAATGACCTCCGCGGGTGCGAAAAGTTTCTGCGCTGCCGCGAGCATCTCCTCTGCGCTGGTTACCTTATGGATCCGGCTGGCTTCAATGCCCGGCAGGTTTTCTTTAGCCACGGGACCAGTGACGAATTCGACTTCGTAGCCGAGTCTTGCGGCTTCTTCGGCGATGGCCTTGCCCATCTTGCCGCTGCTGGCGTTGCCGACGAAGCGCACGGGATCAATGTATTCATGCGTTGGGCCAGATAGAATAAGGATTTTTTTACTCATCGTTTTCATGCTCGCAGAGGCGCAGAGAGCGCGGAGGTTTGTTTAATTGCACTCCTCTGCGTGCTTTGCGCCTCTGCGAGGAATATATTCCGTTGCGGGTTTCTAAAATACGGAGCTGAGGATGATTTGGACGATGGCGCTGGGGGCGCTCATGCGTCCGTAGCCGGCAGTGCCGCAGGCAAGCCGCCCCTTCTCGGGGCCAATCTGGTGCCAGCCCAGTTTGAGCAGTTTCTTGGCGTTTTCGCGGACAACCGGCTGTTCCCACATCTGCTCGTTCATTGCCGGGCAGAAGATGCGCTTGCAGTCGGCCTTGAGCGAGAGTGCGCTGCAGCAAACGATGTCGTCGCCAATGCCGTTGGCCAGCTTTGCAATCGCGTCGGCCGTGGCGGGGGCAACGATGAAGGCATCGGCCTCGGTGGCGGGGTAGAGGTGCGGGTAGATTACATCCTTCTCCCCGGTGTTGTTTTCGGGAAAGACCGTTGTGAGCACTTTTTGCTGCGTGAGTGCCGCAAAGGTGAGCGGGGCGATGAACCGGGTTGCTGCTTCGGTCATTACAACGCGCACGTCGATATTGGCCTTGACGAGCTGGCTGGCGATATCCGCCGTCTTGTAGGCGGCGATGCCGCCCGTGATGCCGATCAGTATCTTGGGTTTCATGGGCCCGCTACGCTCCGTTAAGGATTGTTTGTTATTGGGTATTAGGGGGAGCTAATAACCAATAACAATTACCGAATAACTTCCCCTAGACTTCCATGACCTCTTTTTCTTTGGCCACAAGCAAATCATCCATCTTCTTGATGTGTTCGTTCGTGCTTTTCTGGATTTGATCCAAGGCGCTATCGCGGTCGTCTTCGGTGATATCGCCGCCTTTTTGCGCCGCCTTGATCTGCTCGTTGGCGTCACGCCGGATGTTGCGGATCGCCACGCGCTGTTCCTCGGTGGTGCGTCCGGCCATCTTGACCATCTCCTTGCGGCGTTCCTCGGACAGCTCCGGAATTGGTACGCGAATGAGGCGGCCATCGTTCATCGGGGTGATGCCGATGTTAGCGGCGGTGATCGCTTTTTCGATCAGGCCGAGCGAAGAGGGGTCGAACGGGTTGATAACGATCAGGCGCGGTTCAGGGGTTGAAATATTGGCGATATCGCGCAGGCGGGTGGGGGTTCCGTAGTAGTCGACGGTAATGGTGTCGACGAGCGATGGGTGCGCCTTTCCCGTGCGCAGACCTGCCAGCTCCTGCTGCAGGAATTGCAGGGTCTTGTCCATTTTATCTTCAGTTTCAAGAAGTATATCATCCAACATTGTTCATCCTCTGGTTTTGTTAATGCGTAACGAGCGTGCCGGAGTCTTTTCCGGTAACGACCTCGATCATCCCGTTTTCTTTGAAAAAGTCGAAGACCACGATAGGAATATTGTTTTCCATGCACAATGAAAAAGCGGCGGCGTCCATGATCTTGAGCTGTTTGGATAGCGCGTCCTGATAGGTGAGCTGTTCGAAGCGGGTCGCATCGGGATTGGTGACGGGATCGGCGCTGTAGATGCCATCGACCTTGGTGGCTTTCATAAGGACTTCGGCGTCAATCTCCGAGGCGCGCAGTGCGGCGGCGCTGTCGGTGGTGAAGTAGGGGTTGCCCGTGCCCGCTCCAAAGATGACGACCCGGCCTTTTTCAAGGTGGCGCATGGCTTTGCGGCGGATAAAGGGTTCGGCAATGGCGGGCATCGAGATGGCGGTCATGACGCGGGTTTGAATGCCTTCGTTCTCAAGAGCGTTCTGGATGGCCATGGCATTGATGACCGTGGCAAGCATTCCCATGTAGTCGCCGGTGGTGCGGTCGGTGCCGCTGTTGCTTCCGGCGAGTCCGCGGAAGATATTCCCGCCGCCGACAACGACCGCAATTTCAGCGCCCATGGAGAGCAGTTGCTTGAACTGTTCGGCCACCTTGCCGAGGACCTCGGGATCGTGGTTCAATCCCTTTTCTTTGTTCTGCAATGCTTCACCGCTGATTTTTACAAGTATTCTCTTATATTTCATAAATTCCTTTTATGTGAACGCACCAAAAGATTAGAACATGTAATGGAGTGTGTAAATTTCCAATGTCTGGAAACTGAGTCAGCGCGGAGAATTGATGAATTGGGTTAAATCAGGGTTTATTTTGTTGTTCGGCATCTTGGCCGTGATCTTTGTTTTCCGGGTTGTGCTGGGTTCGCCCAGATCTCCGCAGCCGCAAATCCGCGCTTTGTGGGTGACGCGTTTCGACTATGCAACTCCGGAGGATGTTCGCAATATTGTCAATAATGTTGCCGATGCGGGGTTTACCGATGTTTTCTTTCAGATTCGGGGGAATGGAACCGCTTTCTATAAGAGTAAGCTTGAGCCGTGGGCCTTCGAGCTTTCCGGGGGAAAGGTGGGCGCGCTTGGAAATGATCCGGGCTGGGACCCGCTTCAGCTTGCGCTGGATACCGCCCGTCCGCACGGGTTGCGTGTGCATGCCTATATGAATGTATTGCCGGGCTGGAAAGGGTTGGAGGATCCGCCTTCTGCGGCCGAGCAGCTTTGGACGGCACATTCGGACTGGTTCATGGTCGATTCACTCGGGCAGAAAATGCTTCCAACCTCAGGTTGGTATTCATTTATCAATCCGGTGTTGCCGGAGGTGCGGTCCCATTTGCGCGGTATTGCCGCCGAGCTTTGCCGATATGATGTGGCGGGAATACACCTGGACTATATCCGCTATCCGCATGACTACCATTTGGTGGCGCGGCAGCGCTATCCAGATGCAACGGATGAGGAAATTTTCCGGCATGCTGATTTTTCGTATGATCCTGTATCGCAGGCGGCTTTGTTCGATAAATATGGCTGGGGTGTTTCCAGTCGGAAAATCATGCAATTCCGGTGTGATTCGGTGACGCGGGTGGTTCGCGATATTTCCTATGTCATGCAGATGGAGAAGCCGGGAGGGTGCTTGTTGACGGCCAGTGTGATGGGCAACCCGGTGGAAGGGAAGACCCATGCTTATCAGGATTCCGGCGCCTGGGCGAGGCAGGGGCTTGTCGACTGGGTGGTGCAGATGAATTATGGAACCAAATCGTTCGATCGCTATCTCAAGGCAATGAAGAAGGCGGCGGGGCGCCGCAAGTTCCGTTCGTCAGTGGTGGTTGGAATCAACTGCAAGAATGATGTTGCCGAGATCCTTGCGCAGGTCGACAGGGTTCGTGGTTCCGGCTGCCGGGGTTTTGCTCTGTTTTCCTATTCGTTTCTCTTTGATAAAGAGCATCGGGAAACAAAAAAAGGCCGGACTCTTCTGGCGAAGATCCGGCCTTGAAGTTAATCGG
>JBDLJW010000005.1:0-28247 GCA_039714135.1 Verrucomicrobiota bacterium
TGCTTTCGGCATGGGCATCGAGCGCATCACCATGATCTTGTACGGCATCCACGACATCCGGAACCTGTATGAAAACGACGTGCGGTTCCTTTCCCAGTTTTAAACGATTCACAATCTCTCGTATTTTAAAGGAACCACAGATGAACGCAGATAGACACGGATGAGAGACCAACGGATTAATGTAAATTGGATAATTGAGTGCCCCATCCCATTTACATTAATCCGTTGGTATTCAATCTGTAGTGCAATAGGTAAAATGAAAACAGCTGTTTTTATCTGCGTTCATCTGAGTCTATCTGTGGTTCAAAAGAAAAGATATTCCTAACAGGAGCGTTCCAATGGACAAACTCAATATTATCAGGGCGGAAACACTTGGCGAACCAACCTACGACTCGCCGTTGAAAAAGAAGATCCGCCGTTTCTATAACGGCGAGGCCATTGCACGGAGTGCCCGCACCAAAGACTTCGCCGAGATGGAATCCCTCGATGATATCGAATATCTCGAGCTGGCGGGCCCGCGCGAAAAGCTCTTCTTCAACCCGAAGGAGACAACGGTCGGCATCGTTACCTGCGGTGGTCTCTGCCCGGGGCTGAACGATGTTATCCGCTCTTTGACCTTCTGCGCCCTGGAGAGCTATGGCGTCAAGCGCGTGCTCGGCTTTAAATATGGCTATGAGGGTCTCGTGGCCAAGTACTACCACTACCCCATCGAACTCACCACCGACAACACCGACGAGATCCACGAAAAGGGCGGTACGATGCTTAAGTCGTCCCGCGGGCAGCAGGACACGGATGAAATCATCAACACCCTGTTGCACTACGGCGTGGACATCCTCTTTACCATCGGCGGCGACGGCACCCAGCGCGGTGCGCGCGATATCGTCGAAGGCGTAAAAAAGCGCAACCTGCCGATCTCCGTGGTCGGAATCCCCAAAACCATCGACAACGACATCAGCCTGATCCAGCGTTCATTCGGCTATGAAACCGCGGTAGAGGCCACATGGGATATCATCGTCAATGCCCACTCCGAAGCGAAGGCCTACCGCAACGGAGTCGGCCTTGTCCGGCTCATGGGCCGCGAGTCCGGCTGGATTGCAGCGTCGGCCACCTTGGCCAACAGCAACGTCAACTTTTGTCTCGTGCCAGAGGTTCCGTTCGACCTGCATGGCCCCAAAGGTTTTCTTTCCGTATTGAAAGAACGCCTCCAGTCCAAGGAGCATGCCGTGGTCGTGGTCGCCGAAGGTGCCGGACAGGAACTGTTCAAAACCCATTCAGGAACCGATAAGTCCGGCAATAAGACGCTCGATGATATCGGAACCCTGCTACGGGACGAGATCAACACCTATTTCAAAGCGGAGGGGATGGAAATCAACGTCAAATATTTCGACCCCAGCTACAACATCCGCAGCCGCCGCGCCAATGCCAACGATTCGATGTACTGCCTGCGCCTCGGTGGCAACGCCGTTCACGCCGCCATGGCCGGCAAGACCAATATGATTGTCGGAATGCATCATGATCGCCTCGTCCATATTCCGATCCCGATGACCGGAGAACGCAAAACCATCAATCCGCAAAGCTGGTTCTGGCAAACCGTTCTGCAGGCTACCCACCAGCCGGCAGATATGAAAGGATCGTAAGAAAAGTTCGTAGTTCCGCCTTCAGGCGGCTCTGCGGAATGACCGCCTGAAGGCGGAACTACGAGCTTTTTTACCTGCACGAAACATCCCGAAAGGCTTCGGGAAGCTTTTCGATGAGATCAGGGGCAATCATGGAGGCCTGGGACTTCTCGGCAGCGGCAAGATCGCCCGCGCGGCCATGCAGCCAGACGGCGGCGCAAGCCGCTTCGAAACTTGAAATCCCCTGCCCTGTCAGGCCGGCGATCATTCCCGCCAGCACATCCCCCGAACCACCGGAAGCCATCCCGGGGTTTCCTGTCAGATTAATAGCCAAAGGATGTTCGGGAGCTGCGACTACCGTACCGGCGCCTTTCAGCACAATCGTTGCGCCGAGTTTGGCTGCCGCCATCTTGGCCATGCCAAGGCGGTCTTCCTGAACATCCTCGGCCTTCAGCCCGAACAAAGCGGCAAACTCGCCGGGATGCGGAGTCAAAACAACGGGACATTTTGCGGAAGAAACCGCATCGGTGCAACCCGCCAGCATCGTGACGGCATCGGCATCGAGAACAAGCGGGGCAACCGAGGTTTCCAATAGTTGAAGCACCTGCTCCCGCGTGGCGGCAGTACGTCCCATACCGGGGCCGGCCAGAACCGCTGTCCACTTACCGTCCGGCATGCCCGAGTGAACCATCACCTCCGGAACAACCGAAGCAACCAGTGAATGGATGGCGTCAGGGACAAAAGCGGAAACCAGCCCCGCACCGGAACGGGCGGCGGAGCGCGCAGCCATTGCTATGGCACCGCTGAATCCCTTGGTACCGCCCACGCACAACACATGGCCAAAAGCCCCCTTGTGCACGTCGCGCGGACGGCGCGGAAAGAGCGATGCCAAGTCGGATGGATGGATGAACTCCAGATCGGGGTCCCCTTCGGTTTCTTCGATAAATTCAGAAGGAATACCAATATCAACCACCTCGAGGTTGCCAACAAGGTCGACGTTTTCGGGTTGCACACTCTCAATCTTTGGAAGACCCATCGTAACGGTTAGATCGGCACGAACAGCCATGGCAGACGGAATATCAATGGAAACAACAAGCACACGATCCGCTTGGGCATCAACAAACCGAACCGCATCGGCAACAATACCGTGCGGCTCGCCGGAAGCACCGGTGCCGAGCAACCCGTCGACAATGATCTCGGCATCGGTTCCGCACTCAGCGGCATGCTGCCACTGGCTGGAATCTTCCAACGACTGAAACGGCACGCCCGCCTTTTTCATCCGCCTGAACCAAACCAAGGCATCGCCCTTGAGCTTGCTTTCCGCACCGGCAAGCCAGCATTCAACCGGCCAATCATCTTCATAAAGACGTTGGGCCGCAACGAATGCGTCACCGCCATTATTGCCGCAACCCGCAACAAAAAGTACAGGAGAGTCGATCAGCTGGTGGCTGGAGGCGAGACGGCGAATCGCATCGGACAGCCCTTCGCCAGCGGTCTGCATCAACTCTTCCCCTGGAATGCCCGATGCAATTGTACGCTGATCGAGCTCGCGCATTTGGTTTGGAGTGATGATTTTCATGGGAACGGTTCGTAGTTCCGCCTTTAGGCGGTCAGTCCGCAGGGCCGCCTAAAGGCGGAACTACAAACTTTTTACCCCTCATACTCCTTCATGGCCTCAAGCATTTCCCTCACAGCGTTTTCCAACCCGTGAAAAACCGAGCGGCAGATGATGCTGTGGCCAATATTAAGGGTATCGAGATGTGGAATGCAGAGAATCCCTGCCATGTTTTCGCGATTTATACCATGCCCGGCATTGACCTTTAGGCCGAGTGAATGGGCATGGTCCGCACCGCGGATCAACTGCTCAAGCAGGGCCGGGCGGCTATTGGGTTCGGCATCGCAATAGGTTCCGGTATGCAGCTCCACCACAGGAGCACCGAGATCCTTGCAGGCATCAAGTGTTGCCTCATCGGCATCAACAAACATACTGACCTCGATCCCGGCCTCGGAGAGGCATTGTACCGTCGGCTTGAGCGACTCGAAATGGGCAATCACATCCAAACCACCCTCAGTGGTCAACTCCTGTCGTTTTTCGGGAACGATGCAAACCTCGGCCGGCTTTACGCTCAAAGCAATCTCGACAATCGATTCTTCGTTTGCCATTTCGAAGTTGAGCGGCAGGGGTTGCAGCTCCTTCAGGCGAAAAATATCGTCGTCCTGAACATGGCGGCGGTCTTCGCGCAAATGTGCGGTAATTCCATGGGCCCCGGCCCGGGCACAAAGAATGGCCGCATCAAGTGGATCAGGATAGACGGTTCCCCGTGCCTGGCGCAGGGTTGCCACATGGTCGATATTTACACCTAATTTCATATTTCCTCCCTCTTCTGCATCATGTCTGCACCGATTTGATATTCCTCATCGGCTTGGATGGCATTTTATCATGAATTTCTGGATCATAAACCGCATAAGCGCGAATATCGTTCTCACGGTGGTAGTCGAGCACTTTCTGGCCGGCCGAGTAGAGGCTATGCAGATTGCGCCCATGCATAGGATATGCCGCAACGCCAAGAGTGATGGTGGTTCTGATTTTTTTCGATCCGGAAACAATCCCACTCTGCTGAATCAGGGTACTGACACGCTTGCCGATAATTTCTGCATTTTCGAGCGATATCCGCGCCAGAATAAGAAATGCATACTTTTCATGGCGACCAATCAAATCCGTTGAGCGGACATGGTCTTGCAAAATCCTGCTGATCCCCACGAGAACGTCATCCACAGCCTGTTCGCCATGAACCCGAGCTATATGGTCAACATTATTAACCCCGATGCAAAAGAGCGCGACCTTTTCCTTTTTATGCCGCAAATCACTCATCATGCGTTGCATATAGGCGGAAACCGCCGAAGGTTTCAGCACTCCGGTAAGCTCGTCGAGCATGACGTTTTTGCGCCGCGCAACCCAACTTTTGACTTTCCCTTCTTCATCATCGGCATCCGAGGAAGCATCCGCCTCTTCCAACAGCTCCTCATCTTCATCCTCTGCATCGACATCAATAATTTCCGGCATAAAAACCGGCTGTTCCGCATTGGCTTCCGCCAAACCCTTCTGCGCAACATCAAGCAATTCTCGCCCGCTAAGCCCATGCCCGGGATAGGAGGAAAGACCCACTCGCAACGATTCGACGGCAAGTCCCTGGCAATCTGCCGCAACCATGCGTATTACGCGCGAAAGAATGGCTTCCGAGTCTTCAGGCTCGGCTTCCGCAAGAAACACTGCGGTCCGGCTGTCGCTGACACAAGTGATGTCGGCAGCCCGGCCCGCCCTTTTGATGGCCTCGAAGAACGGCGACTCCATCCGCACCTCCACCGAAGGATCGTCTACCTGGATCATCGCGAGGGAAAACGAGGTATTGCGGCGGGCGCATCCGGCAAGATAGCGGGCAATTTGAACGCGCAAAATATCGGAGGAGGAAACGCCCATTTCCTCGGGCTGAGTGTCTTCCGCTTTCTGGACAATGTGCAGGAATCGATAATAGCTGGCGATAAGCACAATTAACACAAAAGAAACCACAACTGCCAAAAGCACACTCAATGCGCCAGAAAACATGCCGGGGAGCACCGCAATCATGGGGAAAAACATCTGCATAAAAAGAGAAGGTGCGGAAAGATTCCGCACCTTTTAGAAGGAAGATTAATAAATGGCAAACACGCCGCGGCGGTTCTGGCGCCAAGCGCCTTCGTCGTGCCCCATTGCAGAAGGCATCTCTTCACCATAGCTTTTGGTCTGGATGGAGGAGGGATCAACCCCAAGGTTGATGAGATAGTCGCGAATAGCCAACGCCCGGCGCTCGCCCAATGCAAGGTTGTATTCACGGCTGCCACGCTCGTCGCCATGTCCTTCAACAATTACACCCTGCGCTTTTCCCTTGTTGAGATGTTTGGCAACGGCTTCGACCTTCCCTGCCTCCTCTGGATTCACCTGGGAACTGTCGTAGGCAAACATGACTGCGGCAAACAGGCTGCGGTCACCATCCATCGGCAACCCCATATTGTCCGGATTCAACGCAACGTCGCCGATCAGCGGGTCACCAAGCATGTTGTCACCATACATGTCTGCCGAAGGCTTTTTCGACCTGCAACCGCTGAATACGGAAACAAAAGCAACCAAAACCACGAGGAACAGAAAACTACATGCCTTTTTATTCATAATACCCTACCTTGAATTTTATGGTGAACAGGCCGGAGAAAACCAATCAATCGACCCTGAAAGTAAAGCTACAGGAGAATCTTCGAGAGTGTCAAGAAGGTAGATGGAGGAACGGTAGCTCGCCGTGCGCGAACAGACAATATGCCGCCCATCGGGAGCCCAGCTCGGATCCTCGTAGTCCGCCCAATCCGTTTCCAGCACCCGAAGCGTTCTCTGCGCGGGATTGGCCATGGAAATGCGGTAACGGCCGCCGACCCGGCTACTGAAGACAATATATCCGTTCTCACCCCAGTCGGGAGCCACATTTTCCGTTCCACTGCTCGTCAACCGTTGCGGCCGCCCGCCGGTCCGGGAAATAATATAGATCTGCGGCGATCCGCTGGTATCGGAGACATAAGCAATATGGTTGCCGTCGGGCGACCAGCACGGGCTGGCCTCGTTCCCGCGCCGAGTCCGCGTCAGCCGCTTGAGAAACCCCGTGCGCAGACTTTTGATATAAAGCTCCGGATTGCCGTCGCGCGAAAGGATCACCGCCATACTCTTTCCATCCGGCGAAACCGCCCCGCTGGCGTTCAGGCCACCATGGCTCGAAAGGGGCTTGCGCCGCCCAGTCATGTACACGTTCGGATAGCCGCGCTTGTAGGAGGTGTAGACAATGTTTTTCCCATCCGGCATCCAGCCGGGGCCAACCACAATGCTACGATCCTTTGTAATCTGCCGGACATTCTTTCCGTCCATGTCGCAAACATATAGCTCTTTCCGCCCGGTACGGTTGCTGACCAGGGCGATCTTGCCCGAAGCCATCCCCTTTTTGCCCGTCACCGCATAAATGATTTCGTCAGCCACCCGATGCGCCAACCCTCGCACGCCGGAAGCCGGGGCCTTATAGGACTTTCCCAGCAGGCGCTGCCGGTTGCTGACCTTGTATACCTGACAGTCCGCCTTCATGTTTCCGCCGCCGGAAACACACGACCCCGCCACGTTCAGCTCAGCCCCTGCGGATGTGACCTTGAAATAGCCCGAACGGTTCAAGTCGGCCTTCAACACCGACAAAAACGTCCGCGATGCCGTATCGCCACCGGTTCGATAGCCCGCCAGATTGATCGAAATCTTTCCTTCGCCACTTTTCCGCACCTCGACGCGCTGCGCAACCGCCGACATGGATACCAACACAACACATATCGCAAAAAAAAGTCTTCTCATCGTTTATTCTCCAGCAACACCAACCCCTAGTTTTCGAGCGTAAATACAACCTCTACATAATCGTATGGATAATCCGATGGCGGCCTTGGCATGGTGCCAACCGCATTTACCGCATCCATGACCGTTTTATCATAAAGCGCATCACCCGACCCCTTGATTTTTGATCTTTTTGTGATTTGGCCAGTGCTTTTACGCATCGAAATCCGCACGACAGCCGACCCCGTCGCTGAAGAGGCCGAAGCCGGCGGCTTCCACTTATTATAGAACACCCTCATCACCCGTGCATAATAGTCGTTAAACCGGCTGGGGTTCCCTGTCGCCGCGGACGGACTCGAGATGCCTGACAGCGCCTTTTGAATATCCTTATCCGAAACCCTCGGTTTGCTCGGCGCGTCATTGATCTTCTTCCCAATCTTAATATCCTTGGGGTCGACCGGCTTCCATTTTGGTTTTTTCGGTTTTGGAGGCTTCGGCTTGGGCTTTTCCACCTTCGGTTTAGGTTTGGGTTTGGGCTTTGGCTTGGGTTTAGGCTTCGGCTTTACCGGCTCCGGAATGGGGGCGGGCTCGGGTGCAGGAGCAGGAGGCGCGGGCTCGGTCATCCGTTCAACGGGAGCAACCTCTACCCGTGGCGAAGGAGCGCCAAACTCAACAAACGTCACTATTTCCTTGGGCTTTGGCTTGAAGCAACCGCGCATGAAGGGAATAACGACCGCAAGGAAAACAACGGCCGCATGTACGCTGAACACCCGCATGGCAATCTTTTTCTGGAATGCGTTCATTGCTCGGCTTCCGTCACCAATGCCATTTTCGTGATATTTGCATCGTGAAGGACCCGCATGATCTCCACCACTTCGCCATACTCCAGTTTGCGATCGGCGCGCACATAGATTGTCGTGTCCGGCTCCGACGAACCAATATCCATCATCGCCGAAACCAGCTCCTCCTTCGAAACCAGCGCGTCGTCGAGGTAAAGCTGGTTTTTAAGATTCAGACTGATCGACCGCGAAACAACATCCTGCATGTCCGCCGCCTTGCCCCGCGGAAGATTGATCGCAATCCCCTGCTCGATCAACGGGAAGGTAATGATAAAGGTGATCAACAAAATGAAGGTCAAGTCCATCAACGGCGTCATGTTGATGTCGCTGATCTGGTTTAGTGATACCAAGCTGGTGCGTCTCGCCATGCCTATGCCTCGATTACGTATGCATTTTGAACGGCGGAGATGTATTCCTGCGCAAAGTTGTCCATCTGCACGGAAATGCGCCGAATGCGGCTGGAGAGCAGGTTGTAGCCAACCATTGAGGGCAACGCAACAAGCAGGCCGACAATCGTCGTGAGCAACGCGCCGGAAATACCCGGAGCCACCGCTGAAAGCGCCGCCGACCCCGACTGCGCCATACCATTAAAGGCATCCATTACCCCCCAAACCGTACCAAGCAGCCCCAGGAACGGCGCGGCACTCACCGCCGTGGCCAACAGCCCCATTTGGTCTTCGAGGTTCAACGCCTCGTCGGCCACATTGCGGTCGACCACTGCACGCAGCGTTTCGAGTTGGTTAAGCGTAAGGCGCCGATGCGCTTCAGAGGTCATGTCGCCCATCAACAAGTCGTCGGGATCAATACCATAGGCCTGAAGCTCACCACCAAGAGACCTGCACCCCTCGGTATAGATAATATTGAGCGGAGAGCCGGGATAGTTCTCGCGCTTAGTAAACAATGCCGTCGGATTTCGTTCCGCCCGAAAAGCAGCAAGAAACTCCTCCGTGGCCCGATCTGCACAACGAAGCTGCCAGCGTTTTGTAATCATAATGGTCCAAGCCCCGGCGGAACCCAGAAGCAAAACCCATACAATGATTTTCCCCGGCGCAGTACTGTCCGAAAACGCATCTCCCATGCTGGCAATCGGCAGAGAACCCAGAAGCGAATTAAATAAATCCATGATTGTAGATATCCTTGTTTTTGTGCCCTGAAAACAATTTCCTCAAACATATTTCCACACAGTGGAAAAGCAATCGAAAAAGAGGGGCAACCCCGCATTTTCCTTGTTGTTTATATAGGCAGATAGTAAAGGTTTATCGTCATAATATTGATATTCAACATAAATAAGGGGTGTATTATGGATCTTAAAGTCGTTGCATTGGTGGTCGTTCTGGGAATGCAAGTGCTTGTAGCCAAGGCCGAATATCGCGAATTTACCGACGCCAAGGGTCGAACACTTTCAGCTAAGCTCATCAGATACAATGACCTACAGAAGAAGGTTACCATCAAGTGCAAAGGAAAAGGTATCAAAACCGTCCCTGTCAGCATCTTTTCAGAGACCGACCAAAAATACATTGCTTCATGGAAACTGAATCAGGATTTCCTCAGCGAAAAAAAGCTACTCGTTGAATTCAAAAGACGAAAAAGGAAGAATGCAGACTCCTCTTATGCTCAAGGAAGTATGGACAGGAAATACTACGACTGTAGCTTCATCATTGAGGTAGAGAATAGGTCAACGGTCGACTTCAACAACGTTTTATTTGAATATGTTATTTTTTACTCCCAAGACAAGCACATCAAAAGAAATACGGAAAAGGAGGAGGAGCACGGCACTTTATACGTTGAAAAAACAATCGACCTCCCAAGAAAATCACCTCAGGAAATCGAAACCGAGAAACTTCTTCTATATACCTACAGGGAGAGTGGCTACTCCGAGGTTTGGCCCGATATAAACAGCGAGGTACACGGGGTTATACTAAAATTAAGTATGAAATCAGAAACAGGGGAAACCATTTCCCGGGAAATCAAGTATCCCGACAATTTAGACCATGTCTGGACTCCAAAAACAAAGGATGTTCAACGACGGCCCAAATAACCGCTTTGGGGGTTCAGAAATCAACTGCAATCACCAATCCTAGACAACAGCACAAAGGAACCCTCTCATGAACCTCAAAACCATTGCGCTACTATCCTGTCTTGGCATACACACTTTTGCAACAGCGGCGGAGTACCGCAAGTTTACCGATGCCAAGGGTCGAACACTTTCAGCTGAGCTCATCAGATACAATGACCTACAGAAGAAGGTCACCATCAAGTGCAAAGGAAAAGGCATCAAAACCGTCCCTGTCAGCATTTTTTCGGAGACTGACCAGAAGTACATTGCTTCATGGAATCAGAACCAAGATTTCCTCAGCGAAAAAAAGCTGCTTGTTGAATTCAAAAGGCGAAAAAGGAAGAATGTAGAAGTCTCCTATTCGACCACAAGCGGCGGAAGAACCTGGTATGAGTGCAACTTCAATATTGAACTTACAAACAAGTCAACGACTGGCTTTGATAAAATTGAGCTTGAGTACGTCGTTTTCTACTCCCAAGACCATTATATCCAGAACAACGCCGACAGGGAAGAGCGGCATGGCACACTCTACAAACAGGAAGTGATCAATCTCCCTAAAAAATCAACCAAGGAATTTGAAACTGAAAAAATCCTCTTATTTCAGCGAAAAGTAGGTTCGACCTCGTATGGAAAGCCTGACCTGAGAGGAGAAGTGCACGGTATAATTCTAAACATAAGCATGAAGTCCGAAACAGGCGAAACCATATCCAGACAGATCAAGTATCCAGACAATTTGAACCACGTCTGGACATCCAGCACCAAGAATGTCCAAATAGCGCCCTATTAACCTAGCAACTACATTTCATTGCTTTTCCAGAACCGAAGGGGAACGAGGCCAAGCAGGACGACGAAAAACTGCGAAAGCACAAACATCAGCAGCCAGAAAGTCGCGGACTGGGTAAAGCCATAGGAGTGAAGTCCGACGCCCAACTGGTTGACGCCGAACCACGACCAGGCGGTTACGATGTTGCCGAAGACGGCCATGACGGCGAAACCGCGGGCCCGAATCATTCCCCCATACCGCGCATGCAGCATGATGGCGTTCCAAATCACGATCAGCAACGCGCCGTTTTCCTTGGGATCCCACCCCCAGAAGCGTCCCCATGAATCATCGGCCCAGAGACCGCCGAGTACGGTACCGACAAAACTGAGCAACAGCGCAAAGCAGGTGATGCCGTACATCATGCGATAGAGGTTTTCTTTTGTCTCGCCGTCGAGGCGACGCGAAAACAGGCCGGACAGGATATAGAAAATGCCGATGGTGCCGGAAACAAAGGTGCCCATATAGCCAAGTGCAATGGTGATGACATGCGTAGTGAGCCAAAAGCGGGTATCAAGCACAGCGCGCATCTGCTCCATCGTATCGCCATCTCCCGCCAGGAAATGCGCGATCAGCAATGTTGCGAAACCAGCGATGCCGCCGACAAGGTTCCCCATCCCGCCAGCCTTCCTGCGGAAGCCCGTTTCAAAAACAATCCCTGCGGCAACTGCCGCCCAGCCGATGAAGATGGCAGATGAATAGAGGTTCGTGACAGGCGGGTAGCCGGAAAGGAAGCTACGGGCAACAATGGCAAAGGTGTGCGGAATAAACGCGCAGACCATCAACATCCGCGCAACGCCAAGCAATCCCTCCTTGCGGAAAAGCCAGCCAAAGAGGCTTAGTATGGAAACAAGCAGGTAGAGCTGGGCAGACCTCATGAATGCGCCGAAACGATTGTAGAACACTTCGAAGCGAAGCTTCTCAAGCACTGCCGGGTTTTCGGATCGGAGCAGTGCTCCGTATTTTTTCAGCCCATTATTAAAAGACTCTACATCCCCTTCCCGGTAAGCGGAAAGCACACTGCTCCAAACCTTTTGGAACGAGTCGTCCGATGGATCAGCCAGCAATGCACTCATCAACGGACGCCAGTTCGGGTTGCCGGAATCCGGAGGGATGACGAGTGGGATTGATTGATTTTCGAGGCGCATGTAGCGCTGCGCCGTGGACATCAACTGCTCTTTCGGAATGGATGAAGGATCCTCGAACGAGGCCATTATATTTTGATGGAGGAAGATCTTGTTCGCCGCTTTCATTACCTGCTTATCGTAGAGGTCGCGCTGATGCTCCCTCTTGCCAAAGGCGGAGCGCGCAGCGGAATCAAGGGTTCCAAGCTTCGGCAGAAGCTCGCGATAGGAGTACCGAAAGCCCTTGCGCTCCTCAAGGCCAAGCGATGAGAGCACATCGATATTTTCGATGCGGAATACGGGATAGTCCAGTGCTTCGGAACGGCCGGAAACATTATCGAGCAGCCATTCCACCGCAGGCACTTTTTCGCCATTGATGCGAACGGATTGCTTTCCAGAAATTACTGTCAGCAGATTGCGGGCAAAGGTATCGATCGGCTTTTTGCGCCCGTTGTATTTCAGGGGCAGCTCTGCGAAGGAGTTGAGTCGGAAGTCAGTTTCCGTTTCCCGTTGCAACCGCGCGCCACTCTGGAAAAACCAGGCGGCAATCAAAATAACAACGACATTGGTGAGAATTCGGCGCATCAGGCATCCCTCCGCAGGTATCGGCCAAACGACTGCAGAAACTGCGCGGTCATTCCGGCAAAAACGATCATGCAGGAGAGATACGGAATCATCCAGGTATCGTTGCGCACGACCTGCAAGACCGTACCACTGTCGTCGGGCAGATACCCGGACTGGTAGAAGGTGCGGCGGGCGTAGCGCAGGGGGTTGTTCATCCAGATGCGAAGCTCCCGATTCACATCATCGCCTTCGTTGACCAGCTGGATCTGGCTGGCAAAGTCCTTCGGCATTTGCGTGCCCTCGTATTTTTCATGCACGAAGTCGAGCAGCCTGATCGAGTAGGGATTCCCGCTCGTCGACTTCAAGTATTCGCGACGGGGACGGAGATAGACCATATATTCCTTTTCGGCGGCCAGAATCTTCACAGGCATGTCCCAGGCACGATTAACAAAGTTGGGATAGAACCAGAGCGAAAGCACATGGCGGCCAAGCGACTCTCCAGTAGCACGGTCAAACAGCCCAATGTCGACCGCCGGGACATCCCCATTGCCAGAGGCCGCCCGCTCCTCGGGAACGGAGCTCATTGAGTGGGGGCGACTGGAATTGACCATATAGCGGTTCACTTTGATATCAAAAGGAAGCGCTTCGGGCTTCAGCTCCGCCCCGTCCTTCAGCAGGCGCTGCGGAACAACCGTCACGAGATCATGGTCGGGATTGGAGGGATCGATGAATGCCAGCTCCATCTGCCGGGAATGGTCAATATAGCCAATGGTCTCGCCCTCCTTAATGGTCATGGTGGCTTCGACGGCGTAGAGGGCCGTCATGAACTCGCCGACCAGCAGAAAGAGGATGCCGCCGTGCAACAAAACCATTCCGGCACGCTTTCGATAGAGCAGCACACATGCAATATAGAGCACGATTGCCGCAAGGGTACCGCGCCCCAAACGAAGAAACACCCGCCAGAACGCATCGTTTTCCGTAGCCGCCACCGGGGCGGTTCCCCAGCCAAACATAACGCCGGCCGTTACCAGAAAACCCAGCAAAAGAAACACGATTCCCGCCACCCGGCGGCCGCCGGCGGCCTGCACCTTGAAGTTTGCCCAATGCACCGCAACCAGATTGACCACCAGCAGGAAACCAATCAGAAACCCGCCCGGGAAAGGAATCCACACATCGGGGATATCCATCGAACGCGGGAAGAAAACATGAAGATCGATCTGCGCAATGAAGCAACGGAAATATTGATCCATCACTACCCAGATGCCCTTATCCACCTGCGCCAGCGTTCCGGCAAAAACCAGCACCATGGCCAACGACAACAGAACAACCGTCAATTTCAGCGACAGAAATAGATTAATCAGCTTTTTCATTGGTTTGTGTCGCTATTGAACTTTTATGGATTCGAGAAACGTTCGAATATCGGAAACATTCGCCTTGAGCTCATCGACGCTTCCCTTGGCGGTAAAATACCAGTATTCCGGAGCAAGGTCGACGATGGCCGCAACAATGCCCCGCCCGCCCTCTTCGTTGTAGATTTCAATGTAGCTCAGGTCATGGCCACCAGCTTGAAGGGTGTCGACTTCCGCACCAATCTCTTCTGGCGACACCGCGGGCAAACCGACCTGCCTGCGCCAGCGGTTCACGTTGCTCGGCACATCGCCCATCGCAAGGGAAATCAGGTAGAAATCAATGGATGTTCCTTCGATGGCATAGCTGGCAATACGCATGCCCGAGCCCGGTTTTTCCGTCCAGCCGTCCGGCAGCAGGGACTCAAATCCATTATCGGCAGGCATTGGGGTCCGCGGCAAGGATGCCTGCACCACAGGTGAAGATGAAGAGCCTTTCGGAGCCTTATAGGTCTGTATCTGTTCGCGGCCGCAACCGAAGAAAAATACCATCGAAAGCAATAACCATGCGTTTTTCATATTCGAAGTCCTGCCTGTTAAAGGGGAAAGGAAATCCAATATAAAAACGGCGCACCGCAAAGTCGACCAATATTATCATCTATTGCGGACTAATCGAAAGGCATGGTGATTTCTTGATCGAAGGGCGTACCGACGAGGGCCTCGCACTCGAAAAGCATGGCATCGCCACGTTCTTCAATGGGCTGAACAGGTTGCTTTGGCACAACAGAAATATTGGAATCCTCGTTCTCCGCTGAAGGATTTTCGCCCGGTTGCCCGATAGTTTCCGGTTTTACAGAGGCATCCGCCGAGGGGTGCAGAAAGTCCATACTACTCAACGAGGCAATAGCCCCCAGCAACAGGAACAATACTATGCGGTAAGTTTTCACTTGTTGTAATATAGCAATTTTTGTGCCCGTATTCCCACTCAAATCACTACTGGCAAACCAAGATGCGCAAAAGAAGGAGCACGAGAACAAAATGATTATGAAGCCAAATTATTCTGCCAAAGCTCCGTATATTCGAGTAGCTTTATGGTTTTTATAAAGGAACATCTGATGGAAGAAATCAAGTTGACTCAATACAGCCATGGCGCCGGATGCGGATGTAAAATTTCACCGGCGGTGCTGGAATCTATCCTCCAAACCTCTCGCGAGACACTGCCCCACCCCAACCTACTGGTGGGCAACGACAGCAAGGATGATGCTGCGGCATACGATCTCGGCAACGGGACATCGGTGCTGAGCACAACCGATTTTTTCATGCCAATCGTCGACGACCCCTTTACTTTTGGACGCATCGCCGCCACCAATGCGCTCAGCGACATCTATGCAATGGGCGGCAAGCCGCTGATGGCGATTTCCATCTTTGGCTGGCCGATCAAAAAGCTTTCCGAAGAAGTGGCGCGGCAGGTGATCGACGGAGGCCGCGCCGCATGCGACGATGCCGGCATCCCGCTGGCAGGCGGACACTCAATCGACTCGCCCGAGCCTATCTTCGGGCTGGCGGCAACAGGGCTGGTCGAAAACAAACACCTCAAGCAAAACAACACCGCCGAACCGGACTGCGAAATATTCCTCACCAAACCGCTCGGCATCGGCATCCTATCCACTGCTCAAAAAATGGGCGTAATCAAGCCCGGACACCTCGACGCATCCATTGAGGCCATGTGCACGCCCAACAAACTCGGCTCCGAGATTGCAAAACTCGACGGCGTGGTGGCGCTGACCGACGTGACCGGATTTGGCCTGCTTGGACATCTTGGCGAAATCTGCGACGGCAGCGGTATCTCCGCCATCATCCAGTACAGCCAAGTGCCTAAACTCCCAAACGTGGAATACTATCTCGCCAAGGACTGTATTCCGGGAGGAAATATCAACAACTTCAAGAGCTACGGCCACACCCTCGGCGAAATGGGCAAAGAACAACGGGGCGTCCTCTGTGATCCACAGACCTCCGGCGGACTGCTGAGCATTGTCCGAAAATCCGCTGTACCCGATTTTATGGCACTAACCGCTAAAGCCGGACTTGACCTGAACCCCATTGGTCAAACCTGCATACGCGGAGAAAAATCAATCGAAGTTGAAGACTAATGGAACTGCCAACGATCAACGACTTCCGAAGAATCGTGCTCGATGACATCCCCCTCATCGATGTACGTGCTCCGATCGAATTTGAGGGCGGTGCATTTCCCACCGCCCTCAACCTGCCGCTCATGAACAACGAAGAGCGCCACCTCGTCGGCATCCGCTACAAGGAAGAAGGCAATGCGGAAGCGATCAAACTCGGGCACGAACTCGTCAGCGGCAAAATCAAGGAAGAGCGGGTTGCCGCATGGACAAGACAGCTCGAACATCGCCCCGACACCCTGCTCTACTGCTTTCGCGGCGGGCAACGCTCCAAAATCAGCCAACAGTGGATCGCCGAGGAATCCGGAAAGGTTGTTCCGCGTCTGGAAGGCGGCTATAAGGCCTTTCGCAACTATCTGCTCGACCAGCTTGATCCTGCCAACCTGGCAAGCAAGCCCATCATTCTCGGCGGGCGCACCGGCGTCGGGAAAACCCTCCTGCTCCGGAAACTTAAAAATGCAGTCGACCTCGAAGCCATCGCCAACCACCGCGGCTCCTCCTTTGGGCGCTTTACCACGCCGCAACCCTGCCCCATAGACTTTGAAAACAGCCTGGCGTGGGCACTCATCAGGCACGAAGCCACCGAACACCGGCACATGATCCTTGAAGACGAGGGCCGGAACATCGGCGATCGCTACCTGCCCAAAGCGCTGGTTGAACACTTTTCCAAAGGCGGCCTGGTCATTCTTGAACGGTCAATGGAGGAACGTGTAGAAATCACCTTCGATGAATATGTTACCGCCGTACAATCCGAATACCGCCAAATCTACGGCGAAAACGATGGGCCACAGCAATGGCTGGCCTACATGAACAGGAGCATCGACCGCATCCGCAAGCGGCTCGGCGGCCTGCGCCACCAGCAGATCAAGCAACTGCTCCATACGGCCCACGAAAGCGGAAACCTTGAACAACACAAGGAATGGATCAGGCAGCTCCTTCACGATTACTACGACCCGATGTACGACTACCAGATCCAAAACAAGAGCAGCAACATTGTCTTCAGAGGAAATGCCGCCGAAGTGCTAGGCTACCTGAAAACGATGGATTAACAACACAACAACGCCTTGACGTTGTAGCGTTATAGCGCTATACACAACCAACGCTGGAGGAAGATATGAGCACATTAACAAAACGATCAACGGTCTATCTCGACCCCGCTTTGCACAAGGCTCTTCGCTTGCAATCGCTGGAAACGTCGCGTTCCGTTTCGGAACTAATCAACGATGCGATTCGGGACAAACTGGCCGAGGACGCCAGCGATCTCGCATTGTTTGAAGAGCGAAAGAACGAGGCCACCATCGGTTTCGAGGCTTTTGTAAAAGGACTGAAGAACGATGGAACCCTATAGGATCGTCTTCAGGAAATCCGTCGCCAAGGATCTCAAGAAGATCCCCAAGAAGGATGTCGCACGAATCGTCTCCACCATAAAGAAACTGGTCATCAACCCACGCCCTCCCCAATCCAAGAAGCTTTCCGGACAGGAACGATATCGCCTCCGGCAAGGCAACTACCGCATCCTCTACTCCATTGAAGACGACAAGCTTGTCATTTGCGTTGTCAGGGTTGGCAACCGGCGAGATGTCTATCGTTAAACATGTGCGTCAATACTGTAGCCGGGGGCGCTGACCTCGCATTCTGCGGAGCGGGGTCACCGCCTACAACTTCAACCTCAACTTCGACTGATAAAAGGCGAGCTCGGCGATAGAGGCCTTGATGTCGAAGAGGGCATCGTGGGCATTTGCCGAGGAAATTTCCTCTTCGGGAAAATATTGGTTCAGCTGCTCCACGCTTTCCTTGTCGAACGGTTGCTGCTCAACCCAATCCGCCCATTGAACCTTGAGAGAGGAAACATCGAGCAGACGGTAATGCAAACGGCTTGCGAACTCCGGAAGAAACTTGCGCATAAGAAACCAATCATTATGCACGCTGTTGCCCGCAAGCACGGGGCGCGCATCCATCTCGACACCAGGTGCTCCACAACATTGATCAAGCAACGCCGCGATTTTCCGGTCGGCTTCTTCAAGGGACACTGCTTCAGCAGAACGACATTGCTCAACAAGTGCCGACAGGTTTTCAGCAACCCACGGGCTAACCGACTCCCCCTCCTCCAGCTTGATGCAGAGATTGAGGTCGTCTTCGACCGGAGCAACGCGATTAAGGTTGGTGTCGGTAACAATCACGGCTACCTGCAACAAACGCGCTTGATCGAGCTCAAGCGAAGTAAATTCAGCATCGAACCAGACATACGCAGATGACTTCTTCTGTTTCTTCTCACTCATATCGAAAATTAAACCACAGACAGGAACAGATTAACACGGATAAAACAAAGGGCGGGAACAAAGCCCGCCCTCGTAAATACACAACAAACCATGATTCTTACTTTTCGATCAGACCATAGGTATCGAGGGCGATAACGAGCTCCTCATTGGTATGTATCTTCAGCGCAACCACAGCGGAATCATCGGTAGAAATGATGGTCTCGTTGGCATCGTTGCGCACATCGTCGACCTTCAGACCGAGGAATTCGAAGTTTTCGAGAATCTGCTTGCGCAACCCCGGATTGTTTTCCCCCACACCGGCAGTAAAAACAATACCGTCAACGCCGTTCATGGCAGCGGCATAGGAACCGATGAATTTCTGGATGCGGTAACAGAACATTTCAATGGCGTCGAGGCAGGCCTCGTCACCCTCTTTGGAGGACTCGACAATGTCGCGCATATCGCTCTTTCCCGCGATGGCAAGAAGCCCGCCCTGCTTGTTCATCATAGAACTGACCTGCGCAGGCTTGAGCTCCTGCGACTCCATGATGTGCAACGGGATATAGGGATCGAGCGAGCCCGAGCGCGTTCCCATCATGATGCCGTCGAGCGGCGTGAAGCCCATGGAAGTGTCCACCGATTTTCCACCCATGAACGCCGCCAGCGAACCGCCGTTGCCAAGGTGACAGGTAATCAATTTGAGATCTTCAAGCGGCTTGCCGAGCTCCTCGGCCGCTTTTTGGGCAACATAGCCGTGGGACGTCCCATGGAATCCATATTTGCGGATCTTGTAATTGGTGTACTGGATGCGCGGAAGGGCATACATATAGGCCTTCTTCGGCATGCTCTGGTGGATCGCCGTATCAAACACCGCGACTTGCGGAACATCGGGCAGCAACGCCTGCATAGCCTTGATGCCCATGAGATTCGGCGGATTGTGCAACGGAGCAAGCATCGAGTTGCGCTCAATAGCTTTGACAACATCGCGATCAACCACAACGGAACCGGTAAAGTCCTCGCCGCCATGCACAACGCGGTGGCCCACTCCGCCAAGCTCATCAAGACTCTTCAGTACAGAAAGATCTTCACTAAGCAGCATCTTCAGGATTTCATCAATCGCGGTCTTGTGGGTCGGCAAATCGATAAACTGACGTTCCTTGTTGCTGTCCGGAAGCTGATGAACAATGGTCGAGCCGGAAATACCAATACGGTCGGCCTGTCCCTCGCACAAGGCGTGGAAATAACCGGATTCTTTATCAACCTCGTAGAGCTTGAACTTGATCGAGGACGAACCGGAGTTGAGAACGAGAATTTTCATGATGTCCTTTTATTGGAATTAGTTTGAAGCAGACTGCAAAGCAGTGAGAGCAACCGTGCCGACAATATCCTCGACACTGCATCCACGCGAAAGATCGTTGACCGGTTTATTCAAGCCCTGAAGCACCGGACCGTAGGCCCCGGCCCCGGCCAAACGCTGAACCAGCTTATAGCCAATGTTCGCGGCATTGAGATCCGGGAAGATCAGCACGCGGGCTTCGCCGGCCAGCGGGCTGTCGGGCGCCTTTGACCGAGCCACCCCCGGCACGATAGCGGCGTCGACCTGCAATTCGCCATCGATTGCAATGCCCTTGTCGGCAAATTCTTCGGCAACCTTCTTTCGGGCCATCTCGGTGGCCTGTGCAACCTTGTCGACCATTTCGCTCTTGCCGGATCCGCGGGTAGAGTAGGAAAGGAGGGCAACCTGCGGAGGAATGTCGTAGGCCATGGCGGAAACAGCGCTGTCCACGGCGATATCAGCCAACTGCTCGGCGGTTGGATTTTCAACCAACGCGCAATCGGAAAAGATGAAGGTCTTATCGTTTACATCCATAATGAAGAAGCTCGAAACGGTTGCGCCCTTCTTCGCGGATTTAATGATTTGGAGCGCTGGGCGAACGGTGTCGGCCGTGGAGTGCGCGGCACCGGAGACCAAGCCATCGGCATCGCCGGCCTGCATGATCATCATGCCGAAATAATTGACATGCTTGACGGCTTCAAGCGCCTGCTCGGGAGTGATACCCTTGGCCTTGCGCAACTCATAGAAGCTGTTGGCATACTCCTCCAGCTTGTCGGAGGTCTCGGGATTGATGGCGGTGATGCCATCAAGACTCCAGCCCTTGGAAGCAAAAGTCTCTGCAATCTTCTGCTCGTCACCCAGCAATGTAATGGATGCGATTTTTTCCTGATTGATAACATTTGCAGCCTCCAGAACACGCTCGTCACTCCCCTCGGGGAGTACAATATTACGTGGTCCGGCCTTTGCGGAATCGATAATTTTCTGAATAAATGTGCTTCTTCCCACTTCCCTGGTTTCCTTTAGTTATTATGCCCACTAACCTGAATTTTTCGAAAATGTCCGAGAAAGCTAGCAAGTTGCTACTTTTGCGCAACTAAAATCATCGCAAATATCGCACACTTTCGAATCTCGACTGCAACAAGACCCAAAAAAAACAACACTTGGCCCAAAATCTTGTCATTTTCCACCAACCAACATCTCTTAAAATCTATGTTTTGTCCTGTAAAACAAAAAAACCCGCAACCAAAGGTAGCGGGTTTTTTAAGATGCAGCGTCCGGCTATTCAGCGGACTCGCTGACTTCGGCCTCAGCCTCGGCCACTGGAGCGGCAATGGATTCCACCCACTCGAGAAGCACCATCTCAGAACTGTCGGACATGCGGCGTCCGAGCTTAACGATCCGAGTGTAGCCGCCGGCGCGGTCGGCAAATACAGGAGCAATGTTTTCAAAGAGCTCCTTAACGGAATCGGTCTGCTTCAGTGTGGAGATTGCCTGACGGCGTGAAGCAAGCGTTCCCTTCTTGCCAAGCGTAACCATCTTTTCAGCGAGGCTGCGTGCAGCCCTTGCTTTTGGAAGCGTGGTCTTGATCCGCTTGTTATCGATCAGGGCGCAAACCAGATTCGCGAGCAATTCATTGCGGTGTGCGCTGGTGCGGCCAAGTTTAACTGTCTTTTTGCGATGTCTCATTATTCCAACCTCTGGATATTGATTAAAACTAGTCTTCGCTGACCGGAGCCCGAAGCAGGTCGGAATCAAAGGTCATACCCAGCGAAAGACCCATTTCCAGAATCTTCGCTTTAATTTCGTTCAGCGACTTCTTACCAAAGTTACGGTACTTCAGCATCTCCGCCTCGGTCTTCTGGGCCAACTCGCCAACCGTGGTGATGTTGGCATTGTTCAGGCAGTTTGCGGCGCGGACACTGAGTTCAATCTCATTCACGCTGATGTTGAGCTTCTTGCGCAACTCTTCTTTCTCGAGATCAATCTGCTTTTCGCTTTCTTCGAACTCGATCAGATCCTTGTCGTAGCTGACAAATACGTCGAGATGGTGGCGAAGGATTGCAGCGGACATGGTCAGCGCATCATCAGGGCTGACGCGACCATCGGTCCAAATTTCAATTACAAGCTTGTCGTAGTCGGTGCGACGACCCACACGGGTGTTTTCTACGGAATACTTGACTCGACGAACCGGGGAGAAAAGACAGTCGACCGGAATAACACCGATTTCCTGGTTTTCTTTTTTGTTCAGGTCCGCTGGGCAGTAGCCGCGGCCGATGCGGACTTCCATCTCGGCTTCAAAAACGCCGTCTTCGGCGAGGGTGCAAATGACAAAGTCAGGATTGAGCACCTCGATGGAGTCGGAGCAGACAATGCTGCCGGCAGTAACTTCGCCCGGACCTTCAACCTTGATCTTTACGGTCTGTGTCTCGCGGGAATAGCTTTTGAAGAGCAACTGCTTGATGTTCAGGATGATGTCGGTGACATCTTCCACCACGCCGTCGAGACTGCAGAATTCGTGGGGAGCCCCTTTGATCTTGATGGATGAAACCGCAGCACCTTCCAGCGAAGACAACAGCACACGGCGGAGCGAGTTGCCCATCGTGCGGCCATAGCCTGCTTCAAAAGGTTCAGCGTAGAATTTGCCATAGGTATCGGTAGAAGCCGATTCTTCCTTAGCAACCTGTTTCGGCATTTCAAACCGACCGAGTCTTGTAGCCATAATATGTCCTCCCAGAACCGGGCATTAACCGGCTCGTATGGTGTTTTAACTATTAACTTTAAAAATCTATACGCGGCGACGCTTAGGCGGACGGCAACCGTTGTGCGGAATTGCCGTGGTATCCTTGATCACACTGATCGAAAGACCAGCGGACTGGATGGCGCGAACAGCGGACTCACGTCCGGCACCCGGGCCCTGCACGCGAACTTCGACTTCCGTCATGCCATGTCCGATTGCACCGCGAGCGGCCTCCTGCGCAACTGTAGTTGCGGCAAAAGCAGTGCTCTTGCGCGATCCCTTGAAGTTACAGCGGCCAGCGCTGCTCCAGGAAACCACGTTTCCGCGCATATCGGTAATGGAAACAATCGTGTTATTGAATGTGGTTTTGACGAATGCGATACCGAACGGAACGTTCTTGGCACCTTTGCGGCGCTTAATCGGCTCAATCTTCGCATCGGCCAGCAACTCGGCGGCTGTCGCCAGCTTGGGGCGATTGTCCTCGGCCGCTTTCTCTTTCGGGGCATCGGCGGCAGCCGTTTCCTTGGCCGCAACAGGTGCAGCCTCTGTGGCCGCTTTTTCTTCTACTTCAACTTTTTCTTCTGCCATGGGAATATTCCTTCTTTAAGCGGCCTTACTATTTAGAAGCCTTCACAGCGGAGCGGGCTTCCTTGCCGCGAACGATGCCGACTGTGCGCTTGGCACCTTTACGGGTGCGAGCATTCGTCTTGGTGCGCTGTCCACGCACCGGCAATCCACGACGGTGGCGAATGCCACGGTAGGACCCGATCGAAATCAAGCGACGGATGTTCGAGGAAATCTCGCGTCGAAGGTCACCCTCGATGCGGTAGTCCGACTGGAGGACGGCAACGAGATGCTGAACATCTTCGTCCGTCAGATCGTCCGCCTTCTTGGCCGGATCCAGCTTTGCCTTCTCGATCACTTCCTTTGCAAGTGTCGGGCCGATTCCATAAATATACTGCAAGGCGTATTCCAGCCTCTTTTTACCGGGAATGTCTATACCGAGTACACGTGGCATTGATAAACTCCTTGATTATCCTTGGCGCTGCTTATGGCGCGGGTTCGTGCAAATGATGCGAACCACACCTTTGCGCCTAATTACCTTACACTGTTCACACATACGTTTAACTGAAGCTCGTACTTTCATCTCATTGCTCCTGGTTTATCACCAGACGCCCCTTGGACATGTCGTAGGGCGACATTTCAACCATAAAATGGTCGCCGACCTCCGGCATCCGGGCACCTCTTTCATCACGCCCAAAAAATGCCGCAAAACGGTGTCCATTTCTTAGTTCTGCGTCAAAAGCGTTGTTGTCTAGCACGGACAACAAGCGGGCGTCTAGTAAAATTGTTTCTTTTTTATCCATTCCAACCCTTTTCCCTCTTCGTCAAAAAAGGCCGCCGAAAGGCGGCCCGAAAGAAGTGGTGCACCCGAATGGAGTCGAACCATCACGCCATTGCTGGCACAAGAACCTGAATCTTGCGTGTCTACCAATTTCACCACGGGTGCGTGAAAAGGCCCGTATGTATACCCATCCGCCCAAAACGAGTCAACGCCCGAAACCCAAAAAAAACCTATGCGGGAAAACGGGGTGCCACAAAGACGGGCGGATGCATGTAGAGCGGCTCGAACGGTTCGCTTTCGATCCCGTTTTCCAACCGCTGAAAAACCAGTTGTCCGAGCGTTCCCGCCGAAGGAAAGACCGGTGCGGCGCTTTCCAGCGTCTGAAAGCCAGCCAGCAGCTCCTCGAGCCGGTCATGGTCGGGACTGACAACGAGTGCATCGGACGGAACAAAGCCGGCCAGCTCGTCGCGCTCCAGCAACTGGAACTCCTTTTCTAGCTCGCTACCGACAAACACACCGGCCCAGACCTTGTTGCGACGGGCATCGCCCACCACAACGGTGCGTTCCGCGCCGATCTGTGCCGCCAGGGCCGCGCCGCTGTTGAGGGCGTAGACCGGCTGTCCGCCCGGTGCGGCCAGCGAATTGACGACAGAAAAAGCGATGCGCATTCCTGAAAACGCACCGGGACCGCGCCCGGCGGCGAAGAGGTCGACGCCATCCCATTCGATTTCCATTTCGGCCATGGCATCAAACAATTGCTGGCGGTTCTTGAAGTTTTCCTCCCAGCTCTTTTCGGAAACCACCCGCCCATCCTCAACAAGGGCAAGGCTTCCAAAGCGGGAACTTAGTTCAATGGCAAAAATCTTCACGCGTCGTCCTCCCTGAAAATCCGGAACGTACGAATTCCGGTGTGTTCGTCTGCAGCAATATGGACATGCAGCAGGTCGGGCGGCAAAAGGCCCTGGGCGCGCTCGGCCCACTCAATGGCGGTAATTCCATTGACGTCAAAGTATTCCTCCAGGCCGAGGCCCAGCGCCTCTTCGGGGCCGGACAGGCGATAGAGGTCGATATGATGCAGCGGCAGGCGGCCCTCGTATTCGCCGATGAGCGTATAGGTGGGACTGGTGATCGGCTCGTCGATGCCCAGCGCGGCGGCGTAGCCCTGAATAAAGCAGGTCTTCCCCGCGCCAAGGTCGCCGTGCAGGGCAATCACGGTTCCCGGGCCAAGCTCATCCGCCAGCTCGGCGGCAAGCTTCCATGTTTCTTCGGGGCTATGGGTTTCTACAATTCGCATAACGATTCAACGGGTTAGGATTCAGTGTTAAATTTTATTTCAAATGCGACGGGCTTGCTGGAGACCTCCATTCCGTCGGCATAGATGGCGACAACGCGGATACGGTTCGGCCCCTCGCCAATCTTGAGTTCGTCGAGCTCCAGCTGCGCATCGGCAGCGAACGCCTTTTCGTCAAGCATCTGCTCGCCGCTGACAAGTCTCAGCTTCTCGGGCATTTCCGTACCGCCGATTTCCACCTTGATTCCATGCGTGTAGCTTCCGGTCTTCACTACGCCTGGAAGAATGGAAACAGAACGTCCCATGCAGTCGATCGTAAACGGCTTGATGGCAACCCCGCCAAACTGAATGGAATGATCGACCCGTGCCACAACACACAGCTCGTGATAGCCATCCGCCAACCTGCTTGCCCGGATATAGACCGAGGAATCATCCGACTCTTCGCGGATCTCCTTCCCATCAAGCATGAACGAATAGAGGTATTCTGCACCCCTGAGATTGCTTTTTGCCTGCGCCGCGTAGGTAAAGTCCATATCAATACGGTTGCTGCCAAACATATTAACCGCCAATGGAACGGCATAAGGCTTCGCCAGCGGGTCGCCCAGCAACAGGCTTTGCAACGGGCAGGCGATGGACTGGTAGAAACTTTCGAGCATCGTGCAACCAGATGAATAATGAACAAAAAACCGCGCGGAAGGAAACTTGTCGGGATTGGAATAGGGCTCCACCACCGCGCCGGCCGAAGCGGTTGCCCCCGCCTCAAGCCATGCGGTCAGCTTGGTCTGCCGCTTCTGGAATTCCGCACTCCAGCTCGTAAGGTGCTCGGCCATTGCCCCCGGCGCAAACGACTTGACGGAGGAAGGGTCGACCGTTTCGGCACCCACCAGAACCCCCATCACATTTTCCGCACCCGCCGGAAAGTTGGTCGTCACAACGGCCCTGACGCCGCGCTGCTTCAGCTCATTGACGGCGGGATAGTATTGCCACTCGCGACACTTTGAACGGACATCGTCGCTCATCACAAAATGGATTCCGCTCCGCAGCCCTCTATAGTCCGAACTTTTCCCGCGCTGAATCGTCTGGATCACCGTGTCGATGGATGTCCCCTTCTCCCCGATATAGCCAAGCATCATACTCGGCAGCGGCATGCGAGCGCCGAGCCCTCCCTGCAGGTAGGCCGCTTCCGGCGGAACCTTTGCATCCATGCCCATCCCGCTTTTATGCACACCGAGCGACAGTGCGTTGAGATTGAGTTTAATGCGTCCGTTGGGCCCGGAAAACAACTTGGAGAGATATTTGCCCTCCTCCACCAGATTCAGCCCCGGCACCTTGTTGCGCATAAAGGTCAGGCCGCCGACCGACATCTGCCTGCGATCACCCGGATCGGTCTTTACGCGAATCGGGAAATCAACGGAGTAGACCCATGCAAGAATCCGGTCCTCGATCCCCCGCTCTTTCGCAACGGCATTGGCCGGCTCCCAGATCAGCTTGGTGAACTCCTCCGGCGTCACCGTCGCCGTTCCACCATACGCGCTTTCCGGAACATCGAGATAGACCATGTTCATCTTTGGAATCTGCCGCGCCGCCGCGAACGTATTCGCCGCCAGCATCGATGGTTGCGAATTCTTGTTTACCAGCAACAACACCTCATGCGCCATCTGCGCACGAGCGCTCGCGACAACAAGAACACAAACTAGAACTTTCCATATCCTGAACATATTGCTCCCTTGGCAAAAACTACATTTCGCCGAAGACAATAGCCTCAAAGACATGGAACTCGCAACCGGATTTCCAATCATTGGAACCCAGGCCGGCCTTGAGAGCGAGATGGGTCAGGGTTTCCTCAATCCCCCAGCCCTGCTCGGGAGCGACCTGCGGCAGGAACACGGCGGAATACATGCCCTTGTAGAGCACAACACCATGCCTGCCGATTTCAATATCCTCATACGACTCGACGCGATGCGGAACGGTCAGTGCGGAAATCTCAATATCGACCTCATCCAGCTCGGTTTCATTTAGATTCGGGAAGCGCGGATCGTGGAAGGCGGCATTCTCGGCCTGCTCGGCGACGGCCTCGTACAACTCGCGCCGCGGGAAGATTTCGCCAATGCAACCACGCAGTCGACCATGCTTGTGCAACGTCACGAACGCACCCATGATATCCTGCATGGCCGGCGTGATATTGATTCTAGGATCCGGCTCGTCCTTCCGCAGCTTCCGGGTGATCCGATGCCGGGCTAGCTGAAGAAGAGCCAGCTTATCGGCACTGGAAAGCTCCAACTCCGGCTCGCAGTGAATGCCGTCGGAGCATGAAAGATTCCAACGACCGGAAACCGCGGCGGAAACATAGCTGACGCAGTGCGACCAATCGCCGGTAAGGTTGCCGGAATTATCGTACTTGAGCAGCTGCACCTCCGCATCGGCCGGAAGCATGGCCAACAGGACAGCAATGGGGCTGCGGCCGCAGATCGTTGCCCCGGTATTCTGCACGTACTGGAGAAAACCCGAAAGGTTTCGCTCTTCAATCTGTCCAAACGCACCCATATCGAGGTTTTCCAGATTGCGCGGGATATCGTCCTTGAACGGAACATAGCCGAAAGAGCGGCCGTAGTGGGTAAAGTCGGAGCTGACCACCACCAGGGTTTCGGCATCGATATTTTCAAGCAACGCCGCGGCAATCCGTTGGGCACCGGACTCGTCCAACTGGCCACAAACAACAGGCACCAGCTTAAAGCCGCCCAGAGCCCGCTGAAGAAACGGCAGCTCGATCTGCACGCTGTGCTCGTCCGTATGGACATACAGGTGCGACTCGAACCCCGGCTGCTCCAAAAGCCGGGAAACCAGCTCGCGATCAATCTCGATCCGGCCCAGCGGGGTTTCGATATGGGAAACATCGGGAATACTGACGGCATCGCACAACGCCACGCGATGGCTCGGCCCCATCACCACCACCCGGCTAAAGCTGCGCCCGGCAACCTGCTTGACACCGTGGGCGGCAACCTGCCCCGAATAGCGATATCCCGCATGCGGCAGAATAAGTGCAAGCACATCCTCACCTGGCTTCAAATCAACCGCATCCAGATAGGAATCGATCTCGCGCGCAAGATGCTCCGCATCCTCTGTATACCACGTTCCCGCCAGCTCCGATTTCAATATATTCGTTTTCATGCCGCACGCCCCCTCCGCTTTCATCGGCAACCTACATCCGCAAAGCAAAACGGGCAACATTCCATTGCGGGCAATCTTTCCATTGCACAACCCCGGGTCGAAAACTACAATTCCGACATGCCAGAAAACATCATAGCCCGCATTGCGCTGCACGCCGGAGGGATCTACCTCGGCCTCA
>JBDLJW010000006.1:0-28169 GCA_039714135.1 Verrucomicrobiota bacterium
GGACGGTTCGCCGAACCGTCCGCACGGCTGGCGGTGCGCGTATCCGGCTCGCCCAGCGGTCGATCCCTACCTTTGCATTTCAACCGTTATGTGCTCTAGTCGAGCGTATTGACCAGCAGGCCGGAGCGGAGCTTGGGCTCGAACCAGGTGCTTTTCGGCGGCATGAGCATGCCGGCGTCGGCGACGGCAAAGAGTTCTTCCATAGAGGTCGGGTACATGGAAAAGGCCATGACGGCACGGTCGGCATCGACCCACTTTTCGAGTTCCTTTGTTCCCTTGATCCCACCAATGAAATCGATGTCGTTGCTTTCGCGCGGATCTTCAATGTTGAGGATCGGGGCCAGCACATCGTTCTGCAGAATGCTTACGTCAAGTGCCGCAACCGGGTCGGCGGCATCGGGCATCTGCTTCGGGGTCAGCGTGCTCCACGCCCCGTTGATGTACATGCAGATTTCTCCGGCGTTCCGCGGTTTGGCAACACTGTTCTGTTCAACCGTGAATTTTGCATTCAGCGCCTGGAAAAATTCATCCTGCGTTCCGGGCAGTGCCAGAATAACGCGATTGTAGGCGAGAATCTTCAGCTCGCTTTCGGGGAACATGACGGCGAGGAAATAGTTGTAGGGCTCGTCGCCGGTGTGGTTCGGGTTGGCCGCGCGGCGCATGGCGCCGACCTTGGCGGCGGAAGCGGAGCGGTGATGCCCGTCGGCCACATAGGTCGCCGGAATTTCACCGAATGCGGCTTCGAGTTCGGCGGAGTTTTCAAACTTCCAAATGGTATGCGCTACGCCATCTTCGGCGGTGAACTTGTAGAGCGGTTCGGCGGCCTTGGTTGCCTCGACAACCGCGTTGATCTTCGCGCTGTCGCGGTAGGCCAGGAATACGGGGCCGGTGTTGGCGTTCTGCGTGTCGACGTAGCGGATGCGGTCCTCTTCCTTCACACGGCGCGTCTTTTCGTGGATCTTGATTTTGCCCTCTTCGTAGTCCTCGAAATGGCAGGTCGCCACAATGCCGTACTGGATGTGGTCGCCCATCTGCTGACTGTAGAGATAGATCGAAGGCTCTTCCTCGCGAACCAGCACACCGTCGTCCATCAGGCGCTGGAGGTTGGTCTTGGCCTGCTCGTAGACGGTATCGCTGTAGGGATTGCTTCCTTCCGGCAGATCGATTTCGGCACGGACCACGTGCAGGAAGCTGTCCGGATTCCCCGCCGCCAGCTCTGCGGCCTGCTTTGTATCAACCACATCGTACGGGACCGATGCCACGCTCTCCGCCTTGCCCTCTGCCGGGCGCCACGCCTTGAATGCTTTAACTCTCATTTTACAAACCCTTTGCGTTTAAAAATTAAGGGGCGCACCTTAATGCGCCCCTCCTGCGTTGTCAAAAACCTCTGCAAAAAACCTATTGTTGTTCGGGCCTGGGCGCCCGGGTCATCAGATCCATGACGGCCTGGCGCGGATCTTTGCCCTCATGGACGACGGCATTGACCTGCTCGGTGATGGGAACGGGAACCCCCAGCTCATCGGCGAGCTCCTTGGCGGCCTGGCAGTTCCAGACGCCTTCGGCGACCATCTTCATGCCGGCCATGATCTCTTCGAGGGTTTCGCCTTTACCAAGTCGTTCGCCGACGCCGCGGTTGCGGCTATGCCGGCTCATGCAGGTGACCATCAGGTCGCCAATACCGCTAAGGCCGGAAAAGGTTTCGGGCTTGGCACCCAGCGCAACGCCAAGTCGGGTGATTTCGGCGATACCGCGCGTCATGAGCGCGGCCTTGGAGTTGTCGCCAAAGCCCATGCCGTCGCTAATGCCCGCCGCAACGGCGATCACATTCTTGAGTGCGCCACCCAGCTCGACGCCAACAATGTCGTCAAGCGTGTAGACCCGGAAGGTGTCGTTTACAAAAAGCTGCTGAATCTGTTCGGCAACGGCGTGCTCGGCCGCGGCAATGGCAACGGCACAGGGAACACCGCGCGCCACCTCTTCGGCATGGCTGGGGCCGGAAAGCACGGCGATCGGATGCCCCAGAACATGCTCGGCGACTTCGCTCATGCGTTCGTGCGTTTGTTCGTCCAAGCCCTTGGTGGCACTAACGACCAGCGCCGTCTCGGGAATATGCGGCTTAAAGGCTTCGACAACGGGTTTGTAGAAGCGCGACGGCACAACAAGCACCACCAGCCCGGCATCCTTTACGGCTTCGCCGTGGCTGGATGTCCACTGGATGGAAGGGGGAATCTTGACGCCCGGAAGATAGGTCTTATTTTCGCCGGAAGCCTGAACTTCCTCCAGATATTCGGGAAAGGGGCCCCAGACCGTGACGTCGTGCCCGTTGCGTTCCAACACCATGGCCAGAGCCGTACCCCAGCCGCCGTCGCCGATTACCGTCACCTTCATGACTTGGCCTCTTTCTTTTTACCAAACCGGTTTTCGGTTCCATTGAGCAACCGCTTGATGTTGGCACGATGCAGCCAGACCACCAGCACGGCCAGAAGCGTCAGGGCAATATTGACCACCAACCCCTTGTCTCCCTGTATCCAAACCACAATGGCCACCGCAACGGCGGCGATAATCGAGGAGAGCGAGACATAGCGCGAAATCACCATGCAGAGCACCCAGCACAGGAAGCCGATGCCAACAGCCAGCGGCGCAACACCAAGCAGCATGCCCGCACTGGTGGCAACGCCTTTGCCGCCTTTGAACTTGAGATAGACGGGAAAACTGTGACCGATGATCGCGACCATGCCAAACAACACGCCCCAATCGCCGGCCAGATTCCCGACCACCGGAAAGAAGAAGGCGGGAATAAACCCTTTCAGGGCATCGAGCACAAAGGTAAAGATGCCCCACCCTTTTCCGATTACACGAAAAACATTGGTGGCTCCGATGTTGCCGCTGCCCTTCGAGCGGATATCAACGCCGCGCGATCTGGCGACGAGCAATCCGAACGGCACTGCCCCGAACAGATATGAAACTATGGCTAAAACTATGATTTCCATATTGTGTGCGGCTATTTCCCAAACAGCCATTTCCCCAGGTTTTTAAGATCGTCCTTCACTGCTTCGTTTTCCCCGATCTCCTCGACTTCTTCGCCAAGGATTTCAACCAGCGTATCGGAGCTGATCAGGGAAGGGGCATTTGTAGCGGATGGTTCCCCGTCCACCAAATCCTTTAGTGCTTTCTTTGCCGCCTCGCTCTCACCGATTTCATCAACGTGCGCCCCCAGAACCTCCACGGCGGCATCCGTCAGCGTCTCCGGCGTTTCCTGCGACCCCGCCTCCTTTGCCGCTGCACCCTTCAAGAAGGATTCCAGCAGGGTTTGCGCATTGCCGCCCACCGCGCCGGACAGTGCCTGCTGCACATCCACCTCCGGTTGCGTCAGCGCTCCTGTGATCGGAACGGAAAAGCGAAGTTCGTCAACCGATGCCATACCCCCCAGCCGGTCGGCCAGCTTGTCCTCCAGCACAATATCCTTAAGGCTCAGCGTCACGGCGGAATCCCGGAACACCCCCGCACGGCAATATATTCCGGGTTCAAGACCAAACGGTGCGGAGCGGATCCCCAAATCGTTGTAGACTTCCTCCATAACACGCGGGTCGATTTCGAGCACCTTTCCTTTCAGGTCGAACGACGGCACTGCCGGATCGACGATTGGCGCAAGGCGTAGCTTGAGGTCGGTGATGAAACTGGTTCGGTCGTCGCCCAGCGATCCAATGATCGCAACATCGCCCCAAGGTGCGTCCTCCCCCCGCTGCGTGGAAATACCACCGCCCATTACACCCAGATCAAGAAGGATATCCAGCTGATCGAGCCTGAAATCCAGATAGCGCACCTTGGCGTTGCATGCCAGCGCCTCGACAAGCACCTCCGGCAACGGCTTCGCCTTTTCCGGCTCAGGAACAGGCGTGCCGGCCTCCGGTTTCCGCACACTCCCATCCGAACGCAATGAATCCCTTTGGGCAGGCGGTTGCGGAAGCTTCGCTTGCAGCATGGAAACATTGATTTCGCCATCCTTGTTGCGGATTACGTTGAGCAATGCGTTTTCCACCTCGATGTTTTTCACGAGAATCGGCTTCTTCTTGAAGAGGGACGGGATGTCGACCTCCACCTCTACGCGGTCGACCGAGGCCATGTTTTCGAGTAGAAACCCTTCGGGATTACGCACTTCCACCCTCTTCAGGTAAAGGATGCCGTTGGGAACATTAAGCGACAACCGCCCAACCCGCACGTCGATGCCCGTCTCCGCCTTGATCCGTGGAAGAACGACCTCCCGCATCGCATTGGTCAATCCATGTTGAAGAAAAAGGTGCAGGCTAAGCAGAATCACCAGACCCAATGCGACTATTGCAGTAATTACTTTCAAATTCGTTTTCATAGTTCTCGGAAAAACATACAAGAAGTTCAACGGGGAATCTACCAAGGAATTATTGATTAAGGGAATACTGTATTGCGGGAAGCAACCACGGCCAAAGGCGGCCGGCGGGGCGGGATTCAAGATCGGCCTGCATCTCCCCGGAAAGGTCGGGGAAAAAGTTCAATCCCGTAAGCTCCTCAAGCTTGTCGACACTTACCAGCTGCGACTTAATCCGCGTATAGGGCGGAATGCCACGTTTCACCAGAAAGGCCATTACCCGCAGTTCATCCCCGTCTTCATCGGCAATGATCTTGTAGTAGCCCGCCGGAACCGCCACTCCGGAACCAAGCCGCTCGACCGGCTTCGTGAACACCGGGCCCGTGATCACCCACACCTCCCCAAGATAGCGGCCGTAGCTCCGGGAGACCCGCATTTCCAGATCCTTCCAGATATAGCGGTTGACCCCCGGAACCTGTGGAATGATATTGCTCATCAAAAAAGTTTCCCGTTGACCGACAACCCCGTAACGGGTGGCAATGGCATGGTTTGGCGCCATGTGCCCGCGGTCGTAGCCCGTCCCTCGATAATCGCGGGGCGACACTTTCGCCTCGGTCCGGTAGTCCATCCGAAAGGATGGCCGGCGGCCGGCCTCCAGATGCGGGACATCGAACACGCGGTACGCCACCCAAAGCGGCGCTTTCATCGATTCGCTATAGCCAACAACATGGCTCTCGTTTTCAAGAACCTTTATCCGGTCGAAAAACCTCACCCCCTGCAAAGGATATCCTCCGCAGACATGTTCCCCCTCCCCGCATCCATTCAGGAGAGTCGCGCAATCACGGCCCCATAAGCCAAGCCCGTCCCATTCCTCGGCAATCCTGAATCCGGTCCGGGTCAGGGTTCGGTTTAGCTTGGGAAAACTTTTGTGGACAGAGCGGCGAATGGACCACGGCACAAAATAATACCCCACCGTCCCGAGCATATACATCAGCACGAGCACCATCAGCCACCGAAACCAGCGAAACCCCTTCAATCTCTTCCTCTTTAATGCCATAAAACAAAGCATAGCCGGATTCCCCCGAACAGATCGCCATAAAATCACCCTAAAAAAGCCAAAACTTAGATTTTGACAAGCGGAATGAATATGGGTAGCTTCCGTGATCGTTTTTTTGGAAACAGCAGACGGAGAATTTATTATGTCAATGCACAGTAGCTTGAAAGGCGCGGCCAAGATCCGCACTAAACGCAATGTACTCAAACGCTTCGAGCGTGTTGAAGTCCTGAAAAAGGACGGCAAATGGAAAGATGGCGATCGCGCACACGGTCTGCCGAAAACCAAAGCTCAAGACTAATCCGGTTCGGATTCTTTTTGAAAGCACTCTCGGCACCGCCTGGAGTGCTTTTTTATTTAATATGGCTCAACAAGACTCCATTCGACTGCAGAAACATCTTGCCGACTGCGGACTTGGTTCGCGGCGCTTCTGCGAAACACTAATCACCGCCGGACGGGTGTCGGTCGACGGCAAAACAGTGACTGAGCTCGGGACCAAGGTGGTCCCTTCCTTACAAAAAATCGTCTGCAACGGGCAGGTTGTTGCCAAAGAACCTACCGTCACCTTTCTGATGAACAAGCCGCCCAAGGTCATTTGCACATCGGATGACCCCCAGGGACGCACCACCGTGCTCGACCTGCTGGACGACCTCCCGGCACGCGTCTACACCGTCGGCCGCCTCGACTTCATGAGCGAGGGGTTGATCATGGTTACCAACGACGGTGCCCTCGCCCATGCGCTGATGCATCCGCGCCACCACATAGAAAAAACCTACAAGGTATGGATCGATTCGCCACTCGACCCCCTCCAGCTGCAAAAAATAAAACGCGGCATCCCGAATCAGGGCGAAACTCTGCGCGTTCTCGATATCGACGAAGGGCAGCACACCCGCAAGGGCATTGAATACACCATCGTACTTGGCGAAGGCAAAAACCGCCATATCCGCCGCCTGATGGAACATTTCGACAAGAACGTATTCCGGCTTATGCGGATCGCCATCGGCCCCATTCGGCTCGAAGAGCTGAAAATTGGAGAGTGGCGTCCTGCCAAACCCTCGGAGCTAAAGCTGCTTCGCAAGGCTATTGCAGACAAAAAAGCCAACGACTAGGTCCAATTCAAAGCCCTTCATCCTTGACCCCCCAATGGCGCTTCGGCATTCTCGCCGGTCTTATGAAAGCAAATGACTATCATGTAACAATGGACGCCCTCGCAAGCCTGAGCAAGCGGCGTGGTTTTATTTTCCAGACTTCGGAAATCTACGGCGGCATCAACGGCTTCTGGGACTACGGTCCGCTCGGCGTCGAGATGAAGCGCAACATTAAAGCCGCCTGGTGGAAATCCATGACCCAGCTGCGCGAGGATATTGTAGGCCTCGACAGCTCGATTATCATGCACCCGCGTGTATGGGAGGCCTCCGGCCACGTTGGCAACTTCAAGGATCCGATGCTCGACTGCCGCGAAACAAAAGGCCGCTACCGTGCCGACCAGATTTTCGTGCTCAAGCACAAGTCCGATGACTCGGCCCTTATGTTTACCTTCCACGAAGGCGCGCCCACCCCGGCAGAAAAGAAAGTCAAGAAGGTCGCCAAGGGCGATGCCGCAGACTACGAACACGTTGCCCTGCTCGACATTCCGCTTGAAGCCTACGACAAGCTCGTCGGCCCCGACACCAACGAACCCGGCACACTCACCGAGCCGCGCGCGTTCAACCTGATGTTCAAGACCTACGTCGGCCCCGTCGAGGAAAGCTCCAACGTGGCCTACCTCCGCCCCGAAACCGCGCAGGGCATCTTCGCCCAGTTCGGCAACGTGGTCTCCACCGTCCGTAACAAGATTCCGTTCGGCATCGCGCAGATCGGAAAGGCGTTCCGCAACGAGATCAACCCACGCAACTACACCTTCCGCTCGCGCGAGTTCGAGCAGATGGAACTCGAATTCTTCATCAAACCCGGCACCGATGCCGAGCAGCACGAATACTGGGTGGCCGAGCGCCTCAAGTGGTACGAAAAGGTCGGCCTCCCCGAAGGCCGCATGCACCGCGATATCCATGAAGGCGATGCCCTTGCCCACTATGCCAGTGCCTGCACCGACATCATGTACGACTTCCCCTTCGGCACGCAGGAGCTTGAAGGAATCGCCGCGCGCGGTTGCTTCGACCTTACGCAGCACCAGAACACCAGTGGCAAGAAGCTTGAATACCACGACGAGGAGAGCAAGGAAACCTACATTCCCCACGTCGTCGAACCTTCTGCCGGCGTTGACCGCATTGCCCTTGCGTTGCTGTGCGAAGCCTATCGTGAAGAATGGATTCCCAAGGGCGGCGGCGAAGTCCTTACCGCCGAAGCCGGCGCCAAGCGTGCCCCCGAGGGCTATGAAGCCCGCACCGTTCTGCGCTTTGCTCCATGCATCGCACCTTACAAGGTGGCTGTGCTTCCGCTCCTCAAAAACAAGGAGCCGCTTGTCGAAAAGGCCCGCGGCCTCTACGAACAGCTTTCCAAGCGCTGGAAATGCTTCTACGATCAAACCGGTGCCATCGGCCGGCGCTATCGGCGCCAGGACGAGATTGGAACGCCGCTGTGCGTTACCGTCGACTTCGACACCATCGAGAAGGACGACACCGTCACCATCCGCGACCGCGATACCATGGAGCAGATTCGCCTGCCCATCGCCGAACTGGAAGCCTATATCGCCAACATCGTTGACTTCTAGGTTTCAGGGACCCGCGATCAAAGAAAAGAAAAAGCCCGCCAAATCCGGCGGGCCTTTTTGTTTTCAGTGCAGTTGGTTCGCGTTACATGGCCGTACTGAAAGACATATTCTTCACCTCCGCCGCCGCACAGGCATCCATTACCCTGATGATGCGGCCATGCAAGGCCAGATCGGCAGGAAGAATGTTTACGATCAGGTCGCTGGCAGAGGACTCGGCAGCTTCCTTGTAGGAGAGAAGCTCGCCGACAAGGTCGTCAAGGTTGCCGCCTTGCCCGAAGATTATGCCGTTAATCATAACATCACCCGCCTCGGTTACCTCGATCAAAACCTCGATCGGCATCTCAAGCGGCTCGGTCGTTTCCACCTTGGCAGGAAGCATAAAGGAGAGGTCTGCTTCCTTCTTGATCAACGACGCCGTTACCATGAAGTAGATGAGCAGCAGAAACACTACATCGATCAACGGAGTGATCTGAAGCTCAGTCTTCTTGTTCATTAGGTCTTCAAGCAGTTTCATGGCTATTCCTCGAAGGTTGCATAGATGAGGTCGGTCGCGCCAACCTCTCCACAAGCAACCATGATTTCCTTAAGGGTCTTGTATTCGACACGTTCATCAGATCGAATCAAAATCCGGAGATTTGGATCGATATCCAGCTCTTCCGAGAGAAGCGCCTTGAGTTCAGCAAGGGTCAACTTCCTTGACGGACCGAGATAAATCTGACCCTTAACATCCACCGAGAGAACAATACGCCCCTTGATGTCTTCTGGAACCTTGGCGGCTTGGGAGTCAGGAAGGCTTACATCAACCTTCTCCGTCACCACCACGGAAGCCACCATAAAGAAGATGAGCAACAGGAACACCATGTCGATCATGGGAGCCATGTCGATTTCGACATCGTCTTTTTTGGGCATTTTGAGTTTCATTTTACACCTCGTCCGGCAGGGGTTTACTCAGCGGAAATTTCAGATGCATCTCCCCCGCCCATAGTCTCGAAACCGAGCGGCAACTCGCCGGATTCAAGCGTATCAAGCAAGGCGCCGATATTGCGGCCAAGCGTCGCGGTGGACTTGATGAAGTTGTTGCGGAAGTAGAAATAGGTCAGCATTGCCGGGATAGCGATAATCAGGCCGGTCGCGGTTGTAACAAGGGCCTCACCAATGTTTCCGGCGAGCTCCTGCGGCTTGCCCATCCCTTTGGACCCGATGGTCTGGAAGGCCTTGATCATACCGGATACCGTACCCAGCAGTCCGAGCATGGGAGCCGTTGCACCAATAATCGAAAGATAGTCGACGGCCTTCATGTATCTGGTTACCTCTTCCGTGCTGGCTTCTTCAATGGCTTCCTTCACCTTGCCGAAATCAATATCACCGCTTGTGGAACAACGCTCCAGTCCAGCCGCAAATACATACGTGAAAAGGGTTTCGTTCTCCTTGCAGAGGGCATGGGCATCCAACACCTTCCTGTCCTTCATCAGTCGGATGAAATCCGGCATCATATCGGGACGCAATAAAACCCTCTCGCGCAAGGAAAGTGCATTCTGGACAATAAAGTAAACCATGATAACCGAGAACAATCCCAACGGATACATGGCCCATCCACCCTGCTTGATCATCTGCATAAGCGTGGTTTTTTGAAGCTGTTCTGCCGCCGCCTCGCCGCCACCTTGCGCAAAGGCAACAGATCCTATCACCAGGCTGAAACAAAATGCTAATTTAATGATTTTCCTACTCATTTTCTTACTCCTCTCCGTTCTGTTAAACTTCTTCCGATGCTGAATCTTCAGCTACTTTCTTTTCTGTACGTAATTTCTCGATCTTCACCTTCAATAGTTTCGCTTGATCGAACTCCGGCGTATTCTTATAAAGAACCATAATCTGGCGACAAACCTCATCAGCCGAATCATATAAACCAAGTTCGATGTAGATTTCCGCGGAAAGTATTTCGGCCAACTGAATCCAGTCCGGGCTATGGCTGTGGAATACGATTACTTTTGCAACCAACTCCATTGCCTTGCTGTATTCCTTGTTCAGAAGCAACAGCTTTGCCTTGATGTAGAGTTCTTCCGGCGCAGTATCGGAAGACGTTTCCTTATCCCACCCGTACTTGGCCTGCAGGACTGTGGCCTCATCCATTTTTCCAGAATCAATCAAAGCCAGAATCTGATAAACCCGAGCCTTTGCTTGCCGATCCCGATTACGTCCGTCCTCCGCAAGCTTCCTCGAAATAGCCAAAGATTCTTCGTACTTCCCCGTGCGGTAATACAGCTCCATCAACAAAGCGTTGTATTTCGACAGATTCGACGGAATGTCGCTATACTCGGAATATTCATCGATGACTTTGGAAAGCGAAATGATAACCCGCTCAAACTGCCGGTTATTCATCATTGTCATGACTTTTTCGGAATCTACATTCACATTAAAGTTGAGTTGCTTGATCGTGGAAGCTCCTAGACGAATGGGCTGAGCGGATGTTCCTGTGCTGAATTCAATCCAGTCGCCATCACGCCCCACAAGCTTTCCCTTCCACGAGCGCCCGTTTCCCATAATCAATTCCGCAGACAATTGCTTTGCGTGAACCATGCCTCCCATCAGGAGAATGCCGGCAATCGCTGAATGTAAAACCGCTTTAGTCATTTTTATGCGCCCCCGTATTCTTTCTTCATTTCCCTCGCTGTATCGGCCTGCGGGAGTGTGTTTACATATGTGTCTTCAAGCATGGCATCCAAGGTCTTGGCGGCATCCGCATCCCGTCCCAGCAAGCTTAGGCATTCCGCCGCTTTCAAATACCCCTCTGCGGCCCATTTACCGTCGGCATATCCCTTGAACAACAGATAGGTACGCTGGAAGAACGCATGCGCTGTTTCAATGTCCTGCTGGGCAAAGCGACAGCGGGCCATTCCATACATCGCCTCGGCATAGAGATCCCCTCTCCATTCACTGACTCCGAAAATCATGTTGTACGACTCTTCCGCCTCGATATATTCGCTCAGCTTATACAGGCAGTCGGCCTTGCTGATTTGCGCCCAACCCATGTACTCCTCTACACCGAACAATCCCTGGGCCTCATCAATGACTTCCAATACGCCATTATAATCCTCCTTGCCCATCAACTGGAACATTCTGGCGCGATAGGCATGCCAAAGCAGGTCGGACTCCTCGAAGTTTTCCATAAAATAGTCATACAAACGCCCCATTCCTTCAGCATCGCCCGCCATTACCGCGGCATCACACATCAGTGACAGGGATATCGGGGTGGTATCGGCCAGCTTTTGCTGTTCTGCAAACAACTCGGCTCCCAGAGCCCCGGCAGCCTCCGTCCCTTCGAGGTGCGCCTTGGCGACACGCAATCGGAGGTTGAGCACTTCGGAGGTATCCTCGGCAGCGCTCTGCTGGAGATCGATCTTTACAGCAAGATCCTGGCGCTCCGCGTTCGAAAGGAATTTGTTGGCAATAGTAATGAGGCTCAATACAATTTTATCAACCCCCACCTGCTTTTCATCCTCACCGAAACGCTCAATGGCATCAAGATAGGAAGAAACGGCCTCGTCCACCATTTCCAACTCGATTTGGGACTGGCCGATCCAGAACACCGCCTGCGCCACATCGGCCTTTTCGCCAAGAAGATCCATGTAGTAGTTCATCAGGTCGATGACGTCCTGCCACTTGAATTCAATCTTGTAGACCTTGGCGGCCTGAAATACCGCATAGGATGCCTGCTCCGGGGAGACATGCTTGTCGATTGCCTTGCGATAGTCGGCCAAAGCACGGTCAAGAGTGTGGGGATCATATTCGTCGACATCCAGTGTCTTGGGGTCATCGCGACCATCCTTAGCAGACTCGATGTCGCCACGCATGCTGTAAGCCTCCGAAACCAATGCATTTTCCGGGTAGGTTTCGATAAACTTGCTAAACAAAGCCTCGGCTTCGGAAACCCGACCCATGCCAACCAGGCAGACCCCCTCGCGGAACATGGAGGAAGCATAGTGGTCTCCGCCCTTGAACTCCTCCTGATAGAGAACGAAATCGAGCATAGCACCGCGATAATCCGCCTGTAGCATACTGGTCATGCCACGAAAATAGATGGAATCGGATCGAGAATCACTGTTGGGATACTCGTCGATAATCTCACTAAACTGCTCGCCGGCAAGCTGATACTCCTGTTTCTGAAAAAACCCATAACCCATCATGTAATGGAGATCCGAAGAAAGAGCCAACTCCTCGTCATCCGTCGGGGCCGAAAGCCCCCGGGTGAACTCCTTGAGCTCCCCTACCTTGTCGAGGTTCCCCCGGATGATGTTGTCGCGAATCATGATCAAAAGCAACGTGCGGACATACTTCCCGAACGGGTTTTCATCGAGATAGCGAAGAATGCGCCCCTCTGCGAGCTCAACCTCCCCCATATCGTAGAGAACCAAAATAGACTGGAGCACCGCCGCTTCTCCGATTTCGCTAGAGGGATTCTTCTGATAGAGACTGTCAAAAAGTACAAAACCTTCCCAATAGCGCTTAACCTCGGCGTAGATCTGCCCAATGCGGAAAGTCACCTCGTCTTCATAGGGTTGCAGGCCTTTCAAAAGAGTCATCGATTCCTTGACGGAATCAATCTCCTTCTGCAACTCCTCCCTCTCGAGCTCCTTGACACCAGCTCTTGTTTTTTTGGCCAGATCCTCCTCAAGAGCCTTCAAGCGCAGGTTTGCTTGATCAAGCAACACCTCTCTCGGCAATACCATGCGATAGAGGAAAAGCGCATTCAGGTAATCATCCTTCCCCTCTTCCACGGCCTTCTCCCCGGCTGCATCGAAAAGAGCCTTGCCAGCACGCATAAGGGTCAGGTTCAACGTAATGTCATATTTGGCATCAGTACGATAAAGGGAACGAACAACCCCGAAAATTTCATTCCACTGATTGGCCTCTACCTGTGCACGTACAGCCATGATCTGGCTTACATTGCGGAGTTTTTCGTCCTTGCTCTTTTTCGCAACATATAAAAGGGGCTGAATGCACTCCTCCCACTTTTCCTGCCGGAACCTTGCCTGTCCACACAACAGACTGGCATTCAGGAGATCTTCCCGGCTCAAACCGGGCATATCAAGCAATCGGCCGGAAACTTCTGCCGCCTTGTCCCATTTCTCGGCTTCGAGGCACCCTTGAGCCACCAAACGCAACGCAAGACGCTCTTCAGTGCGTGGCTGATCCTTCAAATATTCCTCGAGAACGATCATCCCTTCCGCACTCTTGCCAATCATGAAAAAGGCGCGTCCAAGCTGAAAGCGTGCATTCTGAAGGGTTTCGCGGCCGTCTGCGGTAGTCAGCTCCTTTGTACGGACAATTACTTCTCTTAGGGCAGGAATTGCTTCCGAATACTCGCCGCGCTCCAGCATGGTTCCAGCAGCCTGCACAAGCGGGGAAATCCCCATAGAGGAATAATCCAAGGCAAAGACAGTCCCAGCCCCAAACAAAGCCAGCAACAGGGAGGCTAGAACCAATCCCCTGCACAAACGAAAGCTACGCATCATAATTTCTCCTCAAATTCATCGATCCCGAAGAACACAGGCCTATATCAAAAACTCAATAAAGCATCCGACTAAAAATAAATTCGCACTTATCCGAAATAAACTATAATCCACTCGAAACCAATTCAAGCCAATATATAAAGGAATGCCGCGGCGATGCCCGGCTACCCGCAAGATTCGGTTACCGGAATTCACCGGAAATTCAGTTTTCATCCTCGACGGCTCCTGTGCTAGCGTCGACGCTTATTTTTAATAGGAGCTGCACCTGTGTATCTTAAAAGTCTAGACATCGTAGGGTTCAAGAGTTTCGCAAACAAAACCAAGCTTGAGTTCGAGCCGGGAATGACCGCGATCGTGGGACCGAACGGTTGCGGGAAAAGCAATGTTTCCGACGCAGTGCGCTGGGTGCTCGGCGAACAGCGAGCGCGGGCTCTGCGCGGCGCAAAGATGGAAGACGTGATCTTCAACGGAACCGATTCGCAAAAGCCGCTCGGCATGGCTGAAGTCAGCATAACCCTCGCCGACTGCACCGATTCCCTTGGCGTGGAGTATGACGAAGTCTGCATTTCCCGCCGCGTCTTCCGCTCCGGCGAAAGCGGCTATTTTCTCAACCGCAAGGCCTGCCGCCTAAAGGATATCCAACGGCTGTTCATGGACACCGGCGTCGGAACCGACTCCTACTCCATTCTCGAACAGGGCAAGATCGACCAGATCCTCAGCTCACGCCCCGAAGACCGCCGCACCGTCTTTGAGGAAGCCAGCGGCATCACCAAATACAAGGCCGACAAAAAAGAGGCTCTGCGTAAACTGGAGCATACCGAAGCAAACCTTTTGCGTCTCGCCGACGTCATCCGCGAAGTCAAACGTCAGATCATCTCGCTCCAGCGGCAGGCCGGCAAGGCCCGGCGCTACAAGGAACTGGCCGACGAAGTACGCGGCCTAGACCTCTATGTAACGCGCGAGAAGCTTTCCGAATACTCGCAAAAGATCAACGAACTTACCGGCGAACTGCAGATTCTCGAACGCAAGGTGCGCGAACTGCACGAGCAGGTCGAAGCTGCCGAGGCAGAGGCCGAAGCCTCCCGCGGGGCACTAACCCAGCTGGAGGAAACCATCTCCCTGGCTATGGAGCAGGCCGCCGCCGCCAAAAGCGAGCTCGAACGCACCCGCCACCTGATCACAATGAACACCGATCGCATCGCGGAACTCGCCACTCTCGCCCAACGCAATACGCAGGAGACGGAAGAGGCACGCATCCGACTCGAAACCCACCGTAGCGAACTTGAGAAGATTATCGAGCAAATGGCCGCCTCCGAACAGGAAAAGGCGGTCGCCAAAACCGAACTTGATCTCGCCATGCAGGTGCAAAAGGAAGCTGAAGACCAGATGAATGCCACCCGAACGCAGCTGAACAACCTGCGCAACGAGTCGGTCGCCCTGGACAGCAAATCCTCCAAAATGCAGAACGAACTCAATGAGCTCGACGCCCGCGACCGTTCCGCCATGCTTAAGAAAGAGCGCCTTGCCACCGAAAAGGCCGAGCTTGAACGCTCGCTCGGCTCCTTCGTTGAACGCCAGCAGGAGATGGATGCCCGAGTGGAAATGCTCACCGGAAAAGTGGCCGAGCAGGCCGAAACACTCAACGCGCTTAATGGTGAGCGTAGCGGACGGAAAGAGCTCATCTCTGAACAAGAAAGAATGCTCAACGAAAAGCAAAAGGCCGTAGCCGCCAAATGCGCACAGCTTGAAATGCTTTCCGGCGGCGAAGCCCGGCAGGAAGGATTCCCTCCCGGTGCGCAGATCCTGCTCAACCCGCCCTCCGATTTCACCCCCGCCCGCGAAGGAATCCTTGGCCCACTGGCCGAACAGCTCAAAGCGGCGCCGGAATACCAAACCGCACTCGAAGCCATCCTGCGCCCATGCATCGATGCCATTGTCGTTAAGGACGAGGCCTATGCCCGCGAAGCCCTGGACTGGTTGCGCGAACAGGAGGCGGGAAGCGTCCGGCTGCTGAGCGTCGCCTCCATAAAGGAGGAGGCTCCACTTGATTCCTCCTCACCCGTTGGGAAGGGGCTGCTTGACTGCATCAAGTTCGATGACGCCGTCGCCCCGCTCGTGCGCCGCCTTTTCTGGAACGTTCGCGTGGTCGGCTCCGAACTGGAGATCCCCAACATTCTTTCCGCCGATACCGTCGTGGTCTCGCAAAACGGCACCGTTGTTGCCGGCAACGGAACCTCCGAGCTATGGATGCCCGGCACCGAGGATAAAAGCCCCCTCGCCCGCCACCAGTTGCGCGAACAATTGCAGGAAGAAATCAACAGGCTTGAAGCCGACATCCAAAAACTGGAAAAAACCATTGAAACCCTCCGGGGCGAAGAATCCGGCATGGCCGATGCCCTCGCCCAGGCCCGGCAGATGCTCGAGGAGTTCCGCCGCGAACTCGCCTTGCAAGAGGGTGAACGACAGGTAATTGTACGCGAAACCGCCTCCGCACGCGAACGCGTTGAAACCGTCTCTTTTGAATTCAACAACCTTGCTGAAAGCGAAAACAAAGGAGTTGAACTTCGTGCACGCCTCGCTACCGAACTAAAAGAAGTGCGCGACCGCCAAACCACCATCCGCACGCAGACCGCCGAGCAGACCACCGCATTGACCAAAACCGAAGAACATCGCTCCGACACCCTTGCCATTACCTCCGAGCACCGCATTGTCTACTCGCAGAAGTCCCAGACACTTGATCACCTAATAAACCGCAAACAGCCAATGGAGGCGCGCATCCGCGAACTTGACGAGCTGATCGCCGAACGCACCAGCGGGGTCGACTCCTACAACCAGCGCATTGAAGATCTAAAAACCTCAATCGAAGAAGAAACCGCCAAAATCGAACCGCTTGAGCAACGGCTGGAAGAAACCGGGCAGGCGCTTGAAAACGAACGCGCCCGGCGCGAGGAGACCATCCGCACCCTCACTACTGCCGAAAACCGCCTGCGCGGCCTGCGCGACTCCATGGAAACCGAGCTCAACAAAAAATCCAAGTTCGAGGTCGAGCGCGCCGAATACACCATGCGTCATGACAATGCGCTGGAGCGGGTAACAGGAACCTACCACATTACCAAAGAAGATCTGGCTGAAGCCGAATCCCCGCGCTGGGAAAACGACGAAATCCCCGAACGCGAAATCCTTGAAACGCGCGTTGCGGAAATCCAAGCCAAACTCGATGCCATGGGTCCCGTCAATCTTGTGGCCATTGAAGAACATGCCGAACACGAGGAGCGCTTCGCCTTCCTGAACAAACAGCAGGACGATCTGCTTGCCGCCAAGCAGCAACTGCTTGATATGATCAAGACGATCAACAACACCACCACCGAAATGTTCAAGGACACCTTCGACAAGGTGAACGCCAACTTCCAGGAAATGTTCAAGAAACTCTTTGGTGGAGGTTCGGCCAAACTTGTACTGACCGACGACGAGGATGTGCTGGAGTCCGGCATCGAAATCATTGCCCGCCCGCCCGGCAAGAAGCTACAGACCATCTCGCTGCTTTCCGGCGGAGAGCGTACGATGACCGCGGTCGCCCTGCTCTTTTCGCTATTCATCGTCAAGCCCAGCCCGTTCTGCGTGCTCGACGAGCTCGACGCCGCACTCGACGATGCCAATATCAACCGTTTCGTCGACGCCCTCAAGGAATTCCTGAAACAGTCGCAGTTCATCATCATCACCCACAGCCGCCAGACCATCGCGGCGGCCGACGTGATCTATGGCGTAACCATGCAAACACGCGGCATTTCCAAGGTTGTCTCGATGAAGTTCGCCGACTATCAGAACCATGAAAAAGAACTAAAGTAAGGCCATTGGCATTAGGTGCCAGTGTGGAAATTCAATGGATTCTAAAAAACAACAATTCGATTTTTGGTACGCGGTCAACAACACCGAGCTGGTAACAGCACCGACCAGCCGGCTTGAAACCTTTGGCAATACCATCGTGAACTATTATCTGGTCTGCGAGCTGATGGACAGCGTCGACAAGGTGCGCATCCGCGAAGGCCATCTCAAGGCGCTCAAACCCGAGATCATCACCCCGCAGTCTCTCGGCCAAATGGACCTTGAAGACTTCGGGCCGGATGCCAGAAACTATGCCGACTGGCTGAAAGAGCACAGCGGTGATCTCAAAGTCCTCCAGTATGGCTTCCGCATCCAAAAACAAGAAATAAAAGACTATGTCGTCACCGACCATCTCGACAATGTCATGGATCGGGTCAAAAAAGAGGTTGCGGCAAAAGACGACCCGTTCAGCGCAATCCTTATCGGCGTCGATTCCCCCTGGGAAGTCTGCCTGCTCAAGCTGATGGTAGAGCTGGTGCAACACTCTGCAAAGGGCAACATGCAGGATATCCGAAAGCAAGCCGTAGCCCAGAAACACAACCTGCAGGAAAATATTGAACACGGATTTCTTGAAGCATCGCGCGATTCTTCAAAAATCAACGCCTTGGCCGATCAGCTCAAACAAAACGGCCTTTGGGAAAAGTACGAAGATCGCTTCTTCGCCCTCGTCAAGGCCTCTGACTGAACCCCGGAATTGATTTCCTATCTTCCCGGAACGTGGTTTGCGGCCGCGCCTACCAGTTCGCCAACCGCAGGTTGGGATTAACGTCGGCGGGCTCTTCCCCCGCCAGACCAAGCCGCACTTTTTCGTACGCCACGCCGGCAATCATCGCCGCGTTGTCTGTGCATAGCGATGGAGGGCTAAGAAGCAACGGGACGCCTTTCTTGGCGGAAAGCGCCGTAAGCTTTTCGCGCAACACCTTGTTGAGCGAAACCCCGCCCGCACAGGAAAATTTCTTGATCGGAAAGCGATCAAGCGCACGCTCAACGCGAACAACAAGGGCATCGCAAACCGCTTCCTGATAGCTGGCGCAGATATCGCGCAACTCGTCGCCTTCGGGCGCGTGGTCGAGTTTCTTAACGTGGGTGAGCAGCGAGGTCTTGAGGCCGCTAAAACTGAAGCATAGTTCGCGATCGTATTTATAGATCCACTTGCCGCGATCTACGCTATCCAGTCCACGAGGAAAACGGATGGCATTGGGGTTGCCGCCCTCGGCAGTCTTCTGAATGACGGGGCCGCCGGGATAGCCGAGGTTGAGCACGGCGGCGGCTTTGTCGAGCGCCTCGCCGGCGGCATCGTCAATCGTGCTGCCCAACAGTTCGTACTGCCCGGTCCCATGCATCATCACAAGGCTGCTGTCGCCGCCGGAAACCATGAGTCCCAGCAACGGAAAGACTTCATCCTCCGGCGGGGCATCCTCCCTCATAAAAACAGAATGCAAATGACCCTCATGGTGATTGACGCGAACCAGCGGCTTGCCCAGCCGCTGGGAAAGTGTCTTTGCCGCGGCATAGCCGATAAGCAGCGAGCTGGCCAACCCGGGACCATAGGTAACAGCAAGAGCGTCGATGGATTCGTAGGTTTCGCCGGCCGCCTCGAGCGCCTCTTCGATAATACCCGGCAGCTTGGACACATGGTTGCGCGAAGCGATTTCCGGCACAACACCACCATAGGGACGGTGCTTGGCGATCTGCGAGTAGATGGCGTTGGAAAGCACCTTGCGTCCGTCTTCAACAACAGCCGCGGCAGTTTCATCACACGAGGTTTCGATTCCTAGAATTTTCATGGTGCATATAAAACGGGGCCTGAATGCCGGATTCAAGCCCCGTTTGAAAACTTTCCTGAAAAGAGAGAAGCTACATGCCGAAACCTTGCCGCTCAGCTTCATCGAACTCTTTGATTTCCTTGTCGAGTTCCTCGAAGGCCTTGGAGGCACGAAAGCGCTCATAGAGGTGCTTCGCCGCATTGTTGTTCTTGAGCGACTCGTGAATGATCTCGGGATTGAGCACCATCAGGATATAGGCGGTAGTGACACCGTCTTCGCTTTCATATTTCTGCATTTTCGGAACAGTTCCCTGCAGCGTCTGGGAGGTAATCTGCTTGGTCGCCGAACTAAACAACTCGTTGATTTCGGAGCCCCTGGCTTCGCCGATCTCTTCGATGAAGGCCTTCTCGAGGTTCTCGATCTTCACCTGAACCGCCTGTGCAAGATTCTTGCGGGCTTCAACCTTGGCTTTGGTAATGGCCAGTTGCGGGATGCGGGATTCTGCAATGCCGACGGAGGCCATGCCGCCCTTCTCCGTAATCTTTGCGACCTGTTCCTGCATATAGTCGAACATGGATTTGTCCGATTCCATCTTGGGCGGGGATTTACATCCTGAAAAACCAATGCAAACGGCCAGGGTCAAAAGGGTAAAAGCGGTGCGTTTCATTTCAAGCCTCCTGTTTTTAGTTATCCACACGAGCGGAACAACCAGTTCCACATACTCCTAACACGGAATCATTATCCAAGGAACGAAAACCATCCGCAACAGTTTTTTGAGTGTAACTGCCGAACGCAATCGGATATGTTCCCTCCACCATGAAAATCCTGTTCCTCGCCAATCGATTGCCGCACGAAAACGTTGCCGGCGGCCACCGCCTCATCTACCAGCGCATGCGGTGGCTGGCAGAACAGGGACACGAGATCGGCCTGGCGGCGTTTGTGGAGCCCGGACAGAAAGAATATATCCCTTCCCTCAAGGCCATGACCTGCGAACTTGCACTTGTGCCCTCCATAGAACGAAAGGTGCTGATTCGCGCCTTTCGCGACTATATCAGCGTCACATTGCCTGCCATTTTCTGGAAAAACTATTCGCGCAACATGATGCAAACAATCGGCGACATGGTAGAGCGGACCAAGTACGATGTGGTGGTTGCCGAGTTTGGCGAAATGGGCATGTACCTCTACCGCAACCCCTACCTCTCCGCCGTCCGCAAGGTTGTTTCCTGCCACCGCTGCCTGACCGACTCCTTCAGCAAATATGCCCAAACCCCTGACGTTCCTTTGGCACTGCGAATTAAAAGCGCCACACAAATCCACACCTTGGAAAAGTACGAATTCGAAATGTACGGAGCGATGGATCATATCCTCACGCTCACGACCGAAGACCGTTTCACTTTGCTCAACCATGCACCAGAACTTCCGGTTTCCGTTATCCGACCCGGCATTGACACCAACTTCCTCGACCGGGAAGGCGTAAAAAAACAAGCCTCCTACCCCATCGTAATGATGTGCGGTTATTTTGCCGATAAGTCCAACCACGATGCCGCAATGTGGTTTGCCCGCGAAATTTGGCCCCAGGTTACCCAAAAACACCCAGAGGCACGATACTTCGTCGTCGGCGAAGGCGCCAATGCCGAATTGAGGGAGCTTTACGAGAAAGACGAAAGTATTTGCGTAACCGGCTCGGTTGAGGATCTGCGCCCCTACCGCGAAGAGGCCAGCATTTTCGTCAACCCCATGCGGCTGGGTTCCGGACTGCGCATCAAGGTACTGGAAGCCATGGCCACTGCCCTACCGGTCGTTTCCACCACACTGGGTGTCGCAGGCATTCCTGCGCAAAACGGGGTCAACTGCTTTGTGGCCGACACTCCGAAGCTGTTTGCCGAGTCCATCGACTGGCTGCTCAACGACGCCATGCTGGCAAAGAACATGGGAAACACCGCCAAGGAAATGGTAAAAGGGAAGTACAGCATCCAATCCGCCGTTGGCGAGCTTGAAAAAGTACTCAAGGAAGTAGTATCTATTTAAAACCCAGAAACACAAGGAGACCAAATGCTTTACCATATCCCATTTGAAACCATGGAACAGTTCATGATCGACGTATTCAAAGGCATCGGCGTCCCCGCGGACGAGGCCAAGGTTTGCGCCGATGTGCTTATTGCCTCCGACAAGCGCGGGATCGACTCGCACGGGATCGGGCGGCTCAAACCCATCTACTACGACCGCATCGTCCACCAGAAAATCCAGCAGTCCGCCACCGAATTCGAGGTGGTTCGCGACCATCTTGCCACTGCAGTTGTCGATGGCCACCACGGCATGGGCATGGTGATTGCCAGACGCTGCATGGAGATGGCCATTGAAAAGGCGAAAAAGCACGGCATTGGGATGGTCGTTGCACGCAACTCCACCCACTACGGCATTGCCGGCTATTATCCCCTCATGGCAACCGCGCAGGACATGATCGGCATTTCCGGCACCAACGCGCGCCCCTCCATCGCCCCCACCTGGGGCGTCGAAAACATGCTCGGCACCAACCCGCTCGTCTTCGGTTTCCCGACCGACGAACCCTTCGACTTCGTGAACGACTATGCCACCTCGATCCTGCAGCGCGGCAAGATCGAGCAATACGCCCGCGAAGGCAAGGACTGCCCTCCCGGCGTGGTCATTGGACGCGACGGTTCCACCAAGACCGACTCCAAGCAGATTCTTGAAGACCTCGTCAAAGGCGAGGCCGCGCTCGCACCGATCGGCGGCATCAGCGAAGAAACCGGCAGCCACAAGGGCTACGGCTTTGCCACCGTCACCGAAGTGCTCTCCGCCGCCCTGCAGCAAGGCGCGTTCCTCAAGCAGCTCGTGAACAAGGACGACGACGGCAACCTCAAGCCCTACGAACTCGGTCACTTCTTCATCGCCATCGACATCAAGTGCTTCTGCGACCCTGCCGACTTCCGCAAAACCGCCGGCGACATTATGCGCGCCTTGCGGGAATCGGAAAAAGCTCCCGGCTCAGAACGAATCTATACCTGCGGCGAAAAGGAACATCTCGCCGGCATTGAACGTGCCGAAACCGGCGTGCCCGTCAATGAAGCCCTGCAAAACGACATGGTCACCATGCGCGACGAACTGGGGCTCGACTACCGTTTCGACTTCGAAGATTAACCACTCATCTCTAAAGGAAAGTTTCCAATGACAAAGACCATCAATGTTAAAGGCGTAAAGTTTGGCGGTAAGAACCCGCTGGCGATGATTGCGGGACCATGCGTGATTGAAAGCCGCGAAGGCTGCATGGAGATTGCGGACAAGCTGGTAAAGCTGTCGAAACGGCAAAATATTCCGCTCGTGTTCAAGGCTTCGTACGACAAGGCCAACCGCACCTCGATCAACTCCTACCGCGGCCCCGGCATCTCAAAGGGCCTCGAAATCCTCGCGGAAATCAAAGAGAAATACAACGTACCCGTGCTGACCGACGTGCATAGCGTGGAGGAAATCCATATTGCCTCGAAGGTGGTCGACATCATCCAGCTCCCCGCCTTCCTGATCCGCCAGACGGATATCGTGGTGGCCGCGGGCGAAAGCGGCGCGGTGGTGAACGTAAAGAAGGCACAGTTTGCCGCCCCGTGGGACATGGCCAATGTCGTAAAGAAGATCGAATCCACCGGCAACAAAAAGATCATGCTGACCGAACGCGGCGCATCGTTTGGCTATAACACGCTCGTCGCCGACATGCGCAGCCTGATCATTATGCGCGAAATGGGCTATCCGGTCATCTTCGACGCCACCCACTCCGTCCAGTCGCCCGGCGGACAAGGCGATACTTCCGGCGGCGACGGACGCTTTGCCCCCTACCTTGCAAAAGCGGCGGCGGCGGTCGGCGTGGATGGCATGTTTATTGAAACGCACCCTGATCCAGCCAACGCTCTTTCCGACGGCCCGAACATGATTCCGCTTGGCGACCTTTCCAAACTTTGGAAAAAACTCGACGCCATTGATCAGGTCAAGTAGTCCTCCAAACCATAAAGGGATTAACACAAAGGCACGAAGAACACGAAGATTCGACAACGGTGCCTTTGCCTTTGTGAGCTTTGTGCCTTAAGCGAGTTTACGAGCGAGTGTTTAATAACGATTCCAGATGAAACACGTTCCATTTACCCAAAAAATACTAGAGGACTGGGCTGGGAAATCGACTTTCCGCGACGGCATGACGCTGTTCGAACGGGGCAAGGTCGAAAAAGTGTCATTTGATCCACCGTTCGTGACCGGCCAGCTTTCGATCGGCATGCGGGGCATGCGTAGCAAGTTCGAGGTGCTGAAGGACGGCCTCGTGGAAAACCACTGCCCCTGCCGTGAAAACCGCGAGGAAGGAAAAATCTGCGCGCACCTCGTGGCGCTGGGACTTGAGGCTGTACGACTCTATTCCGACCCCCATCGTATTGACAAGGTGGAGGAGGAAAAGCGGCGGGCAGAACGATTGGCCGCGTTCGACGACTCGGCTTATCACTCCCGCGACCCCGGCGGTACTCCTGCCAAGCTCCGGATCACCCTGAAGCAAAGCTGGCGCGAACAACTATCGGAGTGCCGGGTTGCGATGCGTTGCGCCGTGGAGATGGAAGACAAAACGGTTCCGCTCAACGAGGTCCCCAAAAATCTCCCGCTCGCATTGGGTCCGGACGATGAAAACCTGCTGTTCGTGCTGGAGGATATTTGCGAAGGCCCGGCCAAGGGAAAGTTTACCGCCACTCTCTCCGACTTCATCAACATTCTCGAACTTTGCGACGGAAAACCGATTTATGAAGGCGGGATTGACGGCTATTTGATGGTGGATGAAGGTATTACCGCCACCTTTGTCCGCATGGTGCTCGACGAGGAAACCGGCGAACTGGTGCTTTCCCTACTCACCGGAGTGCCCGAGCCGATGACATGCGTGGTGAGCGGCGGAAAAGGCTGGATCCTTCAGGATGGGGTTTTCACCCGGCTGGAAAAGGTTCTGCCGGGGCCATTGCGCACCATCTACGATGCCCCCGTGCGCATTCCGCACAACGGCGTTCCGGCCTTTATGAAGAACGAGCTTCCCATGCTCGAAAAACTGATGACGGTCGAGGCCAACATTTCCCCCGACATGCTTTCGCTCAGCCCGGCCAAACCGCGCTTCCGACTTGTGGTGGAAGGAACACAGACCGCCCTTTCGGCGACACTCCATGTCGAATACGGTATCGTTCAGCTCGTCGCCGGGCGCGACGAGGCATTGGGCAGCTTTTCCATCCCTTCCGAAGACGATCTGCTCGATTTCCAGATCCGCAACCCGGCGGCCGAACAGGAGGCGCTGGAGATTGTCACCGACGTTGGATTCCGCGGGCGGCGGGGCGATATGCTGATGCAAATCCGCGGCAACCGCGAAGTTCTCAATTTTCTGGGTGGCGGCATGCCGCGCCTCCAGCGGCTCGGCTGGCGAATCGATCTCGACGGCATGGTGGAGGCCTTCATGGATCAGGCCGAATCGACCGTGCCGGTCGTGCAAGTCAACCCCTCGGCCAATTCAGGGTTTTTCGAGGTGGGCTACGACTACGAAACCACGGGCGGCCAGAGCCTCGATGATGCCGACATCCAGCGCGCCATCAACATGGGCGAGGCATTTATCGAAAAGAAGGGTCGCACCATTCTGCTCGACATCAATGCCATCGAAACAGCGCGCGAAGTGTTCAGCGACTGCGCGGTCGGTTCCGGCGAAAAGCCCGGCACCTTCAAGATGAACGACATCCACGCCGCCTATGTGCAGACATCGCTCCTGTCCCTCGACGGAGCTGACATCGAGGCCGCACCGGAGTGGATGCAGAAGGCTGAAGCACAAAACCGGAACTCCAAAATCGAGCCGGTTTCGATCGGCAATCTTGAAAACACGCTGCGCGACTATCAAAAGGACGGCGTCTACTGGCTAAGCTTTCTCGAACGCAGTGGCTTCTGTGGCATTCTGGCCGATGAGATGGGGCTTGGTAAAACCCTGCAGACACTGACATGGCTTTCGCTCGAACGCGAAAAGGCCGGTGCACAGGAGTCCCCGGCCCTAATCATCTGTCCCACCAGCCTTGTCGATAACTGGGCGGAGGAGGCCGAAAAGTTTGTTCCCCACCTGCGGGTGCAGAAGATGCACGGCACCGACCGGCACGAACACTGGAGCAAGCTACCGAACTGCGACTTGATCATCACTTCCTACGCGTTGATCCGCCGCGATCTGGATGAATACCTCCAGCACCGCTTTTCGGTTGCCGTGCTCGACGAGGCCCAACATATCAAAAACCGCACAACGCAGAATGCCGCCGCCGTCAAAAAAATACAGGCGGAACATAAGCTTGTGCTAACCGGCACACCGATCGAAAACAGCGTGGCCGACTTGTGGTCGATCATGGACTTTCTGATGCCGGGCTATCTCGGCCACCACAAGACCTTCCGCGAAAACTATGAACTGCCGATCCAGTCCGGCGGCCCCGATGCCGAGCTTGCACAGATCAAGCTGCGCCGCAAGCTGCATCCCTTCCTGCTGCGCCGCCTCAAGAAGGACGTCGCCAAGGATCTGCCCGATAAGATTCAGCGCGTTGCCCACTGCTCGCTCAGCGGCGACCAGGCCAAGGTCTATAAGCAACTCGTCGAAAGCGCCAAGCGCAAGGTCACCGACCTTGTTGAGGCACAAGGCTTCAACAAGTCGCGCATGGAAGTGCTCAAGATACTGCTGCAACTGCGCCAGACCTGCTGCCACCTCGACCTACTCAAGCTGCCGAACCTCAAGAGCGAATATCCATCCGCCAAGATGGAACTGTTCTTCGAGCTGGTTGACGAAGCGCTTGACGCAGGACACCGCATTCTGGTCTTCAGCCAGTTCACCTCCATGCTCGCCCTCATCCGCGAGGAGCTGGAGGCGCGGGAGTTGAAATACTGCTACCTCGATGGCTCTACCAAGGATCGGCAGGAGCGCGTGCGCACCTTCAATAGCGACCGATCCATCCCGCTCTTCCTCATCAGCCTCAAAGCCGGCGGCAGCGGATTAAACCTCACCGGTGCCGACATGGTCATCCACTTCGATCCGTGGTGGAACCCCGCTGTCGAGGATCAGGCCACCGACCGCGCCCACCGCATCGGCCAGAAAAACACCGTCTACAGCATCAAGCTCATCACCAAAGGCACCGTCGAGGAAAAGGTGCTCCAGATGCAGCAGAAGAAAAAGGGAATCATCGACGCCACCCTCGAAAAAGACGGAGCCGTCGAACAAGGCCTTAGCTGGAATGACGTGCAGGAACTTCTCTCTTTTTAAACAGGCAAGGAGTCGCAATGTACTTTGAAAAAATCAAAATATCACCACAAAGAACTGTTACCATCCTGCTGGCAAGTTTTGTTTTTTTAACGGGCTGTACGGATATGACGAAACCCGCCACCGATGCAAAATCGGCGATGGCTCAGGCAACGTATTTCCTTAAGAAAGCCAACCGCACACCCAACCCGAAGATCCGCATCAAATTCCTTCGCCACGCCTTCGACAACGCCGAACTGCTGGATACCAAATGGCCGGACTTCGAAAAGCCATCGGCATTCCTTGAAAAATATGGCGACAAACTGGCGAGTGTTCCCGATCAGGTCTACGAACTCTCAATGCAGACAAGGGACATGGAGTCATTCACATGGGCAATTGCCCACTCCAACAAGGACTACACCCAACACACCGAACTCCTAAGAGCATGGAAGATGGGTAAGCAATGGCGGGACTACTTCATTTCGGAATACCCAGAAAAAGCATTGTCGATTTTCATGAACGAAGCGTTGAGAGAGTATAATGTGCGCTTCTTCAACCAATATATCGACCCATTCAAAGCCAGCGGATACAGGGTGGAGTTCCCTTTGGAAAAAACCGAGTTCAACACCCGCTTCTGCCGTTTCTTTGCCGAGGAATTCAGAATCGCCATAAAGAAGGGAGATACGAAGCGGGTTGAATTCCTGATCGACCACATGCCCGCACACAACTCCGCCCCCATTATCGCCCCGAAGACAGAAGAAATTATGCGCAACCTTGCGGATTATATCTGCCACGAACTGAAAGATGAAGCACTGGCCTGCAAACTGGTTGACCTCGGCTATGACATGGGCCGGATTGATATCGACAAGACCGGATTCGGCGCCGATTTTTCCAAGGCCTTGGTCGCCGATCTTGAACATGCCGTTATCCATGTACTGAAACTCAACGAATGGCATGGCCCCCTTTCGGAAAAAGAGACCCGTTTCGTGCTTTTCCTCCCCAATCCGGCTCTGCGACAGGTTCACAAGCGACACCTTGCCGAAGCCATCAAAACCTCCATTGAAAACACTAAAACCAAAGATGCCCTTCGCCTTATCAAGGTTGGCGAGAAAGTCGATCCCTCCACCCCCTTCGATTACAACCAGATTCTAGGCTGGTCCCTCGAATACAAGAACCGCTCCGTCTTCAACTATGTGAAGCCGAAATGCCCCCGGATCGACCCCTATCAGGTTGATCTTGCCCAACTGGCAAAAACCCCAAGTCTCTTCCGACTCCATGCCCCAAAGATCTTCAGGAGGATCTATCCGACCATGGAAACAACCCCGAAGAAAGACGGAACCACCTATGGCCGGATACGTGACCTGTTGAGAAGCCACCGTCCGGAAGCCGCATTGTACGTGGTAAAGAACCACGACCTCGGAGATGAATGGACGGAACTCACCGGTGGCCGCACGCTACTAATGGATGTGTGCGAGGGGGGCAATTTGGAGGCAGCGAAATTCCTCGTTGAACGCAAGCGGGCGAACGTCCTTACCGAAACGGACTACATAGAGTCGAATATTACGTTGTTTGGACGAGCAAAGGTAAAAGAGGGCAGACTGAGTCCAATCTTTTTCGCTGCCCAAAGCG
>JBDLJW010000007.1:0-27956 GCA_039714135.1 Verrucomicrobiota bacterium
TTCTTCGGGCTATGGTGCGGTCGGCTACGCGTATCGCATGGGAAAATATGAGGTAACAGCGTCACAGTGGGCTACGGTAATCGCTGCCGATTCCCGTGTGGGCAATGCCGGGAGCTGGGCTGGAGATCAGCCTACGGCATCTGCAAACTGGTATGAGGCGGCAAAGTTCTGTAATTGGCTCACAACGGGTGATGCATATACGGGAGTCTATCAATTTGACGGCAGTGGCGTGTTTCAAGGGATTGACCGCTCGTATACGAACGGCAATGGCATTGCCTATGTGCTGCCCTCGGAAAACGAGTGGTACAAGGCCGCCTACTACAAGTCGGTAAACGATGGCTCTTATTCCCTTTATGCCAATGGCAGCGACGCAACACCTCCAGATGTTTATACTGCGGATCAGACCGGGTGGAACTATGATGGCTCCAGTACGACTAACATGGGCGTATGGGCTGTGGGCGGCAGCGTGGAGGAGCAAAACGGCACCTACGACATGATGGGCAATGTGTGGGAGTGGACTGAAGAAGCGGAAGCAAATGGCAATGGTAACTTTTGGGGGGGATCCCATAGAAGCGGGGTGAGTGCCCTCCAGTCTGGTGCCCCCGCCGGCACCGATCCCCCAGAATTGCAGCACTCTGCCATCGGTTTCCGCGTAGCGGCGATTCCGGAACCCGGAACCATCAGCCTGATGGGCTTGAGTACGATTGGCTTGTTCTTCACCCGTAACCTCCGTCGGCGCAAGTTGGCAGGAAAGAGTATATTCCCGGTTCGGAAAGAACATTTTTGCGATACGTTTTCCTCTCTTGAGGAGTGGGAGTCCGCTCAGAATAAAGAGCCTGAAGCGAATCATCTTCCCGGTCTGGCGCAACAGGCCCGGGCTTGGATGCTTCCAGTCTGGAATGGTGTGTATGCTCGTTATAAAGCTCTGGATAAAACGTTCTGGAACCATATGGTTGCAAGGCATGAACATCGGGTCGCACGGAGGAAGGCTTTCAAGAAGGCGCTGAAGAAGAAGGCATTGGATTGCTTCGATGTGGTTTTGTCCCTGATTATGAAATAATCATACTTGTGTCTATGCAGTGGAAAGGCCTCTTTTACAGGGGCCTTTTTTATTTTATAGAATATATGGCATTTCTTTTCCTTGGAAGTATGTGCATACTTCTTCATCAAATGATGACGGTATGGAATGTCCGTTAACGACTTGCTTTAAGTGAAAAGAGACAAGGGATGAGAGATCTGCAAGCAGGAAATCTAGAAGAGGAAGGTGTCGCCTCTTCTCGGCACATCTATCAAGGCCGGGCTCGCCATCCCGATTATGGGGGCAACTCTGGCAGAGGGTCTCCCGGCGGTCTGGATTCCGTGACTCTGATGCGTATTATTCTTCGGCGGTGGATTACGCTACTGCTTTTCATCACACTGGGCGGGTTGGCCGGGATTCTTTACAACCAATTGGCAACTCCGGTTTTTCAGGCAGAAGCCGAGTTGGAAATGAGCGTTCGCCGGCCAAAGGTCATCAACAACGAGGCCGTGTATGATGACATCAATGCCATGCGCGATACCGATGTGATTTTCAATACCCGTTTTGCCAAGTTCAAATCTCCGGCAATGGAGAAACTGGCGACTAAGGAATATATCCGCCGGTACGGAGACCTGAAAGAAACCCCGCAAGGCCTGAAGATAGAACGGCATTTGCTGGCAGAATGGGTTCGTGATGATGTGAGCTGGTTCAAGGAGCCTAATGCGAACATTGTGCGAGTATCATATGAAAGCCCGGATCCGAAATTTGCAGCACAATTAGTCAATGTTTTAACGCATTGTGCAGGTGTGCTGATGATGCAGGAGAACCAGGCTTTGTCCGACGAGGCGGTAAGGTGGTTGATTTCTCAGGTTGATGAACAACGCGTCTCGCTGGAAGAGGTGGAGAAGCAGCTGGCTTCGATCCGCGAAGAACTGCAGCTCGACTCATTGCAGCAACGAAAGTCCGCACTTGGACAATCATTAGGCTCGGTTTCGCAGGAAAAGGAAGAGCTCATCAGCCAGCTGGCTTCCCGAAAAACCGTATATGATTTTGTTTCGGAGCTGAAGGACTCCGACCCGAACCTTGAAATGCTTCCGACCGGACTGCCGAAGGGGGAGCAGTTGAACGAGTTGGTTCGGGCATGGAGAGAAGCAAACGACGAGTTGCTGTTAATTTCCGACCGCTACACGGAACTTCATCCGGAATATCGGAAGGCCAAGGAGAAGGAAGCTCGTTCCCGTGGTCGCCTAGAGCAGTTCATCACGCTTTCTTCGATGGCGGTACAGAATGAAATAGAGCTGTTGGAAAAACAGGTAGAACAGGTAGACCGGCGTATCGATGCAATGAAAACCGAGGCGATCGAGCTTGAGCAGCAACTGGTTTTGGGCAGCCAGCGGCTCCAGCGGGTAGAACGAAAGCGCGATGCCGCCGATAACACCTATCAGTCCATGCTTCGGCGTATGGAGGAAGCGCGGTTGTCGGCCGATGAAAACATGGCCTACACCAAGGTTATACGGAATGCCGACGTGCCAAACGATCCGGTTCGACCGCGAAAAATGAGAGCCATGGTTTTAGCAATTGTTTTCGGGCTGATGGCCGGTTGCGGTCTTGCGGTTGTGATGGAGTTTTGGATGGATAAGGTTTCCTCTGTCAGCGACCTGAAAATGCTCGGCCTGAATGTGCTGGGCATGATTCCCTCCCAAAAGAAAGTCGGCTCAAGGGGCGAGCTTGCAACAATAGGGCTTTGGGACAAGTTCAACCACATGGTGGAAGTCTTCTCTGGAATCAATGCCTTAATATCTTCCGAAAAATACGCGGATCGCACGCGGATGATGCTGGTCTGTAGTGTAATGCCCGGGGAAGGGAAGACGGTGTCGTCGTGCAATCTTGCAATCAATTTCGCACTTAACGGTGCGCGTACATTATTAATTGATGGGGACCTTCGTCGTCCCCGGTTGGTGAAGATTTTCGATATTGACGAAAAGCACCCTTCTTTATTGGAGTGGCTGTCTGACAATGAGAGCAAATTGCGGCATGACCAATTGGTCTCTGCTGGAATAGTTGAAAATCTAGACGTTATTACAAGTCGCCATCTCAAGGGAGTCAATCCGGCGGAATTGCTGGGGCGCAGTCAGCTACCCGGGTTACTGGATTGGGCGCGTAAACATTATGATCGTGTAATCATAGATTCTCCCCCGCTTGGTCCGGTTGGAGATGCCCAGGTATTTGCTGATCAAGTGGATTCCGTAATTGTAGTTTCAAGGGTTGGGAAAACCCGCCGGCGGGTGCTCAGATTCGCGCTCACTCGCCTGCATGATATCGATGCCGATATCCTGGGCTGCATCGTTAATGATGTTCCCTATACGCTTTTGGGATTGTTCGGCGGAGCCGAAGGCTATGCTTATGGATATGGGCATTACAAATCGTATGGGTGGAATACGCAAGAGGGGGAAAACTGAGGAACTCTTCCGCTGTTTTCTTTTTCCAGAACTAAGCCGAAAGATGCTTAGACCGATACATATAGACGAATTCATTGGTTTCAGTAGGTATAACTGATCGACCGTGAGCGGTAGCGTATAATGCAATGCTTTTCGCGGAAATCCGGGCGGGTGCTTTTTTCGGAAACGAAATTTGCGGATTGTGCGGGGCTTTGCCGGGAGGGGAAGCGCGTTTTCTGTCGCCCTTAATATAGGCGGATAGCCGACGAATCAAATCCATGGAGATTTAATAATAAGGATCCTGATATGAGCGAAGAGAAAGTTTTCATCTATATTAGTCCGAGTGCCGATATCAACGCATATCCAGATAATCTACAGGGGGATATGAGTGTATTTAGGCAAGCTCGCTCTATTCAGCATGAAGTGCAGTGGATTTTTTATTTGATGCTAAAAGACCAAGGGCTTGATGTTAGTATCTGCCATGATTTCCCGGACAGAGGAATTCTGTTGATTCATAAGTCGCATGTGAAAAAATTTGCATGGAACCCCAACTTATTTGTGGTCTCTCTCCAGTGGGACTATAAGCGAGATGATCGGGCTCAGATGCATCTTGTGTCCAATAATTACAAGACGACAAAAGCATCCCTCGGGTGGCTGGATCGACTCTCGTTTCAAGGGCTTCAGCACTACGTTCCCCCCATCATGCATCCGGTCATCATTCCGCATGATGCCGAGCGGGAGGATCAGATTGAAAAAATTGCATTTATTGGCGATCCGAAGAATCTGGATGAAGCCTTTAAAACAGGTGCCTTTGAGTCGGCGGTGCAGCAGCTGGGCATGGAATTCATTGTAAGAAGCGATCCCGATAAGATGGCCGACTTTTCGGATATTGATGTGGTTATGGCGATCCGGAAAATAGGGCAGATCATCTCCAATAAACCCCCAACCAAGTTAATCAATTCCTGGCGGGGAGGGGTCCCTGCCATTTTGGGGTGCGAACTTGGCTTCAGAGAGGCCAGGGAAACGGAATATGATTATATTGAGGTTGATTCGGTTGAAGATGTTCTCAATGCGCTGTCACGTCTTAAAGACGATGTTGAGTTCCGGCATGAAATGATTGCCAATGCAAAACGGCGGGGAGCACCCTTCTCGGCGGAGGGGCAGCAACAAATCTGGGTTGAGTTTTTCAAGAATACAATTATTCCTGCCTATCACGATTGGCAATGCCGGCCTGCGGTTGGCAAATTCGCTTTTCTCCTTCTTCGGGGAATCAGATACTGGATGAGAGAGAGCCTGTCGTTTATCTGGCATCATGTGCTTAGACGTCGTTCCAGTGACTATTCTTGATGTGGAGAAATCGGTGGAGATGGTTGTGGAGTTCCTTTTTGCGGCGCCCTTCCTAGTGGTTTTTGAATGAAGAAAAAATTTCACTCTGATAGTAGTTCCGGCCGGATTGTTACGAACGGTATTTTTACCGCGATCCAATTTGGAATCTATACCTTGTCGGGGGTTTTCTTTATCCCGTTTCTGGTGCGGAAGTATGGATCTGGTACGTATGGGCTTATTGCCTTGGCTGGATTTCTGACGCAGTACATTGGTTTGATATCAAGGTGCGTGGGAAATTCCACGGCTCGATTTTTAAATATAGCGCTGAACCAAAATGATTGGAGGCAGGCCAACGAGATCTTTAACACGGCCCTGGTGGCGAATCTCGGGTTTATGCTGCTACAGCTTCCCTTCTTTGCCCTAGGGATCTGGAAGCTCGCATGGATCATGGATTTCCCCCCTGAGATTACGACCGATTTTCGCATTTTGGTTTCATGCAATGTCGCCGTGTTTTTTCTCTCGCTCATTACCGGGGTAATCAGAACACCCATCCAGGCGGCGAACCGTCTGGATATTAGTTCAACCCTGGAGGGCGTGCGCCTTGGGTTGCGTATAGTGCTTCTCTTGGTCTTGATCCGGTTTTTCGGAGCCAAACTGTGGCTTATTGGAGTGGTTGATCTTGGGCTGGCGCTTGTTTTTGGTGTGGCCACTTTCTTCATCTACCGCGGTTTGGCGAGCGATTTGGTTTTCCGGAAAGAGTTTATTTCCAAAAAATGGATCCGCCCGGTTGCGAATATGACGGGGTGGACAATCGTCATGGCCCTGGGAGCGGGGATGTGTCTTAAGACGGACGTGTGGATGATCAATCGTTTTGTCAACAGCGAGATGGCGGGGATTTATGCGGCCTTGTTGGTTTGGCCAAATTTCCTGAAGCAAATCAGCAAGCAGCTGGCTTCCGTTATGGCTCCCGTCTACATGATCGACTATGCAAAGGGCGACTTGGGGCGCATCGCAAACCTAAGCCTGTTCTCGGCGAAGCTTTTGAGCTGTTTTGCGGGGCTGGTTGTAGGATGCCTCGGCGTGTTTGCAACGCCGCTGCTTGGATTGTGGCTTGGGGATTGGGCGACAGAACATGCTCCTTTGTTCCAGATAATGACCCTTTATCTAGCATTTACCATCGGAGAGGCGGTTCTTTGGCAAATATTCGTTGCGATGAATAAAGTGCATTACACCGGTATCGTCAGCCTGTCGATGGGCGTCATCAATATTGCCATATCCATGACATTGGTTTTTTTAGGTTTTGGTGCAATGGGGGTGGCTGTTGGGACAGTGATTGCATCGGTTTTGGCCAGTGCAATAGCGATTCCTCTGGGGCTTTGTCGCCTGTTGAGTATCTCCCCGAGGGCTGTTTGGAGAAACCACCTTGGCTCTCTGCTGATGTTGTTGCTTTCCTGGGCATCGGCTACCATTGCGATGGCGGTGGGGCATACCTCGGTTGTTGGTGCACTGGGAATCTTCGGCGTACTGATTCTTTCTGGAGGAGGGCTGGTGGCCCGAGTTGTTTTTTCCAAAAGGGAATGGGGCTATATGCATAAATTGCTGATTACCTTGCTGCGGCGGACAGGTTCGTTGAGGCAAGTCCTTCGGGGCGGGTAACCGGGCCTGAAAGGCGGCCTTTATCATTTATGAGTAGGATGAAATATAATTTTGTTATATCGAGAGTTGAAGGTTGCCCCCTGTCTCAGTTGCAGGAGGGGGAGTTGTCCGATTTTATACATCTATACTCTCGAGGAGAATTTGTCTGGGCCCATCAAACGTATCTCCGCATGAGGGACCTTGGTCTGCCGGTGCAGCTCTCTTATGATTTAGATCCTGCCGCAATCAACTTGGCACATAGTAACCGGTTAAGGAGTTTACAGCCCGGGGCGGACTGCTTTTGTGTTTCGCTTCAGGCAGACTACCCTCGCTATACGCCCGCAGACTTTCACATCGTTCAAAACCAAAGCCAGAAATCGAGAAACAGCCGCTATGTTCCGCACTGGCCCCTGTTTGGGCAGGAGTTGGGCCGCGAGGGCCGCAGGGGAATCCAGTGTGTTGCCTATCAAGGGGATCAGCGATTTTGTCACATAGATAAAAATAAACTTAATTCGGATTTGGCGGAATACGGGATGCATTTCAGGTTCCTGGATGCTTCGGAGTGGCATCGTCTTGGCTCGGTGGATGTACTGCTCGGCATACGAACCTTTGGGCAGAAAAAATATAATAGAAAGCCGCCGAGTAAATTAATAAACGCGTGGCGCGCAGGCATTCCATTTATCGGCGGCGCAGATTCCGCATATACTCAGGTTGGAACTCCCGGGAAGGATTTCCTTCAGGTTTTTTCCTACGACGAAATGGTGGATGCGTTGATTCGGCTTCGGCGTGATCCCGGGCTCTGCGAAAAAATCGTAGAGGCGGGGAGAAAGAGGGCGGAGGATTTTACCTTCGATCGAGTCGAGCAAAGGTGGAAATCCCTGTTGGAGGTCGACATTGCCCATGCCTATTCCCAGTGGACGAACCGGTGCTGCAAGCCCTTGCGGTTCGCGGTAAAGAGTCTCCAGTATGCATCTTTTGTATCGCTCAAGCATGGAGTCAAGATATCTTATAAACTACCGCTCATTAAACACCTTAGGGAACACTATTACGATCCGGTGCAATAATGGATTTGTTTGCCCTCATTCTATACGGAGCCACCAATATTTTGATGGTTCTTTATTATCAGCGAGGGAAGAGCCGCTTCTACCAGTTTCCTTTCTGGGCGGGTGCGATTGCTCTGGGCTGGTTTTTCCCCCAGGCGGTAGGAGGGTATTCCCATGCCTCGGATTTCCCCGAGGGAGCATATGCAGATGGAATGCTTTTCGCTTCGCTGTGTACCCTCGGTCTTTGGGCGGGATTTGAACTTGCCCTTGCCCGAACGACTGCAAAGGGCAGTTGGCTGGGCGCTTCGTTTGATGTAGGCAGGCTGTACTATGCCGGGGCATTGTTATGTCTGGTCGGCTTCTTTTTCCAATGGAAGTTGTGGTCTCTTCCGGAAGAGATGCTGGCCCAGTCGCAGTGGTCGGGGGCGACGGTTAAATATCTGTTTTTGGCGAGTGTGTTCAAGTTTGGTTTTCTGATCTTGTGGTTGCTGTACTTGTCGCAACCCAAGGTCATCGCACCAAAACTGCTGGTCTTTATTCTCCCTTGCCTGGGGTTTTTGCTGGGGGCGGCCGTATTGCGGGGGAGGCGCTCGGAGATGATGAATCTCTTTTCCTATCTGGCAGTTGGGCTTTGGTTGGTGCGTCGGATATCGGTTCCTCGCTGGGTCGTCACTTCTCTACTGGCGCTCGGGCTTGTATTCATAAATGGGATCGGCATCTATCGCGGGATAATGAAAAACAAGGATGTTTCTTTGGCTGAACGCCTAACTGAGGCAGCTAATGCAGATTATCTTTCCGTATCCAAAACGGCTGTGGAGCAATCGGGGGCCGAATTTACTAATTATATCTATTATCGGCAGGTCTACGTCGATCTGGGAATCTATGATTTCGGGTTGTCCCACTGGAATAAATTGGTTTTCAATTATGTGCCGGGCCAGCTTGTTGGCCGCGAATTCAAGGAGTCCCTCTATTATCTTCCCACGGGAAAAACGGTTGCTCAACTTGGCGAAGAACTTTACGGATATCAACGTAGAACAGGATCCACCAACTCGGGCTACAAGGATTCATTTGGTTCATTTGGATGGTTTGGCTTCATTAAGTTTGGCCTGATAGGATACATCGCCGGGGCGTTGTATCGCTACGCCATGGGCGGGCATTTTCTTGGGCAATTGCTATACTTGTATGTCCTAACTACAGCCATGCAGTCAATTACCCATGGCAGCAATGCCCTTCTGGTTCGGGTGTGGGTATATTTTTTCATGCTATGCTACCCTGTTTTGTTTTTTGCCAAGGTCTCTTTCTTTCGTCCAGCAGAGGGGACTCGATCAAAATGTATTTCGTCCGGATGAGTTTGGGCGTCTGGATCTGGATTAGGAAACGGTGCTTGGAGGCACACTATGCACAGCAATAAAATTATATGGAAGGCGGGACAAGTCGCCATGCTCTTTGTCCGCAGGGTGTACTATCGCCTAGGAGCAGTTCTTTATGGATATAAGCTGGGTGCCCGCTGCCGGATTTTTGGAAAGATCCGCTTTGGCAGCTGTGGCCGGGGAATAGTCATAGGTAATCGCTGCATGTTTAGCGCCGACATATTCCTGTCGGTCTCGGATGGGGGGGAGTTAAGAATTGGAGATGGGGTTTCGATTAATACCGGCGGTCATATTGTTGCCTGTAAAAGTATTGTGATCGGCGAAGGAACTGCCATTGGCGAATATGTATCCATTCGGGATCAGAATCATCGTTTCGACGACATAGACGCGCCCGTTTCTGCACAGGGGTTTTCCATATCGCCGATCAAAATCGGCCGGAATGTTTGGATCGGCCGGGGTTGCCTTATCGGCCCCGGAGTTGAAATCGGCGATGGCTCTGTAATCGGGGCGAACAGTGTGGTGCTCAAGAATATTCCACCTGGAGTTGTGGCTGTCGGGGCCCCGGCCAAGCCTGTGCGCGAAATCGGCAAGAAAGGGAGCCAATGACGGTCATTGTTGCCCAGCATGGGGCAAGGCGCCGGTATTTGGTTGCCAGGCTTCTATGGGAAAACCAAATGCTGGAGGCATTATATACGGACAGCTCCGCCTGCTCGCCTTGCGGGCGCTTGGCCGGCATATTCGGCTCGCTTGCGTCGGGACGTCTTAAACGTTTGGTTTCCCGGAAAATCAGAGGGATCCCATCCTCCATGGTTTTTTCGACGGATCGGGTTTTGTTTTCAGATATTGTGGCGGGGGCTTTCAGGAAAGAAGAATCCTGGGAGGCGACCGACCGGCGCTATAGGGTCATGTCGCGCGTGATGAAGCGGTGGGGAACCCGCGGTGCCGATGTTATCTATGCCATGCAGAGTGAAAACGCGGAGTTTCTGCATTTTGCTAAAAGTAAAAACATAAAGATCGTTGTCGATATATGCGTAAACCCTTTGGCTCATAGAATTACCCAGAAGGAAAGAATAGGTTTCCCGGGGTGGGAGCCCCCCATAAGCAGTACGGAGCTGGAAGCTTTGGAGGCGGGATTGCGGGAAAACCTTCTGCTTGCGGATATGGTTTTATGTCCATCAAGAGTTGTTGCTGATGGAGTCCGGGACTTTGTAGACATACCTCGAAGTCGATTGTCCATCGTGCCGTATGGGAGTAGTTTTGAAATTGGAGAGAACAACGCTCGGCCCGGCCGTATTCTTTATGCCGGCGAGGCAAATATGCGCAAGGGGATTCATTATTTAGCCTCTGCTGCCCAGTTGCTTTGTAGCAATTCTCCTGAACGATATGAGTTTCGAATTGCCGGAGCGGCATCCCCGCAAATCCGCCAGCGGGAGGAGTGCAATTCCCTGAATTTCAGGGGGAAGTTGTCTAAAAATGAACTGATGAACGAGTATTCCAGTGCCGATGTTTTCGTCCTCCCCACTCTTGCGGAAGGGTTGCCTGCTGTTTTATTGGAGGCCATGTCTTTTGGAGTCCCCATAATTACAACGGAAGCCTCCGGTCTTGAGCTCGACAATGGCAATAACGGGATTGTTGTGCCGGAACGAGATGCCGATGCCTTGGCGAATGCCATTGAGCGGGTGGTTGCGGATCGGGAGCTGAGAGCCAGGCTGGCCGAGGGGGCACAAAAGTTGGCGCATGAGTATACGACAGACGTTGCGGGCAAGCGGTTTGTTCAGGCACTCTCGGGAGCGAGCTTTCTTGGCGGGGGCGCGAGGGTGTAGATGAATGTGACCGCACTAACGACCTGCTCTCGCAAGGCCGGGGGACTGTTCTATTCCGTCCGCTGGCTATCCAAAGCATTGGCCCGCCAAGGTTGCCGAATGAAGGTGTTTAGTCCACCGGATGAATATTCGCAGCAGGATGTCAGCATGTGGGATCCGGTTCCGGTTGAATTCTATCCGGCCTTCGGCCCACTGCAGACCTCGCCTAGGCTTCGCAGCATGCTGGCGCGTTCCGGTGCAGACCTTGTTCATGTTCATGGCATTTGGCTGGATTCGCAATGGGCCGCCATGCAGCACCAAAAAAAGAACAATATACCGGTGGTTGTTTCTCCTCGGGGCATGCTCGACCCATGGGCAATTGGAAATTCCGCCTGGAAAAAACGATGGGTTGGAAAACTTTTTGCCAGACGGGCTCTTGAACAGGCGACCTGTATCCACGCCCTATGTCGATCCGAAGCCGAATCAATCCGTGCATATGGCCTGAAAACGCCCATTGCTGTCATTCCCAATGGCGTGGAACTGCCGGCCCTGCAAACTTCATCCGGAGAGACGCCGGTGCGAAGAAACAGCCGCGAATCAGCACATGCCGTGTCTGCGTCTTCAAAAAAGCAGCTGTTGTTTCTTGGGCGCATACATCCCAAGAAGGGTTTAGAGCAATTACTTCGGGCATGGGCAAAGAATCCCGGATCTTGGAGAGGGGAATGGGAATTGCTCATTGCGGGATGGGATGACGGCGGTCATGAGCAGGGATTTAAAGATTTCGCTGCCAAACTGGGGATTGAGAGTTCGGTTTCTTTTGTCGGCCCGCAATATGGCGACGAGAAAGAGGCGCTGCTGCGGAGCGTCAATGCATTCATTCTTCCTAGTTTCAGCGAGGGACTTCCCATGTCCGTGCTTGAGGCGTGGTCGTTCGGGCTGCCGGTTGTAATGACGGATTTTTGCAATATTCCGGAAGGATTCGGGGCTAATGCAGCGATTCGGATCGAGCCGGATTCAGAATCCATTGCGGACGGCCTGCTCATGTTGATGGATATGGCGGACGACAATTTGGAAACGATGGGGCTCAATGGACGAAAACTGGTTGAACAGGAATTCACATGGTCCGGGATTGCCGAGAAGATGCAGCAGGTTTATGATTGGTGTCTAACAGGGACCAACCCACCGGAGTGTATGGAGTTTTAGTCGACGAATGGACGGCCTCAATATAGAAAAAAATCGAGCAGAACAGAAATACCCGCCCCGGTTGCAATTCATGCGGTTGGCTTGGGGCGTGGGGAGATTGCTGTTCCGGCTTATTCCCCGGCCGCTCTATGCCCCGCGTCGAGTGCTCTTGCGCATCTTCGGTGCAAAAGTAGGTCGAAATGTAAATATTTCCAATACAGCTACGATCTATTTTCCGTGGAACTTCGAGATCAACAACTGGGCGGCGATTGGCGAGCGCGTCATGGTCTACAATTTGGGAAAGGTCTCGATCGGAGAAAAAGCGACGGTTTCCCAGGGGGCGCATTTATGTGCCGGATCGCATGATTTTCTCGACCCATCTCTGCCCTTGCTTACTCCACCGATTGAGATCGGTGCCCAGGCATGGATCTGTGCGGATGCATTTGTCGGCCCTGGCGTGGTGGTGGGCGAAGGAGCTGTTGTTGGCGCGCGGGCCGTTGTGGTCGGGAATGTTGAGCCTTGGGCCGTTGTGGCGGGTAACCCGGCGAGATTCATCAAGAGACGCGAATTGAAGGAAAGCGAATAATATGGTTCCAGTATCCATTCTTATTCTCACCAAAGATGAAGAAAGCAATATAGAGCGCTGTATTCAGGCTGTTTCGTGGTCGGACGATATTGTCGTGCTGGATTCTTTTAGTAGCGACCGTACGGTGGAGCAGGCTGAGCAGCTCGGTGCACGCGTTATCCAGCGCAAGTTCGATAACTGGTCGGCACACCAGAACTGGGCGGTCGAAAATATTAAGTTTAAACACCCATGGGTGTATTATACGGATGCCGATGAGGTCTGCGACGATCGGTTGCGCGATGAACTGGCCTTGCTGGAGGAAACGGGCGAGGGGTTTTCCGCCTTTCAAATGCGGCGGAAGGATTATTTTATGGGGCGCTGGCTGAAGCGGTCCCAGCTCTATCCCACTTGGATTACGCGCGTATTCAGGCCTGAAAAGATCCGATACGAGAGGCTTGTGAATCCGGTGGCGGTCGTTGATGGAAAAACAGGGATGCTGGATGGGCACATCATCCACTATCCCTTTTCCCATGGAGTGGGGCACTGGTTTGATCGGCACAATAAATATTCTGAAATGGAGGCTCTGAACCTGATCGATGAGGTTTCTGCAAAGATTCGCATTGCAGATGTCTGCTCGCATGACGCCGCAGTCAAGCGGAGAGCATTGAAGTCGTTGGCATACCGTGTCCCCGGGCGCCCTTTGCTTATGTTTTTCTACCTCTACTTTTTGCGTTTGGGACTACTCGACGGTCTTCCGGGGCTTCGTTACTCTATCATGCGTTCCATGTATGAATATATGATCGATCTGAAAGTTGCGGAACATCGATACAGGAACAAGAGGACGGAACAGGAAACGGTTTGAAAATTTTTGTAACAGGCACGGCAGGATTTATCGGCTCACATGTTGCCCACTCGTTGCTCGACGATGGGCACGAGGTTGTTGGATTTGATAATTTCAACGACTATTATTCGGTTCCGCTCAAGGAGGCTCGCCACGCAAGGCTCGAAGCGCGCGAGGGCTATGTTGGCCTCCGTGGGGACTTGGCCGATTTCAAGTTTCTGGTTTCAAGTTTCAAGTCTCACTCTCCCGACCGGGTCTGCCATTTGGCGGCACAGGCGGGAGTCCGCTATTCGCTCGAGAACCCATTTGTCTACGAGCAGGCAAACCTTGCGGGGCACCTGAACATCCTCGAGTGTTGTCGGCATCATGAGGTTCCCCGTTTGGTCTATGCCTCCAGCTCAAGCGTCTATGGCGGCAATGAAAAAACTCCTTTCAGCGAGAATGATCCGGTCGACCATCCGGTCAGCCTTTATGCCGCCAGCAAGAAGGCGAACGAGCTGATGAGCCACTGCTATACCCATCTCTACGGCTTTCAGTCTGTCGGTCTTCGCTTTTTCACGGTCTATGGCCCGTGGGGCCGACCGGATATGGCCTATTGGCTTTTTACCGAAGCCATGCTCAAGGGGGAGTCAATCAAGGTGTTTAATCATGGCGATATGAAGCGCGATTTCACCTTCATAGACGATGTTGTGCAGGGAGTGAAGGCCTCCCTGTTTGCCGATGGGCTTGAACAATATGAAATCTTCAACCTTGGGAATAACCGGCCAGAATTACTGATGGACATGATTCGATACCTTGGCGATGCCCTTGGCATCAAGCCGCAGATGGAAATGCTTCCCATGCAGCCGGGCGATGTCCCCATCACGTATGCCGATATTGCTCTGGCACAGTTAAAGCTGGGCTATCAGCCGACGACCAGCCTGAAAGAAGGGCTTGGGAAATTCGTTGAATGGTTCCAGATGCGGCAGACGTGCAACCGTTGATTGTAATGCAATGAAGATTTCCATCATCACGGCAACTTGTAACTCCGAGTCGAGTATCGGAGATACCCTCGATTCCATTGCGATGCAGGATTGTCCGCGAGATCGGATTGAGTGGGTTGTCATTGATAGTGCTTCGACCGACCGGACTCTTGATATTATAAAACAATCGGAGTTTCAGCCCGACCGTCTTTTGTCGGAGCCGGACAAGGGTATCTATGATGCGCTTAACAAGGGTGTTCGGATGGCGACAGGCGATGCCGTTGGGTTTTTGCATTCCGACGATTTTTTCGCGTCCGCCGATGTGTTGTCACGCCTCGCCGGCATCTTTAACGAGTCGGAGGCCGAGGCCGTTTATGGGGATCTCCAGTATGTGCGGCAGGCGAGCAATGGGACGTTCCCGGTGGTCCGAAACTGGAGGAGTGGCGCCTACTCCCCCCGCAAGTTGCGTTGGGGATGGATGCCGCCGCACCCGGCTCTTTATGTAAAAAAAGAAGTGTACGAGCGTGTTGCGTTGGCCGACGGCAATTTCTTCGATGTCTCGTATCGTTGTGCGGCAGACTACGATTTCATTCTGCGAATGTTTTCCAAATATGACATTAACCCGGTTTATATCGAGAAGGTGCTCGTTAAGATGCGGCTGGGAGGGATAAGCAACCGGAGCCTGAGACACATCGCACAGAAGTCTCGGGAGGATTGGCAGGCAATCAGGCAGAACCGCATTGGGCATCTTCATACTTTGGCCTGGAAGAATATCAGCAAACTAAAGCAATTCTTTCCGTAGTTAATGAGGGGGCCGGGGTTGTTTTAATAATAAGGGGATTCGCGCGTCTAGGTTCCGGACAAAATGATGGAGCGTATACAGTCCAGTATTTATACCGCAGGTTCGGGGGTGGAAAATGATTTCCTGGATCTGCTTTTACGGTTCAATCCTGCCAATGATGAGCCTCCGGCTCATTCGACCGTCACCAAGTGGTTGGCTTGCGGGGTGGAATGCGCCGGGGAATCGCCTGCGCTAGAATATCGTGGCTCAACGGTAAGCCATGAAGCGCTGGGCAAAATGAGCAATCAAGTTGCCCGCTATCTAGGCTCCCGTGGAGTGAAGTCTGGAGATCGGGTGGGACTGTGCTTGGACCGTTCGATTGAAATGGTCGTTGCGGTGGTCGGGATTCTTAAAGCCGGGGCCGCCTACGTTCCGTTGGATCCTGATTATCCGTCAGAGCGGCTGGCAATGATGAGACAGGATGCCCGGCTTTGTTGTTTGCTGGCGCATTCCGCTCATGCCGAACGTTTTGAGCCCGCAGTGGAGCCTCTCTTTATTTGGGAGGAGATTGAGGCGGAGGTAAAAAAATCTTCGGCGGAGGCTGTGGCGGTTGAAGTCGATCCGGAGGATGTTGCATATGTCATCTTTACTTCAGGATCAACCGGGCGGCCAAAGGGAATCGCAATGCCCCACCGGGCGTTATCGAACCTGATCGAATGGCAGTTGCAGCGTCGGTCATTTTTGCCGCGCGCGCGGGTGCTGCAATATTCGAGTATCAGCTTCGATGTCTCGTTTCAGGAAATCACGACGACGATTGCTTCGGGCGGAACGCTTTTTCTGATCGGCAATGAGGAGCGGAAAGATCCGCGCACATTGCTGGCACAGTTGACGGAACAGCGGATCGAACGCTTGTTTCTTCCCTGCGTCGCTCTGCGTAGCATGATCGAGGTCGCCCTTGCGGCCGACACCTTCCCGCATGAATTGAAAGAGGTGATTACAGCGGGGGAGCAGTTGCGTGTCGATAAAGCGGTACGCATGTTCTTTTCCCGAATACAGGGAGCCTCGCTCGACAACCAGTACGGCCCCTCGGAGACGCATGTCATTAGCGCACATCTGCTGGAAGGCAATCCCGAGGCCTGGCCCAACCTCCCCGCCATTGGTGTTCCGCTGGCGAACAATTCTATCTATATCCTGAACGATATGATGCACCCTGTTGGTGTTGGCGAGGAGGGGGAGCTGTATTTGGCCGGCCGTAATCTTGCCCATGGCTATCTCCATCATGAGGATGCCACCCGCAAGGCCTTTATCCCCAACCCTCATGAAATTCCTGATCGTCCGATTCTCTACAAGACCGGGGATCTGGGGGCATACAACAAGGATGGGTCGATCAATTTTCTTGGGCGGAAGGACCATCAGGTCAAGATTCGGGGGCACCGTGTGGAGCTGGGGGAAATCAACGTGGCGGCGGCCCGTTTCCCCGGCATTGCACAGTGTTTGACTCGCGTCGTTGTCAATCCGGCCGGGATTGCGCAGCTGGTTGTATACTATGTTGTGCAAAAGGATGCGGTCGTGGAACAGCGGGCATTTCGGCAACATCTGTCGAGGGCTTTGCCAAGCTACATGATTCCGTCCTTCCTGATTGAGATCAAGGAGGTTCCTTATACTCCGAGTGGGAAGATGGACCTCAAGGCCCTTCCCGTTCCTGCGATGGAAAACAGCCAATGTCCAGGGGAAGAAGATGGCTGCAGGTCGGGAACTGAAGAATGCCTTGCCGCTATTTGGAGCGACTTGCTGGGGCTGGAAGGAATCCCCCGCAAGGCCGACTTTTTTGAACTGGGCGGGGATTCATTGCAGGCGGTCTCCTTGTTTCTTCAAATTCAGAAGCGATTCGGGAGAGATCTTCCGCTGTCAACCCTGACCCATGCGCCCACCATAGCGAAGTTATCTAGAATCATTGATGATGAAAGCGATGCTCCCGATATGGCGGGCCATCGATCGCTCCAGCTGCTTCAGCGCGGCAGCGATGACGTTACTCCGCTTTTCCTGATTCATGGAGGGGCGGGCAACGTTTTGATTTTCAATGAATTTGCAAGCCATCTTGGTCCGCGGCAACCGGTTTATGGCTTTCAGTGGTCGGGCTGGGATGGTATGCGCGGAGAAAACAGCATCCCCGAAATGGCGAGGGCCTACAAAAAAGAACTGTTGCGCTTCCGCCCATCCGGACCCTATCGGATTGGAGGAAACTGCATCGGGGGAATGATTGCCATCGAACTGGTGAAGTTACTCAAGGCGGATGGCTTGGAAGTTGAGGGGCCACTGCTCGTCTGGGATGCTCCGAATCTCCGGTCTCCTACGCATTGCGCCAAGGAACCCTGGGGGAATCCCGGTGCCATGGCGGTATTCGAGCGAATGAAGGAGGATTTAATCGATCGGGCAACCCGTTCGGCAGGGCAGGTGATCCATGCCGCACCGGCCTCCCGGACGACGGGACTGATCGGATTCCTTAAACGTATTCCCGGCCTGCACCCGTTCCAGTTGTGGATAAAGGCCCTGCCTAAAATCATTCCGATACAATTGGCGCTCTGGAAGAAGCGCCCTGTTCCGGTGGATTTGCGCCCGACATTCTGCCTGCGCACCATGATTTCGGCGGTGAAATCCTATACGAGTCCGGGCCATGACGGCGATATGCTCTACTTTCGTTCCTACAGTGTGATGGGGCGGGACTTTTCCCTCCCAGGCTGGTGGGACGATCCATTCCTGGGTTTTGGTGAGCTTTGCAAGGGGCGGTTCGAGGCGCATGTTGTGGGGCACGGCCACAATGATGTCCTGAGCCTTCCTGAAACCGGGGAGATTGCAACGGCGGTATTTTCAAAAGAGAGGAATCAGAAATGAAGATCATTATCGTAGGAAATCTGGGATACATCGGCCCCAGCGTCACAAATCAGTTCCGGTCGAGGTTCCCCGATGCAGAATTGATCGGCTTCGACATCGGCTATTTTGCCCATAGTCTGAGCAACGCGGCATATCTTCCAGAGGTCAGGCTTGACCGGCAGGTGTTCGGCGATATCCGACAGTTCCCCGAAGAGTTGTTGGAAGGAGTCGATGCGGTGGTGGACTTGGCCGCGATCTCCAACGACCCCATGGGTAGGGAGTTCGAGGAGGTTACTATGGAGGTAAACTACCGATCTGCAGTCCGGTTGGCTGAAATGTGTAAGCGTAATGGCGTGAAGAAGTTTGTCTATGCTTCGAGTTGCAGCATGTATGGTGAGGCGAGTGCATATCCAAAGAGGGAGGATGATGAGCTTAATCCGCTTACGGCCTATGCCCGTTCCAAGGTGGCGGCCGAAAAAGGGTTGGAGCCTTTGGCCGGCGACGGGTTCACCATCACCTGCCTGCGCTTTGCAACTGCTTGCGGGTTTACCAGCCGCTTGCGGCTTGATCTGGTGCTTAACGATTTTGTGGCCGGTGCATTGGTCAATAAGGAGATCGGCATTCTTAGCGATGGCGCACCATGGCGCCCGATGATCAATACCAAAGATATGGCCCGGGCATTCGAGTGGGGCGTGTTGCGCGCCCCGGCGAACGGGGGCGATTTTCTGGCGATTAATACCGGATGCAATGAGTGGAATAACCAAATCAAGCCACTGGCGGAGGCGGTTGCCCTGCAGATTCCGGGTGCGGCTGTCAGCGTCAACCCCGATGCCGTGCCCGACAAGCGCTCTTATCGTGTCAACTTTGATCTGTACAAGAGGCTGGCTCCAGACCACCAGCCCCTCTGCGACCTGAAGAGTACGATTGCCGAGATAAAGAAAAACCTCGAGGCGATGGAATTTAACGATCCAGACTTCCGCGAGTCGCAGTTTATCCGCCTCAAGGTGCTTGGGCGCTTGCGCCGGCAGGGGTTGCTTAACGATAACCTGGAGTGGACAGACAGATGAAGTTCATAGAAACAAAGTTGAAGGGGGCCTGGCTGGTTGAGATTCAGAAGATCGAGGATGAGCGTGGGTTTTTTGGACGGGCATGGTGCCAAAAAGAATTCGAAGAAATGGGGCTGAATGCCGGTATCAAACAGATCAACACCTCGTTTAGCCATGTCAGGGGAACGCTGCGCGGCTTGCACTACCAGACCGATCCGTATCAGGAGACGAAGTTTATTCGTTGCATCCAGGGCCGGATCTTCGATGTGATTGTCGACCTGCGCCCCGGCTCGCCGACTTTTATGCAGTGGGATGGCTATGAGCTTAGCGCGGAGAATGGACGCATGCTTTATGTGCCCGAACATTTCGCCACCGGCTTTCTAACGCTGGAGGATAATTGCAGCATGTACTATCCAACTACAGAATTCTATGTGCCTGACGCCGCCCGAGGGGTCCGCTACAACGATCCGGCATTTGGTATCGAGTGGCCGGGCGAAGTTGTAAATATTTCCGATGAAGACCGTGGCCGCCCCGACTTCAATCCCGATAACTTCTAAAATAGGACGGGGAGTATGAAACACACGAAATGTCCTTGCTGCAGCAGTGTCGATCTAGACGATTTTCTGACGATTCGCAATGCGCCCACGCAAAGCTTGGTCACCATTAAAAACCGTAAGGAGGCGCTAGCGATTCCCCGCAAGGATATTGTTCTTACATTCTGCAATTCGTGCGGCTTTGTTTTCAATAGCGAATTCGATACGGCGATCGACTATTTTTCCCAAGGGTACGAGGACCAGCAGGGATTCTCTCAGACCTTTGTGAAGTTTCTTTCCGAGGTGTCGGGGAAGTTCATCGATAAATATGGAATACGGAATAAACGGGTGGTCGAAGTCGGTTGTGGCAAGGGCGACTTTCTTCGACTGTTTTGCAAGGCGGGCAACAATCGGGGGACGGGCATCGATCCCGCATGGGTTCCCGGTCGTGGCGAGGAGGTGCCCGGGGTAGACTTTATCCCGGAATTTTATTCCGGGAAGCATGGCGAACTGAAACCCGACTGCATCACTTGCCGCCATACGCTTGAACACATCCACGATACCGATGGCTTTATGCAGACTCTCCGCCGATCAATCCCTGCGGGTTCTTCTCCCGTACTGTTTTTCGAGGTGCCTTGCATTGTTCGGATTTTGGAGGTCCAGGCCTTCTGGGATATTTTTTGCGAGCACTGTTCTTATTTTAGCCCGGGATCTTTAGCGCGTCTCTTCCGGCGAAACGGGTTCGAAGTGCTCGATATGTTCCTTGAATACGAAAACCAATATCTTTTCATTGAGGCAAAGCCTGTCAACTCCTTGTCCGAGGCGGTTCATCCCATGGAGGAATCCACCGAGGAGCTGAGGGGAATGATCCGGCATTTTGTCGAGCAGCTTGACCTGCAGCTCGGTGAATGGCGCAAGCGACTTGTTCGCTACAAAAGAGAAGGGCGGAAGGTGGTCGTATGGGGCGGCGGCTCGAAGTCGGTCGGGTTTCTTACCCAGTTTGCCGACCTCGACGCCATTGCGCACGTCTGCGACATCAACCCGCACATGCAAGGCAACTTTATTCCCGGCATAGGCAAGCAGTATGTTGGCCCCTCTTTTCTCGAGGAATATAACCCTGACGTCGTTATTGTTATGAATTCAGTCTATATGGAAGAGATTCGCCAGGACCTTGCCAACCGCGGATTGCATCCGGAAATGCTGGGGCTCTAAATGAAAACCGTCGACTATCTTGTAATTGGCGGCGGCATTATCGGGGTGAATATGGCGTTGCACCTGAAGCGGCGCAACCCCGACGCATCGATCTGCGTGGTCGACAAGGAGCCGAAGCTTGGGTTGCACGGAAGCGGTCGCAATAGCGGGGTGCTGCATGCCGGATTCTACTACACCGCCAACAGCCTCAAGGCGCGGTTCACGCGCGATGGCAACGCCTTGCTGAAGGACTATATCCGCGAGCATCGGTTGCCTCTGAACGAATGCGGGAAGCTGGTGGTTGCCAAGAATGAATCGGAGCTTCCGGTTTTGGATGAGCTGCTCCAGCGCGGACAGGTCAACGGTGTTGAGTTGGTCAAGATTACGGAAAAGGAAGCAAGAAAGATCGAGCCACGGGTGAAGACCTGCAACTCTGCTCTCTGGAGCCCCAATACGGCGACGGCCGACCCCGTATCCGTGCTGGATGCATTCCGGCAGGATGCCGCCGACCTCGGTATAGAATTCAAGTGTTCCGAGCCTTTTGTAAAGAGCAAGGGGAACCGGGTTTGGACGAAGAATCTGGAATTTGACGCTGGATATGTGGTCAATGCCGCCGGGCTTTATGCGGACAGGGTTGCGCATTCTTTCGGGTTTGGGCGTAAATATGCCATTCTTCCGTTCAAGGGGCTCTATCTCAAGTCCAGCGAGCCCGTCGGAAGCTTCAGGACCAATATCTATCCGGTGCCGAACCTCCAGAATCCTTTTCTGGGAGTGCATGTGACGGCGACTGTGGATGGGGGGCATAAGATTGGGCCGACCGCCATCCCGGCATTTTGGCGCGAGCAATACAAGGGGTTGGAAAACTTTAGGTCCAACGAATTACTGCAAACGATGGGACTGGGTTCCCGGTTGATGTTGAAGGCCGATTTTGATTTCCGGCGGCTGGCGTACGAGGAGTTGCGCAAGTATCGCCGGGCACACCTGGTCAAGCTGTCGCAGTCGCTGGCCGCGGGGCTGGAGCTTCCGACGCTGAAGCACTGGGGGCCGTCCGGTATTCGGGCGCAACTTCTTGATCTTGAGAGCAAGAGCCTGGAGATGGACTTTGTATTCGAAGGCGATGAGAACTCGTTCCATGTGCTCAATTCGGTTTCTCCGGGGTGGACTTGCTCGATCCCTTTTACCGAATATCTGGTAGATAAGGTCGACTCTTTACAGTAACATCGCGGCGTTATGGCGGTTAGAGAACATCTGTGCCGTTTTTGCGGCAATGCTTTGACGCATACAGTAGTCGATCTGGGCATGTCTCCCTTGTGCGAGAGTTTTGTCCCGGAGGATCTGCTGGATGAAATGGAGCCTTTCTATCCATTGAGCGTCAAGGTTTGTGAAAAATGCGACCTGATGCAGCTCGACCAATATGTTAGCCCGGAACACATTTTTTCCGAATACGCCTACTTTTCATCCTTTTCAAGTTCCTGGCTCAAGCATGCCTCCGACTACACGGATCTGGTCGTCGATCAGTTGGGGTTGGGGCCGGAAAGCTTTGTGGTTGAGCTGGCCAGCAATGATGGCTATCTCCTGAAGAATTTTGTCGAGAAGGGAATCCCTTGCCTGGGCGTGGAACCCGCAACAAACGTGGCCAAGGCGGCGGAAAAGGTGGGGGTGAAAACCCTGGTGCGTTTTTTTTGCGAGGAAGCGGCGAGGGAAATGGTGGCCGATGGATTGGCTCCTGATCTCATTATAGGCAACAACGTATTGGCTCAGGTGCCTGATCTGAATGATTTTGTTGCAGGCATCAAAATCCTGTTAAAACCGGGCGGGGTGGTGACCATCGAATTTCCGCATCTGATGCGCCTAATCGATGAATGCCAATACGACACCATCTATCACGAGCATTTTTGCTATTTTTCGTGGATTGTCGCGGAGAAGGTTTTTTCCGCGCACAACCTTAGGCTCTTCGATGTGGAAGAGCTGCCAACCCATGGTGGATCGATCCGGATTTATGGATGCCATGACGAGGATGCGGACCGGCCAACAACGCAGCATGCCTTGGAGATGCGGGAGCGAGAGCTGGCTGCCGGATATGGGAGCATGGCCACCTATGATGGCTTCGGCGAAAAAGTGAGAGAATCCAAGCGGGCATTGCTGACGTTTTTGATTGAAGCCAAGCGCAACGGGAAAACCGTTGCAGGATATGGAGCACCGGGGAAAGGCAATACCTTGCTGAACTATTGCGGGATACGCACCGATTTCTTGGATTTTACCGTTGATCGGAACCCATACAAGCATGGGAAGGCGTTGCCCGGCACGCACATTCCGGTTTATCCCGTTGAGAAGATCGATGAAGCGAAACCCGATTATTTATTGATTCTTCCGTGGAATCTCAAAGATGAAATTATGGGCCAGATGTCCCGTATTCGGGACTGGGGTGGCAAGTTTGTTGTGCCTATTCCAACGACAACAGTGATTGATTAGCTAGGCAGGAAATCAAGATAGGAGTCATGTAATGAAGGTGGTGTTGTTTTGCGGGGGATTGGGAACTCGGTTGCGCGATTATTCGGATCAGGTTCCAAAGCCAATGGTTCCGATTGGCTATCGGCCGGTTTTGTGGCATGTGATGAAGTATTACGCGAGTTTTGGCTATACGGATTTTATCCTGTGCCTCGGCTACAAGGCCGATGTGATCAAAAACTATTTTATCAACTATGACGAGAGCTTGACCAATGACTTCGTATTTGAAAATGGCGGGAAGGACATAAAATTACTGCATAGCGATATCGGCGACTGGCGAATTACGTTTGTCGATACGGGAATGAATGCAACAATTGCGGAGCGGCTGATGGCGGTAAAGGATCATCTGGATGGCGAAGACGTGTTTTTGGCCAACTATAGCGATGGCTTGACCAATTTTTCGATGCCGGAGCTGGTAGAAAAGCACAAGGAAATCAATGCAGTCGCCAGTTTCCTGTGCATCAAACCCTACCACAGCTTCCATGTGGTTGCGGCGGATTCCAAAAGTGGGGTTGTAAACAAAATTGAAGACACCAATGCCGCCGATTTCTGGGTGAATGGCGGATACTTTGTTCTTGGGAAAGAAATCTTCGATTATATTAGCAAGGGCGATGAGCTTGTAAACGAACCCTTCCAGAGGCTTATTGTTGAATCAAAACTGTATGCCCATAAATACGAGGGCTTTTGGGGCTGCATGGACACCTACAAGGAAAAGCAGATGCTGGAGGATCTTTACAACGGCGGGGAAGCACCCTGGGTGGTGGTGTAATGGGGGAAGGAGATTCCGATGCTTGAATTGATACCTGGCCAGCACCTTGGGCAGCCATTGCGGATTTTGTGTCTTGGCGCACATAGTGACGATATAGAGATAGGATGCGGAGCTACCCTGTCTCAGCTTATTGCCTCCGGAAGGCCGCTTGATATCCGATGGGTGGTTTTTAGCGGAAACTGTTCCCGTGCCGAGGAGGCTCGGGGCAGTGCGGATCAGTGGCTCGCTCCGGTAGAGTCGAAACAGGTTGATCTTTATGCATTTCGGGATGGCTTTTTCCCGAGCCAGTGGTCGGAAATCAAAGACGTGTTTGAGGGCATCAAAAGCTCCTTTGATCCCGACATCGTCTTCACCCATTTTCATGAGGATCTGCATCAGGACCACCGCATGGTCAGCGAACTGACCTGGAACACGTTTCGCAACCATTGCATTTTTGAATATGAGATTCCTAAGTACGATGGAGATATGAGGTCGCCAAACCTTTATGTCCCTCTATCGAAAGAGGCCGCCGATGCCAAGGTGGGTGCCCTTATGAAATATTTCGGGAGTCAGGCGAACAAGCATTGGTTCTGCGAAGAGCTGTTCTTCGGCCTGATGCGGATTCGGGGCATGGAGTCCTGCTCGCCCTCGGGCTACGCGGAAGGCTTCCATGTCAGAAAAGTCTGCCTTGGACTATAACCGTAGCTTGGTTTATTCGGTTCCGATTCCCGGAGCCACCACTTCCTCCACCGGACACTCGTCCAGCGATTCAAGAAACAGCCTGCCGTACCATTGGTTGCGGATACGGCTGTCGAGAATCGTTACTGTTCCATGGTCGCTCCCGCTGCGAATCAGGCGGCCTACGCCTTGCCGGAATTTCAGCACCGCCTCGGGTAGCGAATATTCTTTGAACGGGTTGCCGCCGTGTGCTTCGATTGATTCGAACCGCGCTTGGATCAGCGGATGATCGGGTACGGCGAACGGCAGGCGGGTGATGATGACATTGCTCAATGCCTCGCCCGGAACATCGACCCCCATCCAAAAGCGGTCGAGCCCGAACAGCACCCCTGCCTCGTGGTCACGGAACTTCTCAAGCATCCGTTTCGGCGGCATGCCCGTGCCCTGTACTAGGAATCCGTAGCCATCCTCCTCGAAACAAAAGCGCAGGTCGTCGGCCACCTTCCGCATGAAGCGTGAGTTGGTGAAGAGCACAAAGGCGCGACCGCGGCTCTCATCCACGAAGTATTTAATGGCGGTCGCGGCGGCATCCTCGAACTTGTCTGCCGAAGGTGGCGGCATGTTGACGGGAATCTGGATGCGCATCTGCCGTGCATAGTCGAACGGCGATCCCACGCGCAGCTCCTCGCACTCCTCCGCGCCGATGCGGTGGCGGAAATAGCCGAGGTTGTTTCCGACGGCCAGCGTTGCGCTGGTCATCACGACGCACGGGATTTCTTCGAATAGCATTTCCCGCAGGGTCGGACCGACGTCGACCGGCGCCGAATAGAGCACGGCCTGTTTGCGGCGGCCTTGGATTTCGACCCAGTAGACCTGCCCTTCGAGGGATTGTTTCAGGAAGGCCTCCACCGTGTCGCGTAGCTCCAGCCCGCGGCTGCGCGTCGATTTGATTTCGGATTGAATATCCTCGTTGTCGGTTGTCTCCGTCAGTGTTTTCAGATGGTGGCAGAGATTGGTGATTTTCACCGGCAGGTCGGTTTCGATGGGCGGCGGATCGAATACTCGCTGTTGAGTCTTCTGCGCACCAAGCTTGAAGTGCTCGCGGACGGATTCAAAAAAGTGCTCGGCCGCCTCGGCGGTCTGGGTTGCGAGCAGGGCACCCTTGCCGTCCTTGAGCACGGCGCAGAGTCCCTTGCGCTTTTCGCCGCCGTAGATGCGCCGCAGCCAGTACTCGACCATATAGAGCGAAAGCCGGATTCCGAGGTGTGCCGATGCAACCTGTTCCATTTGGTGGGCTTCGTCGAATACAACATAGCCGTAGGGCGGCAGGATCGCCGCGCCTTCCGCACGCAGCGCAAGCTCGGAAAAGAAGAGGGAATGATTCACCACCAGCACCTGTGCATCCATCATCTTCTGGCGGGCGGTCATGAAATAGCATTCCTTGTAGAACGGGCAGCGCTTTCCGGTGCAGTTTCCGTGTTCCGCACAGATGGCGCCCCAGACCTGATGGTCGGGTTGCTCCTCCAGCTCCTGATGGCTGCCGTCGCCGAGTTGCTGGTTGCTTGCCAGTGCATAAATGGTTCCGAGCTGCTTTTCTCGCTCGGGCTCAAGCAAGTCACCGCCCATCTGTCGGGCTCGCTGGAGGCGGCGGCGGCAGAGATAGTTCGAACGGCCCTTTACCATTACGGCCTTAAAGTCGCGTCCTAGCGCCTTGCGTACAAACGGGATATCCTTATGGATCAGCTGTTCCTGAAGCGTAATGGTATACGTTGCAATCACACAGCGTGTTTCATGTTCCAATGCGGTGAGGATTTGGGGAACAAGATAGGCGAAGCTTTTCCCCACACCGGTTCCGGCCTCCACGGCAAGGTGGTGGCTGAATCCCGCCGCATCGGCAATGGCCCTTGCCATTCTTTGTTGCTGCGGGCGTAGTTCAAAATCGATCCCGTCTGCGGTGCAATGGGCTTCGAGCAGTCCACCCGGCTCGAAAAAACGGTCGGTGGTTTCCGCTGCCTGCGGTGTTGGAACTGGATCGAGTGAGATCATCGGGACACTCTACCCGAACCGGCATCGATTCAAATAAAAAACGCGCCCCCAGCAACAGGGAGCGCGTTTTTTCTGTAGGCGGGTGATGGCCCTGCCTACTGCTGTTTGAGAAGTTTAGAACTTGTAGGTGATGAATAAACGGGTGTCGGTTCCGAGCTGATCGATTTCGCCGTTGATCCCGTCGCGGTAACCCATGCCTACCTTAAGGGCGGCGGTGAGGTTATCGATCTTCGGGATGGGTTGGGTAGCGACAATGTTCAGCTCCTGGCCATGACGTTGCGTTGCTCCAAGTTTGTCCTCATCATGCTGGGTATAGCTGTAGATGCCATAGAGTTTAGTGTTGGTCTTTTCCACTTTTGTTGTGGTTTTGAGGTAGACTGTATCTGCACCACCGTTGAACTGGTTTGCATAAATCATCATTAGCGAACCGAGAGCATGGTTGATGCCGGTGGAGCCTTCCTCAAACACGAGATTGTCACCGGCAACGCTGAAGAAACCGCCTTCAAGGCTGAACTGGCCAAGCTCTTGCGCAATCGAGAGACCGAAAGCCGTTGCGTCGTGCCCGGCATTCTGCCCGATATCCTGTTCGTGGCGAAGGTAGGCAAGAATGGAGGTTTTCTTTTCTTCACCAAGATCAAATTTTGCACGGGCTCCGATGAGGTTTACAACATCCCAAGCGACGGCATCAAACGCGGCTACTTCCAGTCCTTCAATGGAGTTATTGACGGCTTCCACCCAGGTTACACCGTCAACCCCTGCATTGTCGAAGTTTTCAAACTTCCACCGATCTCCAGTAGCCTGCCAGCTACTCATCTCCCATACGTGTCCGGCAAGGAGGTGGGTGTCTTGGATGTCGCGGCTGTCGAGCATGATGCCTTCAAGTGACCGTTCCTTGTGGCGGAATCCATTGGCCCGGAAAACCTCTCCGTTATTGACCTTTCGACCAACGATCGCGGTAGTGTTGGTTAGCCCGAGTGCTTCCATGTTGTATTGTAGAAAGGCCTCGTTCAATACGTTGTTGCGGCCGTTGGCAATGAGGGCTTCGCCTGGATTTGCGACGGCGTCATAGTCTTGGGAGGCGAGAACGCCTGCGCCAATATAGGATGCGCCGATAGACCACCCTTTCTTTTCGGGAGACATGTAGTCAAGCTGAAGGCCCAGTGTGGTGGAGTGATTGTCGGCGGTTTCATAGTCGCGATGCATGCTCAGCGATTGAAGCTTTCCTGAAAAAGTACCGTAGCCGAGTTCGTTGAGTTGATCGATGGCACTACCTGCTGATGCGAGCGATGCGACCATTGCAGTTGCTAGGATTGTGGCTGTTTTTTTCATGGTGTATTCCTTTCATTAAAGAACAGGCATGGGGTGCTCCCAG
>JBDLJW010000008.1:0-27280 GCA_039714135.1 Verrucomicrobiota bacterium
AAATACTTTTTCATGGTATGGATCCTTTCTTTCAGAACTGGACGGACATACTATCCAACCCGCTGGGAGGCTACAAACAAAACGTTCAGCTTTCCAAAAACCAGAACTCCCTTTTTATTGATTTGCCCCTTTCCACCATTACAATCCCCCGCATGGTTAAAATTCTTTCCATAGACATTGAGGCCCCGCAACCGGAACAACTGGAGCGGGCACGGGAAACATTGGCCGAGGGAGGCCTGGTGATTGTTCCGACGGAGACCGTCTACGGCATTGCCTGCGATCCCGCCGTGCCGGGTGCCATGGAAAAACTTGTCGCCGCCAAAGGGCGCGACGGAGACAAGCCGATTGCCCGCCTCGCGGCCGATCCGCAACAGGTGGCCAAAACGGCCAAAGACTGGAATGCAGGCCTCCAGGCGCTTTCCGAAAAATACTGGCCCGGGCCACTCACAATCGTACTTGAAACCGATGCGGGCTGGACAGGATACCGCATACCCGACCACGCCGTTGCTCTCAAGCTGGCCAAAACCTGTGGCCATGCCGTAGCGCTGACGAGTGCAAATCTCAGCGGCGAACCCGATACCAAAACAGCGCAGGAAGCCATGAATTCGGTAAAGGCCGACCTTGTACTCGACAGTGGCCCATCAGCCAAAGAGGCCATTCCAAGCACCGTCGTCAAAGTGGATGGCGAACAAATCGAGTGCCTGCGGGAAGGAAAAATTCCATTTGCAGAAATCTTTCGTGTTTTTAAACACCAGGACACAAAGGACTCGACGGAGGAATCTTTGTGAACTTCGTGTCTTTGTGTTTAATAATGAGGATTAGCCAATGAAGAAGATTCTTTTTATCTGCACAGGCAACACCTGCCGCAGCCCGATGGCTGAAGCACTTTTCCGGCACCGGATCGGCGACGGGATGAAATGGGAGGCCTGCTCGGCCGGAATCTATGCCGCATCCGGAACGCCAGCCAGTGCCAATGCCACCAAGGCGATTCGCGAACTTGGAATCGATCTCGGCAACCATCGAAGCCAACCCCTTACCCCAGAACTTGTAGAGAAGGCCGACCTGATCGTCACGATGACCGCCGGACACCGCTTCGAAATCCTCCAGGATTTCCCTGATGTTGGAAATAGAGTTTTCTTGATTAAGTCGTTCGGAACGTCAAAGGTGCCCGCTGATATTTCCGATCCCTTTGGCGGATCGCTGGATATCTATAAAAACACACGGGATGAGATTGATCGGGCCCTTTCGGACCTGATCCTTTTTATTCTCACCAAAAAACAATAAGCAAGAGGTACTATTTATGAAAATTGCGATCGGCTCCGACCATGGCGGATACACACTGAAAACACGCCTTGTCGACATTCTCAAAGGGAAAGGTATCACTATTGAAGACATGGGCTGCGATAGCTCCGAGTCGGTCGACTATCCCGACTATGCGGCCGCTGTGGCGGATGCAGTCTCCAACGCAGCCGTTGACGAAGGCATTATCATCTGCACCACCGGAATTGGCGTAAGCATGACGGCCAACAAGTTTCCGCGCGTGCGTGCCGCGCTCTGCATGAATGCGGACATGGCCACCATGACCCGCCAGCACAACAATGCCAACGTGCTCTGCCTCTCCGGGAAATACACGGTCGAAAGCGAAATCGAAACCATTGTCGATGCGTGGATTAACACCGAATTCGAGGGCGGCCGCCACGAGCGCCGCGTTAAGAAAATCAAGGACTACGCCTCCGAGACCGCCGGCACTATCGCCGTCTACGACACCGATCCCGAAATCTACGCCCTGCTTAAGAAGGAAGACCTGCGCCAGAAGGAAAACCTCGAGCTGATCGCCTCGGAAAACATTGTGAGCAAAGCCGTGCGCGAAGTCCAGGGATCGCGCATGACCAACAAGTATGCCGAAGGCTATCCAGCCAAGCGCTGGTACAATGGTTGCGAATGGGTCGACGAGGCAGAGCGCCTCGCCATCGACCGTGCCAAGGAACTCTTCGGAGCCGAACATGCCAATGTTCAACCCCACTGCGGCAGCGCCGCCAACATGGGTGTATACTTTGCCGTGCTCAACCCCGGCGACACCATCCTGGCCATGAGCCTCGCCGAAGGCGGCCACCTGACCCACGGGCACCCCATGAACTTTTCCGGGCGTCTCTTCAACATCGTCCCCTACGGCGTCGATGAAAAAGACGAGCAGATCGACTATGAGCAGCTCCAGAAACTGGCCGACGAAAAAAAACCGAAAATGATCGTGGCCGGAGCCAGCGCCTACTCGCGCATCATCGACTTCAAAAAACTGCGCAAGATCGCGGACAGCGTCGGGGCCTATTTGATGGTCGACATGGCACACATCGCCGGACTTGTAGCCGCCGGCTGCCACCCCAACCCGGTTCCGCATGCCGACTTTGCCACCACCACCACCCACAAAACCCTGCGCGGCCCGCGTGGCGGCATGATCCTCTGCAAGGAAAAGTTTGCGGACGATATCGACAGGCAGGTGTTCCCCGGGATTCAGGGTGGCCCGCTCATGCACACAATCGCCGCCAAGGCCGTCTGCTTCCACGAAGCACTTCTGCCGGCCTTTAAGCAGTACCAGCAGCAGGTCGTAAAGAATGCCCATGCCCTGGCCGCCGCACTCGAAGACGACGATATCCGTTTGGTCTCCGGTGGAACCGACAACCACCTGATGCTCGTCGACCTATCCGGAACCGGCGTAACCGGCAAGGATGCAGCCATTGCACTGGACAAGGCCGCCATTACCGTTAACAAGAACGGCATCCCGTTCGACAAGAGAAGTCCCTTTGTGACCTCCGGCATCCGCATCGGAACACCGGCCATCACTACGCGCGGCATGAAAGAAGCCGAAATGGAAAAGGTCGCCGGCTTCATCAAACGCGTTCTGCGCAATGCGGACAACGATGCCGTCATTGCCCAGGTCCGGGAAGAAGTCGTGGCGCTGACTGCGGAATTCCAACTTCCGTAATCCACCACGCCATAAAACACGAAAAGCGCCCTTCTAATGCGGGGCGCTTTTTCTGTCTCGGGAGAGAAGAGATCTATTCTTTCGGCTCAACTCGGCCAACAAACTTTACCCCGCTGTCGCTTTGCTGGCCAGGGAAGAGGTTCAGCCCGTCGGGAAGCTTGGGATAGGAAACACTGTTGGTAGCGGAACCTTGCTCAAGGGCGGTCACATTACTGCCGGGCGCAGTATAGATCCCGTAGTTGTATGAAGCACTGCGAGTATTGACCCCCAAATATTGCAGGCCGGCAAAAGCAACGAACAGAATGGCAATACCATATTTGGGTTCGGCGAAGAACCAAGGGATGTTTACTTCCAGCAAGTCGAACAGGCTCCAGCGCTTCCGGCTGTTTACTTCACGCACCCCCCGCATGATGTTCTGCTTGCTCTTGACCATCCGGTCGGATTCGGGGGTCTCGTAGCCTTTCAGGTGAAACAGCTGCCGCAACAGCATGTCCGCCGGATCCTCGGCCGTCGTTTCCAAATTGTCTTTCCTGCCTATCATTTAATGAACTCCGCTAATTCAGCCTGCATCTGCCTTCTTGCGTAGAATAATCTTGAGCGCACTGTACCCACCGACGCCTTTACTATTTTTGCGATCTCTTCGTGCGGAATCCCCTGCATATCATGCATCACCACCACGGTTCTGTGCTTTTCAGACAGGTTTTGCAGTGCTTCGTTCAATTTTTCCTGCAATTCCGACAAACTCATGTTCCGAAGGGGTGATCCCTTGGTCGTAAGCTCGTGATAAACATCGTCAGTCTTGATCTCCTGATCGAACTGATCGAAACTCAGGGCGCGCTTGCGGTTGCGCTTCTTGCGGTAGTTAATGGTCTTGTTGACGGCAATGCGGTAGAGCCAGGTATAGAATGAAGATTTCCCCCGGAAGCGCGGCAGCGCCTCAAACGCCTTGATGAATACCTCCTGGGTAAGATCCTCGGCATCCTCGCGGTTGCTCGTCATATTATAGGTCAGGCCGTAGATTTTCCCGTGGTAGCGTTCCACCAGCTCATCAAACGCACGCACGTCGCCCCGCTGCGCCTTGAGCACGAGTTCTTCATCGGCCGCCCCTTTCTGCTCGGGCAGGACACCCTCCGCTTCTTTGGACCCATCTGATTCTGAATTTAAATCTGCAACCATACTGCGCGCCATGTTAAGCCAAAGCGCCCCCCTTGCCAGCAAAAACCTTCAAGACATGCAAAGGCTGATCAATGTTCAATTATTTTTTCGCCGGAGGTTCCTTCCCCAGCTCCGTCAGTACCTGCTTCAAATCCTGCCAGACATCCTTTTTCTTCGAAGGATCACGCAAAAGGTACGATGGATGAAAGGTCGGCATCAACTTGATACCCTCGTATTCCTGCCATGTCCCACGGAGCCGGGTAATACCGGCGGTCTTCCCAAGCAGCCCCTTGATGGCCGTTGCACCCAGCCCAACAATGGTCTTGGGCTTGATCAAGCCGATCTGCTGCCGCAGGTATGGAAGACAAGCCTCCATCTCTTCCGGCTGCGGTGCACGGTTGTTTGGCGGGCGGCATTTCACGACGTTGGCAATAAACACCTTTTCGCGCTGGTATCCCATCGCCTCGATCATCTTTGTCAAAAGCTGCCCCGCCTTGCCGACAAATGGCCGACCCTGCGCATCCTCGTCCGCCCCCGGCCCCTCGCCGATGAACATAATGTCCGGCGAATCCGCATTCCCTTCGCCCGGCACCGTATTTGTGCGGCCTTGGCAAAGCGAACAGTTGCGGCAGGTCGCGATATGCGCAGCGATTCCCTCCAGCGATGTAAAATCCTGGGGAATCGACGCGACCTCGACTCTTGCCGCCTCGGGTGCTTCCGGCGCCGGAACCTTGGTTAGTTCCGACAGCACCGCGCGATCGACCTCCAGCCGCTGAACCCCTTCGTCGCGCTGGTATTCGAGATATTTTTCCAGATCGTCGATCAATCCATGGAATGTGGTTTCCGCCATTATTCTTCCCGCAAAAGTTCTAAGATTCGGCGCATATCATCGAACAACGGCGCCTCGAAAGAAAGCCTTTTCCCCGAAACCGGATGCGCAAACTCCAGCCGGGCCGCATGTAGCATTTGCCGTTCCGGCTTCAGCGGCAGCTTGTTTTTTCGCGCGCGGCCATACACCGCGTCGCCTACCACCGGGTGGCCCAGATGCGCCAGATGCACCCGGATCTGGTGCGTCCGCCCCGTTTCTATCCTCACCTGCACCAGTGCCGCCTCGGAAAATTGCTCCACCGTCTGAAAGTTCGAGACCGCCTCGCGCCCCTCCTCTTTCAGCACCGCCATCTTTTTCCGATGCACCGGATGCCGCCCGATCAACGTTTCGATCCGTCCGCTCGATGGAGGATGCCCCCACACCAACGCAAAATATTCCTTCTTCGTCTCCCGCACCTTGAACTGGCGTTGCAGCTCCACCATCGCCTTTTCCGACTTCGCCACCACCATCACGCCGCTCGTGTCCTTATCGAGCCGGTGAACAATGCCCGCGCGCTCTAGATCCTGAAAAACCGGATCATGGAATAGCAGCGCATTCACCAACGTGCCCGACTCGTTGCCCGCTGCGGGATGAACCACCCGCCCCCACGGCTTGTTCAGCACCAGCACCGAAGCGTCCTCGAACAGAATATCCAGCGGGATATTCTCCGGTTGCGCCTCTGCGGAAACCTCCTCGGGAATCGCCCAGCAAACCTCAGCGCCCGCCCGCAGCTTGTGGTTTGGCTTGCAGACCGCGCCGTTCACCGTCACCCGCCCATTCTGGATCAACTGCTTCCAGTGCGAGCGCGACACCCCCGAAACCGCCAACGCCAGAAATACATCCAGCCGTTGACCGCCCTCTTCTACGCTTAAGGATTGATTCGATTCATTCATAACTTCAAGATACCCCGCACTTTGAGGAGCACCGGATGAACAATCAAGCAGAACTCATTTCCATCGGCAACGAACTGCTCTGCGGCCAAACGCTAAATACGCACGGACAGGATCTCGGCGAAACACTCGCCGCCATCGGCCTTCAGCTCGTACGCGACACCACCATCCCCGACGATGTTTCAACCATTCAAAGCGCAACCAGGGAAGCTCTGGCCCGCGTCGACCTCATATTCGTTAGCGGCGGGCTCGGCCCCACGGTCGACGACATCACGCGCGACGCCCTCGGCCAGTTGCTTGAACGGAAAATCATGCTCCACTCCCCCACGGTCGACCACCTTAAGGGCTGGTACAAAAAGCGCGGACGAAACATTACCGATGCCGGAAAGCGGCAGGCTCTCGTTCTTGAAAACTGCGCAGTCCTGCCCAACTCCGTCGGAGCCGCCCCCGGACAGCGAATCGACCTAAGCGCCGGGAAAACCCTTTTTGTGCTCCCCGGGCCGCCCAATGAATTCAACGCCATCCTCTCCGAAGAGATTGTCCCCTGGCTAAAGGATCGCTATGCCGATGCCCGCCCCCGCCTTGTACGCACAGTTCTCGCCAAAGGCATTGGCGAGTCCGACATTGTCACTATCCTCGAAGAAGCGGCCTTCCAACCCGAAGACATCGACCTCGGATTCTATCCCGGCGGCGGGCAGGTTAAGATCCGCCTCGCGGCCGACCCCGAAAAGGAATCTGAAATCCTCGAAGCAGAACAACAGCTTCTCGACCTGCTGGCGGATTTTATCGATAAGCCAATATAGGAGAGGCATCTTGCCTCGTCTACAATCTACTCCACCGGCTGAAGCAGGAAAACCTTGTCCTGCCTTCTCACCTTCTCCGGAACGGCGAAGGTGACCTTGTCGCCTTTGACGGCGCGGTCGGCGGGTTGGCCATCAACACGGATGGATTCGGCGACGGTTTGCACCGCACCGGTGGTTGGGCCTTCGACGAGCAGTTCACAACCGGGCAGCAGCTCTTTTTGCCAAAGAGTAAATTCGCAAACCCCGATCTTGGAGAAATAGTTGGTGACGACACCGAGCTGGATGCGCTTGTATTCCGCCTGCGAATGGCCGGAGGCGGCCCACTCGCCCATCTTTTCGCCGCAATAGTAGCCCCCGTCCCAGAAACCACGGTTGAAGACATCGGCCAACCCCGCTTCCAGCGGGTCGAAATCCTCGGGCCTGAAGGTTCCGGCCTCAACGGCATCGAGCCCGGCCCGGTAGGCGCGAGTGACGATGTCAACGTATTGCGCTGTACGGGCACGCCCTTCGAGCTTATAGACGGCAACTCCCGCCTCGGCGAGCTTGTCGAGATGCGGCAGCGTGCAGAGATCCTTGGGCGACATGATGTAGCGGTTCTGCACCTCCAGCTCATCGCCGGTTTCAACATCGGTGATGCGGTAGGCACGGCGGCAGTTTTGAAAGCAGGCACCGCGATTGGCGGACTGGTTGTATTGCCCGAGGCTCATATAGCATTTGCCGGAGATAGCGACGCACAGCGCGCCGTGGGCAAAGAGTTCGATCTGCACCAGCTCGCCTTTCGGCCCACGGATATCCTCTTCGCGGATCGCGTTTCCGATGGCAGTGATTTGGTCGAGCGTCAGCTCGCGTGCGAGCACCATAACGTCGGCATATTGTGCATAAAATTTTACGGCACTGATGTTTGAAATATTGGCCTGCACGGAAATGTGGACTTCGAGGCCGATGGAACGGGCATATTCAATGGCTGAAATGTCGGAGGCGATGACGGCGTCAATATTGGCGGTTTTTGCGGCGTCGCAGATTTCGCGCATGGTTGCGAGTTCTTCGTCGTAGACAATGACGTTGAGCGCCAGATAGGACTTCACCCCGCACCAGCGGCAGATGCGCACAATACGCCGCAGGTCGCCGAGGCTGAACGGGCTGGCGGCACGCGAGCGCATGTTGAGCTTGTCGACGCCAAAGTAGACCGAGTCCGCCCCGCCGCGAATCGCCGCCGACAACGCGCCATACGATCCCGCCGGCGCCATCAGTTCAAATTGGGATAGGTTCTTTTTCATTGAGACCAGTCCTCCACCACCAACCCTTCGACGCGGTTGAATTCCCGCGTGTTGTTGGTGACCACGGTCATTTGCCGCGAAACGGCATGGGCGGCAATCAGCAAATCCATTGACCCGATCGGCGTGCCGACCTTTTCCAGACCGATTCTGACTCTCCCATAGACGCAGGCGGCAGCTTCATCGAACGGAAGAAGGGTGAAGGGCGAGAGAAATTCAGTGAGTGCAAGATGGTTTTTTCCCGGGTCGGCGCTGCGATCACATCCATATTCGAGTTCGGCCACTGTGATCGCCGAAATACAAAGATCAGCCGGATCATGCTTTCGAAGTTCAGCCAGAACGCGGGGCGATCTGTTCCGTATCAGGAAAACACAAATATTTGTATCAAGCAGATAGCGCATTAAAGGCCGCTCCGTTCTTGTACCGGAGGCTGGTTCCGCTCGGCCATGAAATCACCGGAAAAACGTTCCAAGCTGCCCATAAGCCCGGCCCAGGGGTCATCATGCGGAATCAACATAACGACATTGTCGACTTTCGAGATAAATACTTCAGGTTCCTTGAACCGGAATTCCTTCGGCAGGCGAACCGCCTGACTGCGCCCGTTTTTAAAAAGTTTTGCTGTCTGCATGAGCCTCTCCATTGGATATATACCAAAAGGTATATCATGCCAGAGAAAAGTCAAGGCGACAACGCGTTCCCGCGCCACGAATAATTCCACATCCGTGCAGTTGTTGGGGGAAAGGGTTTGAAACGCCGGGGGATTGACGGTATTTTTTGAAGCTTCCCGCTTCTATGCTGCAGGGGTGGCAGACGGGGAGAGGCCCAAGGGCCGGTTCATGGTTGATGAGTTGCTTGTTGTTGAGGCCTTGTCAACCAGGAACCAAGAACCAAACAACTGCCGGAAGCCGCAAGGCGGCCGGCGAGCAACCGGAGAGGAAATATGAAAAACATTCCCATTGATAATGTCCGCAACTTCGCCCTAATGGGCCACACTGGTAGCGGGAAGACTTCACTGATCGACAGCATTCTGTTCAAGCTGGGTCAGGTTGATCGGGTGGGCTCTCCGGAAAACGGTACCAGTGTGGCCGATTGGACCGACGAAGAAAAAGCACACGAAATCTCCATTTGGGCAAAACCCTTTGACGGCGTCTACACCGCCGCCTCCCGCAAGATCCGCCGCCTCGTCATGCTCGACACCCCTGGATTCGCCGACTTTATCGGCCAGATGATCGCCGCCGCCGAAGTTACGGACGCCGCCCTTATTACCATCGATGCCAGCTCCGGCATCCAGGTCGGCACGCAGCGCGCATGGAAGGCCTGCGAAAAGCGCAACCTGCCGCGCGGCATCGCCATTACCTGCCTCGACAAGGATGACACCGATTTTGACAACACCCTGCTGGAAATCAAGGAGCGCTGGGGGGATGACCGCTGCGTGCCGATGGTGCTGCCGACCTCCGACGGCAAGGCGATCGATCTCCTCAACACCCCTACCGACCAAGTCCCCGACGAACTCAAGGATCGCGTCAAGGCGATCAAGGACCACCTGATCGAATTGGCCGCGGAAACCGACGATTCGCTGATGGAAAAATATTTTGAAGGCGAGGAACTGACCGCCGACGAGTTTTCCGAAGGTCTGCGCAAGTCGGTTCACGATGCACACCTGATTCCGATATTCGCCACCTCCGTGAAGGCCGACATAGGCGTGAAGGAAACAATGGACTCCATCAGCCGCCTGTTCCCGTCGCCGCACGACTATCCCGTCAGCTGCGCCGAGGGCAACGAAATCTCAGCCGAGGAAGACCAGCCCTTTTCCGGCAAGGTTTGGCGCTGCTTCAACGATGCCTTTATCGGACAGCTTACCTTTGTGCGCATCTACAGCGGCGTGCTCAAGCCCGGCATGGAAATCTTCAACCCGACCAAGAACCAGAAGGAAAAGGTCAGCACGATCCTCTATGTGGACGGCAAGAAGACCACCGAGGCCTCGGAGGCCAAGGCCGGCGACATTGTGGCACTGACCAAGCTAAAGCACACCTACCTCAACGACTCGCTCTGCGCCGCCGGCAAGGAAATCAAGTTCGATCCGATCGTCTTCCCCTCCCCGGTCGCGGCCTATGCCGTCGAGCCGAAGAACAAGACCGACGCCGACAAGATCGGCATGGCGCTGCACCGTGCAACGGAAGAGGATCCCTCCACCAAACTCGACCACAACACCGAGACCCATGAGCTGGTCCTCTGGGGCATGGGCGATATGCACCTCGACGTCACCCTTGAGCACATCAAAAACCGCTCCAATGTCGAAATGACCCACCACACCCCGGCGGTCGCCTATAAGGAAACCATCACCGGCAACGGCGAAGGCCACTACAAGCACAAGAAACAGTCCGGCGGTCGCGGCCAATATGGCGAATGCTACATCCGCATCCGCCCGAAGGATCCTGCCGAGGAAAACTGGTTCCTTAACAAGATCGTCGGCGGCGCCATCCCCGGCGGCTTCATCACCGCGTGCGAAAAAGGCTTTATCGAAGGGCTGGAGAAAGGCCCGCTGGTCGGATCGGAAGTCATCAATGTGCAGGTCGAGCTGTACGACGGATCGTACCACGACGTCGACTCGTCCGAGGTTGCCTTCAAGATTGCCGGTGCGCGCTCATTGCACGAAGCCATTGAAAAATCCAGCCCCGTGCTGCTCGAGCCGATCATGACCGTCAAGGTACTCGTGCCCGACCAGTTCATGGGCGATATCAGCGGGCTGCTCAACACCAAGCGTGGACGCATCCTCGGCATGGGGCCGGAGGATGGGCTTCAGGCGATTTCGGCCGACGTGCCGCAGTCGGAAACCTTCAAGTTCTGCTCCGAGCTGCGCTCGATCACCAGCGGACAAGGCTCCTTCGAAATGGAGTTCAGCCGCTACGAGCAGGTGCCCGCGCATCTCGCCTCGAAAATCACCGAAGCGGCCAAGACCGCCAAGGAAGGCTAAAAGAACCCCCGAGGGGAACATGCAACGGGCAGGCTTCGCGGCCTGTCCGTTGTTGTTTAAAGAGCCATTATTCTATTTGACATCGCACAGGTGCTGCACTAGGTTCCCGCCTCTTGAAAGAACCCCAAATGATCGGGGGAGGTGAATTTAGAAATGGCACAAGAAACCTGTGAAGTAAAAGTACGCCGCGGCGAAAGCGTGGATCGCGCACTGCGTCGCCTGAAGAAGGCGCTGGACAAAGAGGGCATCCTCAAGACCATGCGCTCGAAGCGTCACTACGAGAAGCCGAGCGAAAAGAAAAAGCGGCTGAAAAACTCCCGCCCGAGCAACCGCTACTAAGCCTTGCTCAAGCGAAAAAAAGCTCCCTCAACCGGGAGCTTTTTTTGTGTCGCAGGTGGTTGGAAGCGAATAGCGACCAAGCTTTGCCTGCCTTGGCCGATAGGATGTCGGCGGTACGTCTACATTCCCGCGCCGGTCACCCAGTCCGCATAGGCATCCCACCAGCCGGAGCCGCCCAGCACCCAGATGATGGCCGCGAGCGCAATGTACGGCCCGAACGGTATCTTGCTCTGCAGCTCCCTTTTGCCCGCTGCAATAAAGGAGAGGCCGATAACCGCACCAACCAGTGAAGAAACAAACGTGATAAAAATAATGGACTCCAAGCCGAGGAAGGCACCCAGCGCCCCCATCAACTTGACATCGCCGAAGCCCATCGCATCCTTTCTTAAGATCAACCGGCCAACAACTGAAATTGCCCAGAACAATCCGAATCCGAAACCCATGCCAATAAGCGACTGGACCAGCCCCGCCACATGCCCCTCGGCACCATGCATGGCGGGAATAAGGAAACTGAAAATCGGGCCGGCAATCATTCCACCGATGGTGCAGCGATCGGGCAGCCACATTTCATCGATATCCACAAACGTTCCGAGCAACAGCCCGAAAACCATCAGCCAGTAGGGAATGAACAGCAGACTCTCCGGATACGGGAAACGCAACCAAACCAGTGTGAATAAAATGGCCGTCAACAGCTCGATGGAGGGATAGCGGGCGGAGATCGGAGCCTTGCAGTAGCGGCACTTCCCGCCCAGAAAGATCCAGCCGAATATCGGGATGTTATCTTTCCATGCCAGATTGGTCATGCACTTCGGGCAGCGCGAACGCGGCTTGACCACCGAAAGCTCCGCCGGGATGCGATAGATGCAAACGTTCAGAAAACTGCCCCAGCAAGCCCCTAACACGAATACCACGAACGTGAAGTACCAATCAATAAACGTCATTTGCTATCCAATCTTTTATTCACCACCCATTCGCTTCGCTCATTGGAGGACACGGAGTACACAGAGAAAACCAATCCTCCGAGACCTCTGTGCCCTCCAGCGCAGCGGGTGGTAAAATTATTTGTATACCGATTCCTCGAGCGCGTTCCGCATCGCCTCGATATCCGGCTGAACCCCCGTCCAGATTTCAAAGGCACGGGCTCCCTGATGTAAAAGCATGCCCAATCCATTGGCAATTTCCGCGCCGGCTTCGCGCGCGGTGGTGAGAAAAGCAGTTTCGGGATACATGTAGATAAGGTCGAACGCGCGCTGTCCCTCACGGAACGCTTCGGGCGGCAAGAGCGAGGGATCACCCTCCTTCATGCCGACCGGCGAAGCCTGCACCACAAGATCGCACGCCCGGCATAGCTCGGCCTTTTCGCAATCGCACAAGGCCGGAACAACCTCCACATCTGGAGCCAATCCCAAAACCTCTTCCTTCAACCGCCGGACGCGGTCGGCATCGATATCGGCCAACACCAGCGACCGTGCCCCGTTGACCGCTGCCTGCAATGCGGTAGCCCGCCCCGCCCCGCCGCAGCCGAGGATAAACACGGCATCGCCTTCGATCGTCTTGCCGAAAGCCTCCTCCAGCGCCTTGAGGAAACCATACCCATCGGTGTTATGACCCACCATTCCATCCTCGGTGAACTCAACCGTGTTGGCCGCACCGAACAGCTCGGCACTCTCGTCGAGTTTTCCCAGCCCCCGGAAAGCGATCTCCTTGTGCGGCACGGTCAGGTTGACCCCGGCAAAGCCCATCTTCTGCATCGCAGGCAATACATCCATCAACTCATCGGGATGCACGTCGAGCGCAAGATAGATTCCATCGAACCCCAGCTCCTGCATCGACGCATTGTGCATCACCGGCGAAAGCGTGTGCCCGATCGGATGACCCAGCACGGCAAACGGTTTTGTGTGTCCACTCAGATTCATTCAAACAACTCCCTTTAAAAACACTCGCTACGCTTAAGACTCTAAGGGCACCAAGGTTGCCATTCCCTCTGGTCATTGCTGTCGTTCCTCCAGCCTCGCTTCGCGTGTGTTCTTCGTGCCTTGGTGTTTAATTATTTTTTTGCGATGCGGTTGAGGCCGGCAACGATGGCGCGGACGGCGGCCTGGTTAATGTTGGAATCGGCACCGACGCCAAAGATTACGCCATTATCGGAAAGCTTGAGCGGAACATAGGCCAAGGCCTGTGCATCGGCCCCCTTGCCGACCGCCTGTTCGTGATAGTCGTCCACGCTGAAATCCGTATTCACAATCTTTCGAATGGCGGAAACAAAGGCCGAAACCGGGCCGTTCCCATCCGCCTCGGCGGTCTTTTCCTCGCCATCCACCTTTACCTTGACTTCGCCATGGATAAAGGTCGGATCCTGATCGTCCGGACGCGGCCAGTAGCCAAGAAGCTCATACGGTCCTTCCGGCGAAACAAACTCGTTCTGGAAAACCATATGTACCTCATCGGCACTGATTTCCCGACCAACCGACTCGCTGTAGGCCTGAACATACCTGCTGAGCTCGGGCTGCATCGCCTTGGGAATCTCGATGCCGAAGTCCTGCTCAAGCACCCACGCAATCCCGCCCTTGCCGGACTGCGAGTTGATGCGGATGAGCCGCTCGAACTTGCGGCCAAGGTCGGCCGGATCGACATGGAGATACGGCACCTTCCAGCCCATGCCGAAGCGATCCGGTGCTTCGGGAAGCTTGTGCATCCCCTTGTTGATGGCATCCTGATGCGAACCGGAAAATGCGGTAAAGGCATAGCTGCCCGCATATGGCTGGCGATAATAGATCGGCATACCGGTCAAGCGCTCGACGGTCTCGGCCACATGCGCGAGATCGGAAAAATCCATGCCGGTATCAATGCCGCGCGAATAGAGGTTGTTGATGCAGGTCACAAGATCAACGTTGCCGGTGCGCTCGCCGTGCCCGAAGAGCGTACCTTCCACCCGGTCGGCACCCGCCATGAGGGAAAGCTCGGTAGCGGCAACGGCCATGCCCTGGTCGTTGTGCGAATGAAGCGACACCGAGATGCAATCGCGCTTTGAGAACTTGCCGCAGAACCACTCCACCATGTCTGCATAGTGGTTTGGCGGCCGGCGCTCGACGGTGGCCGGAAGATTCATAATAAGCGGCTTCTCCGGCGTCGCCTTGCCCCATGCCCCGAATACCGCCTCGCAGATTTCAAGAGCAAATTCGAGATCGGTATCGGTGAACTCCTCCGGAGAAAACTCGTAGCGGATATCCGACTCCGGCATGGCATCGGCAAGCTCGCGAATCTGCCGGGTCGAAGCCACCGCGGTTTCAATGGTCGCCTTTTGATCGAGACCGAACACCTGCGTCATGTGAAGATCCGACGGAGCAATATAGGCATGCACAATGCCCTGCTTGCATCCCTTGAATGCTTCAAACGTTCGGGCGATCAAGTGCGGGCGGCACTGCGTGAGCCCCATGATGAACACATCGTCGGGAATATGGCCCTCCTCGATCAAGCGACGGAAAAAGTCGAAGTCATCCTGACTGGCCGACGGGAAGCCGACTTCAATATGCTTGAAGCCGATATCGCAAAGCATCTTGAAATATTCGAGTTTCTGATCCGGGTCCATCGGATCGGGCAACGCCTGGTTGCCATCGCGAAGATCCACCGAACACCATTGCGGCGAACGGGTAATGCTCTTCGACGGCCATTGGCGGCCGGGGAGCTCGATCATCTCCGGAACTTTATATTTTGGTACACTCATCTTATTTCTCCTAAACGGGGATTAACCTAACCAACCCCGCATCTCTTATCCATTTCATTCAAACAAAACCTTAACCGATATTTTGAACCACAGATGGACACGGATTCACACTGATCTTTATCCGAGTCCATCTGCGTTCATCCGTGGTTCCAATAAAAAACCCCCGCAGGTTGCCCGGCGGAGGTTTATCAAATCGGTTGAATCAGCAACCTATAGGCAAACGGCCTCCACAGGATCATTCCCAGCGAGTAGCAATAGGCCTAGTAGTCGGTTGTCGAATTCGTTTCTCATAACGGCGCGGAACATAGTCCCATCCCTTGGGCTCTGTCAAATCCTAAGTAAACACCCTCCCGAATCAGACCTCCGCCTTGGGGTAGGAGCCGAGGATGGTCATGAGGGTGCAGTGCTCCTGCAGCTCGTCGAGGGCGCGCGCAACAACGGGATCGTCGGCATGGCCGTCGATATCGACGAAGAAATAGTATTCCCACGCCTTGTTGCGGCTGGGGCGCGACTCGATCTTGGTCATGTTGATGTTGTCGGTCTTGAAGACGGAGAGGGCATCGTAGAGGGCACCGACCGTGTGCTTTACGCCGAAGACGATGGAGGTCTTGTCGTTGCCGGTGGCGGGGCCGTGGCCCTGACCGATGACGAGGAAGCGAGTGGTGTTGCCCTGCATATCCTGAATATTTTCGGCAAGCACCTCAATATCGTACATATCGGACGCCATGACACTGGCGATGGCGGCCGCGCCCGGAGTTTCAAGCGCGAGCTGGACGGCCTTGGTGGTGCTTTCCACCGGAGAGAGCTTGGCGCCGGGCATATTGGCATTCAACCAACTGCGGCACTGCCCGAAGACCTCCTGCTTGCTGAAAACGAGGCTGATCTCCTCCTTCGGCTGCTTGGCCAGCAGGGTTAGCGAAATGGGCAGATAGATTTCCGCGCAGATCTTGAGCGGGGTGGTGGCAAACTGGTCGAAGGTGTGCGTAACGGCACCCTCGGTCGAGTTTTCGACCGGCACCACGCCATAGTCGGCGGTGCGGTTCTGCACGCGGTCGAAGACCTCGCTGATGGTGCTGGCAGGAATATAGTCGACGCTTACGCCGAACTTGCCGCGCGCGGCCTGGTGCGTGAAGGTGGCCTCGGGGCCGAGGTAGGCAATCTTCATCTCGGTTTCGAGTGCCAGTGCGGCCGACATGATTTCACGGTAGATCGCGTGCGCCGACTCCTCCGGCAGCGGCCCTTCGTTCAACGACTTGATTTTATCGAAGACGGCACGCTCGCGCGATGGCACATAGATTTCGGCGCCGGACTTCTTTTTTTCATCCCCGATTTCCAGCACCACGTTGATGCGCTCGTTGAGCAGGCGCACGATTTCGGAATCGAGCGAGTCGATCTGTTTTCTCAGATTGTCGAGATTCATTTTCTTCCCCTTATCATTTTAAACACCCGCTCGCACACTCGCTTAAGTCTCGAAGTTCACAAAGAAAGGTTCTCTGCGCCGTCCTTTGAGTCCTTTGTGCCTTTGTGTTTATTCTTTTCCTGTCGCCTCTTCAGAGGCTTGGATTTCCTCGTCGAGCGCAGCGACGGATTCCTCTTCAGTTGCTTCGGTTTCGCTCTTCTGCTGGCCGAGCTCCTCCTCCATTTCGGGGAAGGTTTCGGTGCTTTGCTTCTTCCCCTCCGCCGGCATGGCGCGCTTCAGCTCCTGGCTTCCCGGCAGATCCTCGATGGCGTTGATGCCGAAATGCTCGAGGAACTTCTGCGTGGTGCCGAACAGCCACGGACGGCCGGGCAGTTCGCTGCGGCGCACAACGCGCACCAGCTGCATATCGATCAGCTTGCGAAGGACGGCATCGACCGAAACGCCGCGCACCTCCTCGATTTCCGAGCGAAGGCAGGGCTGGCGGTAGGCCACGATCGCCAGCGTTTCGAGCGCCGGCTTGGAAAGGCGCATGGTCTGGTTCTTTTCGAGCAAGGCACGAACGAACGGTCCGCAGGCGGCATCGTTCTGCAAACGGTAGGCTTCGGCCACCTTGGCGACACCCAGGCCCAGCTTCGCTTTTTCCAAATCCTCTTGAAGCTCGTCCAACGCACCCTCGATCTGCTTGTCGGTCGCCTTGGCATACTGCTCGTACGGCCCGGCGAATCCGTTTCCGGTCTCGATCATGGCCTTGCGGATGCGCTTGATCGTCAGCGGCTCCTTGGCCGCAAACAACAATGCCCCGACAATCTGTTTCAGTTCTGGAAGTACATCAACCGTGCTTTCGCTCATCCTGTTTCTCCATCCCTAAAGCAATTCCCCTTCAACCACCAGTGCTTCCTCGGAAGCCTCGATTCCGTTTTTCTCCGGCTCGCGCGGTTCCACGACAATACTGCTGAAATGGTCGTCCTGCACTGCCGCGATCCGGTTTAGCTTTATCAGTTCGAGCACGGCAAGGAAAGTACAGACAATCTCCTGCCGCGAATTCATGCCCGTGAACAGATCCGTAATGCTCAACCTCTTCGCGATTTTCAGGTTTTCGACGATATAGGTCACCTTCTGCGAAACCGTATGTTCCTCCGCAAAGATTTCCTGGAGATCCTCTTCCTGCACGCGGCCAAGCGCCTCGTTCAGCGACGAAATCAGATCGAAGATGCTCGCATCGCGCAGGTCCACCTCCGGCGGTGCGCCCAGCTCGACGTGCTCGCTCTCGCGGCCAAACACGTTTTCCATGTGCAACTCGAGGTCTTCGAGATGGTCGGCGGCATCCTTGAACTTCTTGTATTCCACCAACTGGCGCACCAGGTCCCAGCGAGGATCCTCTTCCTCCTCGTCGTCCATCTCCTTGCGCTCATCCACCGGCAACAGCATGCGGCTCTTGATCAGCATCAGCGTCGCCGACATTACGATAAAGTCGCCCGCAATATTCAGGTCGAGCACCTTCATCAATTTCAGGTATTCCATATACTGGTCGGTAATCCGCCCGATCGGAATATCGTAAATATCCACCTCATCCTTCTTGATGAGATACAAAAGCAGGTCGAGCGGCCCCTCGAATACTTCGAGCATGACCTTGTAGTCGTCTTTGATTAAATCCATCTGGCTAGACACAGTCCCTTAAATTGTTATTCCAGGCCCACAGCCTGGCGTGCTTTCTGAAGTGTTTCGCGGGCGAGCACCGAAGCCTTTTCCGCACCCTGGCGCAATACATCGTTTACAAAATCCATATCCGCCGCCAGCTCGCGCCGCCTTTCGCGCATCGGGGCAAAATGCTCGTTGATCTTGTCGAGCAGCTCCATCTTGGCGTGGCCATAGCCCATGCCGCCGGCACGGTAGCGCTCTGCAAGCGCCACCTGTTCCTCTTCGGCCGACAGCAGCTTGTAGAGGGCGAAGACGTTGCAGGTTTCCGGATCCTTCGGATCCTCCAACTCCTTGCTGTCGGTAACAATAGACATCACCCGCTTCTTCAGCGGCTTGCCCTCGGCAAAAATCTCGATGGTGTTGTCGTACGACTTCGACATCTTCTGGCCGTCAACCCCCGGCACCACCGCCACATGCTCGCGGATGGAAGGTTCCGGGATGGTGAACACCTCGCCAAAGGTGTTGTTGAACTTGGTTGCCAGATCACGCGTAACCTCCACGTGCTGCTTCTGGTCGCGCCCTACCGGCACCACGTTGGAGTTGACCGCAAGAATATCCGCCGCCATCAGCACCGGATAGGCAAACAGACCGTGCGAAGCCGCGATGCCCTTGGCAATCTTATCCTTGTAGGAGTGGCAACGCTCCAGCAGCCCCATCGGGCAAAGCGTCGAGAGCAGCCACGCCAGCTCGTGCACCTCCGGCACGTCGGACTGGCGATAGAACGCCGTCTTTTCCGGATCGATCCCGCACGCCAGGAAGTCCAGCGCCACATCTTCCGTCATCTGCCGCAGTGCGCCGGCATCCTGAACCGTCGTCATGGCGTGGTAGTTTGCAATGAACAAATAGGCCTCGCCTTGCTCCTGCAGCTCGATCGCCGGCTTCATCATTCCAAAATAGTTTCCAATGTGCAGCTTGCCCGAAGGCTGTATGCCCGAAAGTATTCTCATATTAAATTGCTCCAAATCCTTCTCTAGAAAACAGAATGGGCTTTTTTACCCATTATCCGAAGCCGTTACAAATCCATAAATAGGTTTGTAGTCCCACCTTGGAACTACACACCCTTTATTCACATATTACATTACCGTTTTTATCATATTTAATTTGAACGCCATACCCTGCAGGGGTATCTACCCTCATGAATCATGGAGATATGGCATGAAAGGCCACACAACAACACATGCGGAAAACACCACCCGCCTCTCCCGCATCGAGGGGCAGATCAAGGGCGTGAAGCGAATGATCGACGAGGGCGAATACTGCATCGATATCATCACCCAGATCCAGGCCGCACGCTCGGCGCTGCAATCCGTCAGCAAAATTATCCTCGAAAAACACCTCAAACACTGTGTTTCCGACGCACTTGAACAACGGGACGAGGCAAACATCGACCAAAAGCTTGAGGAAATCATGATCGTCATCAAGAGGATGGAAAAATGACCCCACGTTTTTTTAAATACAAAGACACCAAGGTCTCTAAGCTTCCGGTTCGTCTTACTTTGTGGACTTCGTGCCTTTGTATTTCAATTTCTTGTCGCGGAGCGGAATTAGCCTCCTATGATGATTTTTTGAATGCCGCACAGGAAAACAACCCCGGCGTGCAGGCGGCCTACAACCGCTGGCAGGCCGCGCTTCGCAAGGCCGAGGTGGTCAAGACCCTGCCCGACCCCCGGCTGACCTACCGCTATTTTATCGAATCGGTCGAAACACGCGTTGGCCCGCAGGAACACAAAGCGGGAATCTCGCAACAGTTCCCTTGGCCGGGGAAACTCGATGCCCGTCAAAAAGCCCAGCTCGCACGGGCCGACAGCACCTACGAACAATACCGCGCCGCCCGGCTCAAACTCGCCTATGACCTGCGCCGCGCCTATTCCAGGGCCTGGCTTCTGCACCGCGAAACCGAACTGATGAAACAGAACATTCAACTCCTGAAGAATATCGAGGGCGTTGCCGAAAGCCGTGTCCGCGCCGGAGCTTCAGCCGCGGAAGTCATTAAAGCCCAGCTGGAGCGCGCACAGCTCGAGGAGCGCCTGCAAACCTTCGATGAAAAGCGGATTCCGATCAACGCCGAACTCAATGCCGCACTGAACCGCGACAGCACCTCCCCCCTCCCAACCATTTCCCAACTCGATTTCCGATCCATCGACCCCGCCTTCGTCCCCTCCATTCAAACCAACCCCGACCTGATGGCCCTCGTCCACGAACTGTCGGGTTCGGAGTCCGGCATACGCGAAGCGAAAAAGGAAGGATGGCCCAACCTCACCCTTGGCGTTGAATGGATCGGGATCGGAGATGCATCCGCGCCGGTTAGCGACAGCGGCAAGGATGCATGGATGGCGGGCATCGGCGTCAGCCTTCCGCTCTGGCGCGGAAAACACAATGCCGACATTGAGCGCGCCGCCTTCATGCGCAACACCTTCGACTTTGCCCGTCAGCAAAAAGCCAACGTCCTGAAAACAAAGCTGGAAGCCGCCGCGGCCGACTACCGCGAAGCCGAACGGAAAATTGCGCTCTACCGCGACACCATTCTGCCGCAGGCCGGTCAACTGCTTAAACTCAGCGAAACCGACTACCGTTCCGGCAAGGCCAGCTTCCTTGACCTGATTGATACCCAGCGCTCCATTCTGCGTTATCAGCTCGAACTCGCCCGGGCCCGCGCCGACAGCCAGATCCACCTTGCCAAAATCGAAATGCTCACCGGAAAGGAGCTGAACCATGAAAAATAAACTCCCATGGATTTTAATCGGCGTCGCCCTCGCAGCGGGATTTCTCATCCGCGGTTTCCTCTCCCCCTCTCCCCCTCTCCCCCGCACCCCCTCATCCACAGAGACAGCAACCAAATTCTGGACCTGTTCCATGCATCCGCAGGTGCAGCATCCCGAACCGGGCAAGTGCCCCATCTGCTTCATGGATCTGATTCCTGTTTCCGAAAACGCGCCGGACGGATCGGGCCACGCCCATGAACTTCACCTGACCGAACATGCCCGCAAGCTGGCCGAAGTGGAAACCAGCGTGGTTGAGCGCCGCTTTGTCGAAACCGAGGTGCGGCTCACCGGGAAGATTGAATATGACGAAACCCGGCTGTCCACGATCACCGCCCGCGTACCCGGACGCCTTGATCGCCTTTACGTCGACTACACCGGCATGCCCGTCCGCAAAGGCGACCCCCTCGTCGAACTCTACAGCCCCGAGCTACTCGCCGCACAACAGGAGCTGATCCAGGCCGGAGCGAACGAATCGCTGCAAAAAATCGCGCGCGACAAGCTGCTGCTTTACGGCCTTGCCCCGCAACAGCTCGCCGAGCTCGAAAAAAGAAAAACGCCCAACGACCAACTCACAATCCATTCCCCCACGGCGGGTGTTGTGGTCCAGAAAACGGGAATTGAAGGCATGTATGTCCAGACCGGCAGCCCCATCTATACCGTTGCCGACCTCTCCCATGTCTGGATCGTTCTCGATGCCTATGAATCCGATCTCGACCTGCTTCAACACGACCAATCCGTCGCCGTCTCCACCGAAGCTTTTCCCGGTGAAACATTCAAAGGCAGCGTCGCGTTTATCGATCCAATCATCGACGAAGCCACCCGCACCGCCAAGGTGCGCGTCAATATGTCCAACACCGACGGGCGACTCAAACCCGGCATGTTTGTCCGTGCCGTTGTGCAAGCCCAGATTGGCGGCGAAACCCCGCCGCTGGTCATTCCCGCATCGTCCGCCCTGCTCACCGGCAAACGCGCCATCGTCTATCTTGAAACGCAGGAAGGCGTATACCTCCCGCGCCAGATCCGGCTCGGCCGCCGCGCCGGCGATTTCCGGCTCGTCGAATCCGGACTCGAAGAAGGCGACACGATTGTTTCCAAGGGCGCATTCAAGATCGATAGCGAAATACAGATCCAAGCCAAACCCGGCATGATGAGCGTGGAGGGCAAGGGGCACATGGAGATGAAGCCTCAGATGCTCTGCCCCGTCATGGGCAACCCGATCAACAAAGAGGTCTATGCCGACTATCAGGGACAGCGAGTCTACTTCTGCTGCGCCGGCTGCGACTCGACCTTCATGGAAGATCCCGAAAAGCATCTCGAACAAATGCGCGCCGAAGGCGTTGAACCCGAAAAGGTGGAAAGCAAATCCCATGAACATTAGCACTCCAAGCGGTCGGCTGATTGAGTGGTGCCTGCGCAATCCGCTGATCATATTCCTGCTGCTGGCGATCATCGTTTTGCAGGGCCTGCGCGTTGCGCCGTTCGACTGGAACCTCGGCGTTCTCTCCCGCAAGCCCGTCGCGGTCGACGCGATTCCTAACATTGGGGAAAACCAACAGGTCGTCTTCACCGAATGGAACGGCCGCTCGCCGCAGGATGTCGAAGACCAGATCACCTACCCGCTCACTACCACCCTGCTCGGCATGCCCGGCATTAAAACCGTCCGCAGCTACTCAATGTTCGGCTTCTCCTCCATCTACGTCATCTTCGAGGACGACGTTGACTTCTACTGGTCGCGCTCGCGCATTCTGGAAAAGATTGCCAGCCTTCCGGCGGGCACGCTCCCCGCCGGCATTGAACCCACTCTCGGCCCCGACGCCACCGCGCTCGGGCAGGTCTATTGGTACACCCTCGAAGGCCGCGATCCCGAAGGAAACCCAACCGGCGGATGGGACCTTGCCGAGCTGCGCTCCATCCAGGACTGGCAAGTGCGCTATGCCCTCGCCTCGGCGGGCGGTGTGGCCGAGGTCGCGTCGATCGGCGGCTTTGTGAAGGAATACCAGATCGACGTCGACCCCGACGCCCTGCGCGCCTACGGCGTTACCTTGCAGCAGGTGTTCCGTGCCGTTAAAAACTCCAACCTCGACATTGGCGCACGCACGGTGGAAATCAACAAGGTGGAATATGTCATCCGCGGCCTCGGCCAGATCGAATCGGTTTCGGACATTGAAAGCACCGTCGTTAGAGAACGCAACGGGGTTCCGATCCTCGTGAAGAGCGTCGCCAACGTATCGCTCGGTCCCGCCATGCGGCGCGGGGCGCTCGACAAGGAGGGTGCCGAGGCCGTCGGCGGCGTGGTCGTTGTCCGCCACGGCGAAAACCCGCTTTCAACCATTCAGAACGTAAAGGCAAAGGCTGCCGAAATCGCGCCGGGGCTTCCTTCGAAAAAACTGGCCGATGGCACCACCAGCCAGATCGCCATTGTTCCGTTCTACGACCGCACCGGCCTCATCCACGAAACGCTCGACACCCTCAGCACCGCCCTGCTCCAGCAAATCCTCATCACCATGATTGTCGTGCTGTTGATGATCCGCCACCTGCCCAGCGCACTGCTCATCTCCATCGTTATGCCGGTCTCGGTCCTCATGTGCTTCATTGCCATGAAATCCTTCGGCATCGAAGCCAATATTGTCGCACTCTCCGGCATCGCCATCGCCATCGGCACCATGGTCGATATGGGCATCGTGCTCTGCGAAAACATTCACCGGCACCTAAAACGCAACAACTATCAGGACCGCATAAACACCGTACTGACCGCCTCGCATGAAGTTGCCGGAGCCGTCTTCACAGCCATCGCCACCACCGTCGTCGGCTTCCTGCCGGTCTTTGCCCTGCAGGCCGCCGAAGGAAAACTATTCAAGCCGCTGGCCTACACGAAAACCTTTGCGCTCATTGCTTCCGTTGTCGTGGCCCTCACACTTATCCCGGTGCTGGCGAGTCTCTTCTTCAAGCCGGAAAAAAAGAAAGCCGGAAAAGGCTCATGGATTCTTGCGGGCATCATCGCGCTCGTGCTGGCCGCCTATTGGCGCCCCTTCGGCTACGGCCAAAACCTGTTGCTCAACATCCTGTTTACGGGGATTGTCATTGGCCTGGTCCTGCTCTTCTTCCATTTCGTCCACCGGTTCTATGCCTCGATCCTGAAGGTTTGCCTGCGCTGGAAAAAAGCGTTCCTGCTGATCCCGCTGGCCATTCTGATTTCCGGCGGTTTGGTCTGGAAAAACCTCGGCCGCGAATTTATGCCGGCGCTCGACGAAGGTTCGTTTCTCTTCATGCCGACAACCATGCCGCACGCCTCCATCGGCGAAGCACTGGACGTGATGCAGAAGCAGGACATGGCGATCCGTTCCGTTCCCGAAGTTGAAAGCGTGGTCGGCAAGCTCGGACGCGTTGAAAGCGCGCTGGATCCCGCCCCTATTTCAATGTTTGAAACCGTCATCAACTACAAACCCGAATACGGCCTCAATGCCGAGGGCAAACGCATCCGGCAGTGGCGCGACCACATCCATACCCCGGACGACATCTGGAACGAAATCATCGACGCCGTGCGGATTCCCGGCACCACCTCCGCACCCAAGCTCCAGCCGATTGAAACGCGCCTCGTGATGCTTTCCAGCGGCATGCGCGCCGCCATGGGGGTCAAGGTGCGCGGCCCCGACCTGCAAACCATTGAACAGACGGCGCTCGAAATCGAACGGTTGCTCAAAGAGGTTCCCTCCATCAGGCCGGCGACGGTTCTGGCTGATCGCATCGTTGGCAAACCCTACCTTGAAATCGGCATCGACCGCGAAGCCATCGCCCGGTACGGACTTTCCATCCGCACCGTGCAGGAAACGCTTGAAGTTGCGCTCGGCGGCAAGACCCTGACCGTGACCGTCGAAGGACGCGAGCGCTATCCCGTCCGCGTCCGCTATCCGCGCGAGCTGCGCATGGATATCGAAGCCATCGAAAACATTCTGGTTGCATCCACTCCCGAAAAGCAGATCCCGCTCAAGCAGCTTGCGAAGATTGAATATGTCCGCGGCCCGCAGGTCATCAAAAGCGAAGACACCTTCCTCATCGGCTATGTCACCTTCGGGAAAAAAGACGGGACTGCGGAAGTCGACGTGGTCGAAGAGGCAAGGCGGCACCTGAAAGAAAACCTCGCCGTGCCCGGCGGAGTCAGCTACGCCTTTGCCGGCGCCTACGAAAACCAGGTGCGCGCCACGCAAACCCTCTCCGTCGTGCTCCCCATCGCACTGGCTGTCATCTTCATGCTGCTCTACCTCCAGTTCAAATCCGTCTCCACCACCCTCTTCGTCTTTTCCGGCGTATTCGTCGCGTGGGCGGGCGGGTTTACCCTGATCGGGCTCTATGCCCAGGACTGGTTCCTCAACCTTTCCCTGTTTGGAACCAACCTGCGCGACCTTTTCCAGATCCACCCCATCAACCTGAGCGTCGCCGTATGGGTCGGGTTCCTCGCCCTGTTCGGGATCGCCACCGACGACGGCGTCGTCATGTGCACCTACCTCGTGCGCCGCTTCAAAACGGCCAGCCCGAAATCAAAGGATGAAGTCCGCGCCCTCGTACTCGAAGCCGGAAAGCAGCGTATCCGCCCCTGCCTCATGACCACTGCCACCACCATCCTCGCCCTGCTGCCCGTCCTCACCGCCACCGGCCGCGGCGCCGACATCATGATCCCCATGGCCATCCCCACCGTCGGCGGCATGGCCATCGAAACCATCACCATGTTCGTCGTCCCCGTCCTCTTCTGCTGGCGGCAGGAGCGGAAGCTCAAATGACAGGGTCTTGAACGCTTTCCCAGCAAGGGTTCCGCGATCCCGGATCGCGGCTACAGTTTCCTGAATTTGTCTAGTCCTGCCGCGTCCCCGGCGCATACCAGTCAACCTTGCGGGTGAGCAGCATGACCAGGGTCATTAAACCGAAGACCAGGGCCGACCCGGCGACCAGTGCATGGTCCTCAGACTGAAGAAGCGCAAAGAGAACGCCATAGAGCAGCGCCAACAAGCCCCCAAACGACAGCCCCCGGCGAACACCTTTGAGAATGTGGCAGACATAGAATGTTATCAGGACAATGGTGGCGGCGCTTGCCGATAGATAGGACAGTCCAAATCCGAGATGCTCCGAAAGACTGAGCAGAAGCAGGAAAAAAACCGCCTGGGCCAGACCGACGAAACCATACTGCACCGGATGGATCTTCAGCCCGGAAAGCATCTCAAACAAAACAAAGGCCGAGAAGGTGATAAAGATGAAGAGGAAGCCGTATTTCAGCGCACGATCCGTCAGGGGATAGATATTAACAGGATCGATAAGGCTTACGCCGAGCCGCTGAAGATGCCCGCTACCGGACTCCAGCTGTTGACGGGCGGAGCAGGCCAAGCCATTAACATTCCATTCCGCGGTAAAACCCTCTTCCGAAATCGTTCGTTCAGTGGCCAGAAAATCGCCGACAAAACTTGGGTGGGGCCATTCCGACGCCAACCGCATTTGGTTCTCCGCTCCAATCGGAACAAATTCAAGCTGTCCCATTCCATGCACATCCAGGCCCATTTCAAACGAGAACACGGCCCCGCCAAAAAGCGACTCCATGGCCGGAAGCTTTGCATGAATCCCCTCGCCTACATGATCAAGATCACTGCCCGAAGAAACTTCGAGGGCTTCGTTGTTCCACTTGAATTCCGGAACATGGGTAATGCCGCGCAAGTCACTGATCAAAAAACAAGCCTGGGCCGAAACCAGCTCTACACGAGAACCCTTTTTCGCCGCCAGCGCTCCAACCTCGGGGAAGGAAACCTGCCCCTGCACCCGTCCCTCGCTCTGGAAAACATTGGCCTTGAAGATCCCGCGATAGCGCTCCTGCACCCCCATCGTGCCGGCGTAGGAAAAGGTTTCAGGAAAGAACAGCTTCGTTTGCAGCCGGTTCATCTCCTTGTCATACCAGGTGTCCTTTTCCTTGTTGTACAACCGCTCCGACCAGAACTCCCTGAAGGATACCGCAAAGACGGGGCCGGCAATGCGTTGGGTCCCGGCATAACTGGAGGCAATATCGCACTGCACCTCCGAAAGCCTCCCCTTGCGTTCCTGAGCCAACCCCTTGATCGAGGAAAGCACCATCATCAAAACAATCGACACAACCCCCAGCACCACCAGCTTCAGAAACATTCTATTCCGCACGCCCATTCTCCTTTTTTGTTAACGGCCCACCCGTTGTTTCATGGAGACAAAAAACATGATTCCGTTCAAAGAAAAACCCCGCAAGATTTCTTGCGGGGCCATCCGGACACAAAAAGCAGACGAGGCTTCTAGCTGTGCATTTCCCTGAGGAGGCCGGGGACGGCCTTGATGGCATCGGGAACCTTGGAGCCGTCCTTGCCGCCGGCCTGGGCCTTGTCGGGTTTG
>JBDLJW010000009.1:0-25556 GCA_039714135.1 Verrucomicrobiota bacterium
GCTCAGCGCATCGGCGCTGCACGTCAGTTCCGCGTTTTCAACCTGTTCCTTAAAGACGACAATGTCGCCCTTCTCGCCGTCAAACGACAGCCCGCGCAACAGCGGCGCAATTTCTAGTGCTTTCATATTAATTCAATCGCCTTTTCAGGTTGGGTGTGATCCATGCGTTTTCCAATATCCGCATACTTTGCGATGCGCTCTTCGAGTGAGCTTTGGCTCATCGGGTTTTCGGGGCTGAACAGTGCCAGTTTTGGGGCGGCCGCCGCCAGCTTTTCATGCGCAATAAGCGCCCAGGCCGCATCGGTCAGGTGCTTGAACTCCGGCTCCAGCAGGATCGGGCAGTTGAACGACTGACGTGAACTGTTAATATCCACGCCACTGATTTCCATCAGCCCATTGGCCTGACAAAGCGTCTGCAAACGAAGCAACTGTTCCTTGGTATTGCGCGGTGGCATGTAGGTGATGGCCTTGAAGCCAATCTTCACCAGTTCGGGAACCAGCTCGTCGAGATAGTCGTCCTCGAACTTTTCAGCCTTCTTGTCGCCGGTCGGCGATTCGCCGACATCGCCCAGATAGGCGTAGGCCGGAATGGCACCGATTTCGTTGGCAAACTTGACGGCATCGCGGACGTTGATGCATTCGTCATAGTCCGACTTGATGAAAAACTCCGAAACCAGCGCCCCTTTAAAGGCACCGAGAAGATCGTAGGCATAGTGCGGGTTCTCAACATCCAGCAGCACGTCCTTCAACGACCCCTTCAGCGGAATCTGCATTTGCCCTTCAACGAAGTCGACCAGCGCCTGTCCTTTTCCGTGCGCCTCGATCAGCTTGAGCGACAGCGCATAGAGGATATGGCGCTCGGTAATCGAACCGCCGTTGGCCGCCTCGGAGATCGCCGCCACATCGGCGTCGAAATCGAGCGTCGGCGCACCGCGCTCCACCAGCACCGCGTTAAGCTTTTCCACTTCCTTGCGGTCGCGCGCAATGCGCGCTTCGTGGATCGGCTTCAGGAATTCCTCAATCGCCCCAAACTGCGTGGCCGGAATTCCGTGAATCGCAATATAGGAAATGTTCGGCTCGTCGGGATTGTTGGTCTTGCGACCTTCAACCAGCGTGCCGTTCATATTGACGCGCATCTCGAAGCCGGCGGTACCGGCCATGCCGACCGCCTTGCAGGCTTCGAGGAATTCCGCGCAACCGGATACGGAGTCGTGGTCCATGATCCCGACCGTACCCAGCCCGGCCTCCTTCGCCCGCGCCGGAATCTCCGACGGCGCGTAGGGGCTGAACGAATAGGTCGAGTGGACGTGGTTGTTAACTTCCTGAGTCATGCTTTAACCTTTGGTTAAATAATTTGTAATCCGTAATGCGTAAAAGAAAAGCCACCCGTTACGCATTACGAATTACTAGTTACCCCTACACTCCCAATCGCGCAATGCGCTGCAGCTCGCCGTTGGTGTAGTTGTGCTCCACCACGTGGCCCGGCAACGGAACGATACGCTCGTGAATGGCGTCGATGATCCAGCTGGCCTGCGGGAAGTAGTCGGTTTCCATCTCAGCAGCAGGCGAGATCCAGTTCTTGGCACCGATCACCACCGGCGGCGCATCGAGGTGGTCGAAGGCCAGGTTGGTGATGTTGGCCGCAATGTTGTGCATGGCGGAACCGCGCTCGACGGAGTCGGACGCCAGTACAACGCGTCCTGTCTTCTTAACGGACTCGACGATCTTGTCGTAGTTGAGCGGGTTGACGAAACGCAGGTCGATCAGTTCGACTTCCATTCCATACTTTTCCTTCATCTCGTCGACAACCTTCATGCCGCTATAGAGCACCGGCCCGAGGGTGACGAGGGTCAGGTCCTTGCCCTGCGTGCGAACCGCCGGCTCGCCCTCTTCGGTTTCGAAGTAGCCTTCCGGAACGCCGTCCTTTTCGAACATTTCACCCACGCCATAGGTCTTCTGCGATTCGAAGAAGATCACCGGGTCGGTTCCCGCCAGTGCGAGGTTGAGCATGCCTTTGGCATCGTTGGTGGTGGCCGGATAGTAGACTTTCAGGCCGGGGATATGGTTGACCATCGCGGTCCAGTCCTGCGAGTGCTGTGCGCCATACTTGTTGCCCACAGAAACACGGAGAACGAGCGGCATTTTCAGGATGCCGGCGGACATGGACTGCCATTTGGAAATCTGGTTGAAGATTTCGTCACCGGCACGGCCCATGAAGTCGCAGTACATCAGCTCGACGCAGACACGGCCGCCACTGAGGGCATAGCCGCAGGCGGAACCAACGATCGCACCTTCGGAGATCGGCGAGTTGAACAGGCGGTGGTACGGAATTGCTTCGGTCAAACCGTTGTAGCAGGCAAACGCCCCGCCCCAGTCGCGGTTTTCTTCGCCGTAGGCGATCATGGTCGGGTCGGTGTAGAACCGGTGCGCCATCGCTTCGAAGATTCCGTCGCGGTAGGTGTAGAGCTTGTTCGCTTTGAACGGCTTTCCATCCTTATCGAACGCATAGCGCTCCTTGCGCTTCAGCTTCTTGACGCGGGCGTTGTCTTCAAGCTTTTCGAGGACATCCGGCTCGCGGTCGTCAAACTTTTCGACCTTGCCGTTGGAATACATCATGCCTTCGATCTGCGCGACGGAGGAGTAAGGCGAAACCGTTTCGTCGATCGAAAGCTTCATCGCCTTGGAAACCTTGGAAACCACCTTGGCTTTCAGGGCGTCGGCATCTTTTTTGGTGATGGCTTTGTTTGCGATCAGATAGTCACCGAACTCCTTGATGCAGTCCGCTTCTTCCCACAGCTCCATTTCCTCTTTCGAACGATAGGAGGAAGCGTCGGAAGGCGAGTGACCGGAGATGCGGTAGGTCACGACGTCGAGCAGGGCCGGGCCTTTACCCGCCAGCAGGGTTTCCTTCTGGCGCTCGGTGGCATCGGCAACCGCCAGCGGGTTGTAGCCGTCGACACGCTCGGCGTGCATCTGCTCGGGGTTGATACCCGCGCCGATACGTGCAACCTGGCCATATCCCATGGTTTCACCCTTGGTCTGGCCGCCCATGCCGTAGTGGTTGTTCATAATGTTGAAGAGGACCGGTGGGGAACCGAATTCACCGTCCCACAGTTCGCGGTACTGGTCCATGGCCGCCATCCAGAAGCCTTCCCAGACCGGGCCGCAACCCAGCGAGGCGTCGCCAATGTTGGCGATAACGATACCCGGCTTGCGGTTGATCAGCTTGAACATGGCCGAACCAACGGAAACGTCGCCGGAACCACCGACAAGTGCGTTGTTGGGCATGGAGCCGAACGGGATAAAGAAGGCGTGCATCGAACCGCCGAGGCCTTTATTGAAGCCGTTCTGACGGGCAAATACTTCGGCCAGCGTTCCGTAGAGAACGAAGTCCTCGGCCAGATCCTTTACGGAATCGTGCGAGCCATCCTTGACGACACCGACAGTTGCGCCATCGAAGAACTCGTCCATGATCGTGTTGAGCTGTCCGTCGTCGAGCTTATCAACGGCGGAAAGGCACTTTGCAAGAATCTCGCCGTGCGAGCGGTGCGAACCGAAGATGTAGTCGTCGGTGTCGAGGTTAACGGCCTGACCGACAGCGGCAGCTTCCTGACCGATCGACAAGTGGGCCGGACCGGGATGATTGTATTCCATTCCTTCGTAGGAACCCTGAACCTTGATCTGGTTCAGCATGGTTTCGAATTCGCGGATCATGAGCATGTCGTAGTACATCTTGACCAGACGCTCTTTCCCGTATTTCTTCTCTTCCTTCTTATAGTCCGATTTGTACTGCATTACCGGAATCGGCTCGAAGGTAATCTCACCCGCCTGACGGGTCTCCTTAGGACATACAACTTGACTTTTTGGCATGGTTTTTCTCCTGATTTAATTCTATTTAAAATTGAAACATTGCAGAACGGACAACTTCACCGACGGTCGGGTGCGGGAATACGATTTCCTGCGCATCCTCCACCCGGAGCTCGGCTTCAAGCATGGCGGCGGCACCCCAAATGAATTCGGAGCAATAGGCGCCAAACGCATGAACGCCGAGCAATGCACGGGTATCGGCATCAATGACCACCTTCACCTGACCGGGGCCTTTCTTGCCGTTTTCAGCAAGGAAGCGTCCGCTCATCATCATAGGCAGCGAAGCGGCTTCTACGTTGTGCCCGGCCTCCTCGGCCTGCTCTTCGGTCAACCCGCATCCGGCAATCTCGGGCATGGAATAAACGGCCCACGGAATGGCGTTGGTGCGGAAGTGATCCTTCTTACCGAGAATGGTGTTCAGCGCGACCTCGCCCATGCGGGTGGCGGAGTGCGCCAGCTGCGATTTTCCGGTCACATCGCCAATGGCGTAAACGTTCGGCAGGTTGGTGCGCATCTGGTCGTCGGCCTTGATGCCGCTACGGTCAAAATCAAGCCCGGCTTCCTCGAAGCCCATGCCCGACAGGTTCGGCGCACGGCCAACAGACATCAGCACGATGTCGGCATTGATCGATTTTTCCTCACCCTTCTTGTCGACATATTTTACGTCGTGGCCATCGATGGCCGTTACGCGGCAACCGAGGTTAAAGTCGACCTTGCCCCTGAGCGAAGCGCGGAAGCGCTTGGCCTGCCCGCGATCCATGAACGGGATAATTTCGTCGAGCATTTCAATGATGTCGACCTTCACGCCGAGGCTACTGAAGAAGCTGGCAAACTCGACGCCAATCACGCCGCCGCCGATAACAACGAGTGATTTCGGCATTTCCTCGACGCACAGCATTTCCTTACTGGTCAGCACGTGCGGCTGGTCGGCGCCGGGGATCGGCGGCACGAACGGCGAGCCGCCGGTGGCGATTACCACATTGTCGCCTTCGTAAACCTTGCCTTCGACTTCAACCTTGCGGGAGCCGAGCAGCCTGGCTTCGCCGGTGAGCACCTCGACCTTGTTCTTTTTCATCAGGCCGGCAATACCGGCGCGCAGGGTTTTAATCACATCCTCTTTCCAGGCCATCACCTTGGAAAGGTCAAAGCTGACATCGCCAACGTTCACGCCAAACTCCGGCGCTTCCTTGGCGTGCACATAATGCTTTGCGGAATTCAAAAGCGTCTTGGTCGGGATACAGCCATGGTTCAGGCAGACACCACCGAGATTCGCCTTTTCAATAAGCAAAACCTTCTGGCCCTTGTGGCCCGCACGTTCGGCCATTTCATAGCCGCCCGGCCCTGCACCGATAATGATAATGTCATATTCCGCGCCGGTGGAAACCTTTGCCGGAACCGGAGCCGATTCTGCAACCGGAGCCGCTTTTTCTTCAGGTTTCACATTTCCAGTTTCAGGTTTCACCTCCGCCACTGCGTCCGCCGGACGCATCGCGGAAACATCTTCGCCGGGTGCGCCGATTGCGGCAATCACTTTGAGGACTTCCACGTCGGCGTCGGCCGGGTAGAAAACACCCAGCACAGTACCCGCTTCGGGGGCTTCAACTTCGAAAGTTGCCTTGTCGGTCTCAACCTCGCAGAGCGCCTGCCCTGCTGTGACCGTGTCGCCTTCGTTCACTTTCCATTCAATGATGATGCAGGACTCAACGGATTGTCCCTGCCTCGGCATTAGTACTTCAATAGCCATTGTTTTAACCCTCTTTTAAAATTATCCGGCAAGCGTGAGCTCGAACGCGGCAATTTTCTGTTTAAACGATGCCAGGAACTTGGCGGCGGGGGCGCCGTCGGCCGCGCAGTGGTCGAAGGTGAGCGAGAGTCCCATGTGCGGAACAAACTCAACATCGCTGCCGTTCATGACCGGCTTCGGCTGGATGGCACAGATGCCCAGAATTCCAACTTCCGGAGCATTCAGCACCGGCGTGAAACTTTCGATTCCCGCCGCACCCAGGTTCGTGACGGTGAAGGTTCCGCCGCTCAATGCGTCGGGATCAATGGTGCCTTCAAAGCAGGCCTTGGCCAAACGCTTGGTTTCGGCGGAAAGCTGCTTGAGGGTCATCAGGTTGGCGTAGCGGATAACCGGAACCATCAGGCCACGCGGTGTATCGACCGCGAAACCGAGGTGGACGTTTCCGAACTGCACTATCTTGTCGCCCAGCCAGTGGGCATTGAGCTCGGGGAACTCGGCCAGCGTCTTGACGGTAGCGTAAAGCACAACGTCGTTGATGCTGATTCCGCCGACTCCGGCTTCTTCCGGAGCCGCTTTGCACTTCGAGCGGTAGCCCAGTACGGAGCGGGCATCGGCCGAAGCATTGAGCGTGAGCTGCGCGGTATTCTGCAGGGAGTTGAGCATACGGCTTGCAACCACCTTGCGAACACCTTTAACCGGGATTTCGTTGAGTTCGCCCGGGAAGTCCATCGAAGCAACCGCTTCGCCGACGGCTTCCGGAGCAATCGTCATCAGGTCGGCGGCAACAACGCGTCCACCCATGCCGGTTCCAGTGGCAGGAATTTCAAGCCCTTCGGCAACGGCCTTGGCCTGTGCGGCCGGAGTAACGGCCTGTGCGGCGGCAACGTCGCGCTCGATTACGCGACCATTCGGACCGGAGCCAGCGAGCGTTGTCGGATCAACACCCTTTTTAGCGGCGAGGTTTTTGGCGCGGGGAGAAACGCCGGTCGCTTTACCGGCTTCAGCGGTTGCAACAACCGGAGCAGCAGTGGGTGCCGCTTCAGCTTTTTCCTCTGCAGCTGCGGGCGCCGCCTCTACCGGTGCTTCTTCATCTGCCGGACGCAACGCGCTGACATCCTCACCAGCTTCGCCGATGGCAGCAATAACCTTGAGAACATCCACGTCGGCATCGGCCGGATAGAAAATGCCAAGCACAGTACCGGCTTCGGGGGCTTCAACTTCGAAGGTCGCCTTGTCGGTCTCGACTTCGCAGAGCGCCTGCCCCGCTTCGACCACATCGCCTTCGTTCACTTTCCATTCAATAATGATGCAGGACTCAACGGATTGTCCCTGCCTCGGCATTAGAACTTCTGTCGCCATAATTGTTCTCCTTTAATAATTCGTAACGAGTAATGCGTAACTTCTAAACCTGTGATGCTTGAGCTTTGACAACGCGTACGCCAGCGCCTGCCAACTCCTTTTCAAAATCCTGTATAATACCGACATCAGTAATCAAGGTATCAACATCGTCGAACTGAAGAATCCGCGCAAAGCCGGACTTGCCGAACTTGCAGGAATCGGAAACAACAATAACCTCATCAGCCTGGTCGGCCATTTTGCGCACCAGATCGCCGCTTTCCAGAAAGTGGGCGGTAAACCCCTGCTTAATAGAGGCCCCATCGATCCCGATGAAGGTTTTCTTAACGTGGAACTGATCAATGGCCGCCAAGGCCATCGGCCCAACGATCCCCTCTTCCGAAGCCCGGAATTCGCCGCCAACAAGCGTCACGCGCAACTGCGGGTTCATGCGAGCATAGACGAGTACAAGGGTGTTGTTGGTGACAATATGGATATCGCGCTTGCCAAGCAGGTATTTAACAATCAGCGCCGTAGTGGTTCCCGCACTGATGATCACGGTGTCGCCATTATGGATTTCCGCCGCCGCCGCTTTGGCAATGGCGGCCTTGCTTTCCTTGTTCCGGCGCGACCGTTCAAAGATAGCGGAATGGAAGGCAGGCACGGCACCGCCATGGGTGCGAACAAGCACCCCCTCCTCTTCCAATGCAACCAAATCCGCACGAGCCGTAACTGGGGTAACTCCAAGCCGCTTGGCAATACCAGAAACACTGATGCTTCCGGCCTCCGCCAACGCCTCAAGAATAATTTCCCGCCGCTCTGTAAATGTTTCGCTCATCTTAGTTTTCGGCTTGCTTAAGCTTTTCTATTGCTTTCGATTTCCTTTCTTTTAGCTTTCCTTGCGTTTTCCATCAAGTAGTTTTTCGCTTTATTTCACTCAATTATGAAACAAAAAAAGCCCGTATTTGCGAACAAATACGGGCTTTTGGAAATTAGGAAACCTAAACCTGCTTCTGCCGGTAGGATTCGACTTCCCAGTTTTCGATGAACTCGCGCTGGGCGTCGGTCATGTAGTTGATGCCGCCAAAGGCTTCGGTGAGCTGCATGACGAGTGCGCCGTCCTGTGCCAACTCCAACGCAAGATCCGCATTCTTTTGCGAATTCCCGATGCCGTAGACACAGTCGCCGGAAACAACAACTTTCGGGGCATAGCCGCGCTCGCTCTTGTATTGCGTGGCCACTTCGGCCGTTAGATCCCCAACAAACGGGAAGGCTTTGGAATAGACCAGGTGATCAGGCGTGATCGGCCCCGGCGCAACAGGGAATATACCGGACGAAGCAACGAATGCCGCGTCGTCGCCGAAAACAGTTTTAATCTGCTCTTCGGTTCCCGCAGAAGCTACCGACTTGGCCACTTCCAGCTCCATGGTAATTCCTGCCTCGGCATACTCGGCCTTCAGCGCATCCATCACACGGCCATAGAGCTCGTGGATTTCACCGGAAGTATCGGCCGCGATAAAGATGCCGTGGTTTTGCAGAACGAGCAGCGCGGGCTCCTTGCCGTTCGCTGTCTTGTAGTCTTCAATGCGCTCGCGCACTTCCATGCAGAGCGTGTAGCCCGGATCAATATATTCCACCCATAACGCATCGGGGAACAGACGCTCGCAAGCAGCCTTCCCATTCTTGGCGCACGTCAAGCCGTTCACCAGAGCCGGATGGGTGTGAACCACGAGCTTTGCTTCAAATACATTGTGCAGCGGAGCCTCCACCGACGGGCGGCCCGCATCGTTTTCGACAGCCTCGGCCATCAGGTTTTTCACCAGCTCCTCGCGGGCGGCGGCTTCGGCGGGCGTTTCAACTTCATACAACTCGTTGACCTTGGCGCGGTTCATCGCCACAAAGGTCTCCTCCGTCAGCCCCCCCAAGGTGGTGCCGGAAGGCTTGACCCACAGCGTGGTTTCATTCTTCACGGAGGTATTGCCTCCCCCGCCCTTCACATAGTCCTCGCCGCCAAACTCGTGCGACAGTTTAACAATCGTTTTTAGATCACTCATGCGTTTGCTCCGGTTAGCGCTGGGAAAGGACATCGGCTTCGTAGGCTTCCATTTCAGCAAGCCAGTCGGCACCAACCGCGACACCGGCCTTTTCACAAAGCTGATCCCAGACCGCCGCAAACGGCATGGACTTAAACTCCTCCATAAGCGCCAAACGCTGCGCATTCTTGCCGTCGGCTTCATATTTCTGGAGCTGTTCGGTCGGATCGAGCAGGGCATAAAGGATGCCCTTGCGCGCCGCGCGCGTTCCGGTGACGTAGGCACCGATGCGGTTGATCGAGGCATCGAAGAAGTCGAGAGCCAGAACCACGCGGTCCCAGACATTGCCGCGCTGGATTTCAAGAAAGACGTTTTTCAGATCGTCGTTGAACAGCGTGACGTGGTCGGAGTCCCAGCGGATCGGACGGCTGACGTGCAACAGGATCTGATCCATGAACTGGAGGTGGCTGGAAATCTTTCCGTGGATCGTTTCGGTCGGGTGGAAGTGGCCCATGTCCATGCACAGTCCCATGTCGCGACTGATCGCATAGTCGGAACAGAACTCGCCGGAGCTAACTACATATTCCTCGGAACCAATGCCGAAGAGCTTGCTTTCGATAAAGTCGACGCATTTGGTTTTATCGACAGAGTCGTCAGCCATGATTTCATCGTAGGATTTTGCCATGCGGGCACGCGGTCCGAAACGGTCGGCCGGGATATCCTTGGATCCGTCGGGCGTCCACCAGTTGACGTAGCACGGAGAACCCTGCGCCTCGGCCATGGCCTCGGCAATCTTGCGGGCGGCCTTGCCGTGCTTGACCCAGAATGCGCGGATTTCCTCATCGCGATTCGAAAGGGTGAAGCCCTCTTCCGCCTTCGGGTGCGCAAAGAAAGTCGGATTGAAGTCGAGCTTGATGTTCTGCTCCTTCGCCCAATCCATCCAGTTGGAAAAACAGGCGGGAGTCATTTCGTCGCGGTCAACAAACTCCTCTGTTTCGGAATAGCAGGCATGTACGTTCACGCGTTGCGTGCCGGGAATCATCGACATCGCCTTGGCGATATCCGCACGAGCCTCTTCGCCGTTGCTGGCGCGCCCGGGATAGTTTCCGGTCGCCATAATGCCGCCGCCGTCGAGTCCATCCGGCTTTGTTTCAAATCCGCCCACGTCGTCCGCCTGCCAGCAGTGCAGGGAGATGGGGAGTTCCAGCGCCTTTTCAATCGCCGCATCGGTATCGATTCCGAACGCCGCATAGCGCTCCTTTGCCAGTTCATATGCCTTTTCTACACTCATTGTTTTCTCCTTGCTTAAAAGTGACGAGTAATAACCGAGGTTCTCGTGCCAACCATCAAAACAAACTACCGCATCAAACACGCCGCCGCCTTGACGATCCCGACTTATTATAGCACTATATGGCCATGACAAACCACCCCCTAGGCCCCGCCCATTTGCTCAAGAAACAAGATTTCTTCGAAGACCCCACCCTGCCGCTACAGGTCTACATCCGCGATCCCCAGCCGGAATTCCCGCTTCACAGCCACGGATTCGACGAGCTGGTCATCATTTTGAAGGGGACCGCCATGCATGTGATCGATGAGCAGGAGTTCCCTGTAAAGAGCGGCGACGTTTTTGTGATTGCCCCAAACCGTCTGCATCAATATCAGGACATCCACGGACTGGCGCTGGCCAACATTCTTTTCGACTCCAAGGCACTCATGATGGAGCAATGGGATATCCGCGCCCTGCCCGGCTTCCACGCCCTCTTCTCGCTCGAACCCGCATTCCGCTCGCACCACCAATTCCGTAGCCGCCTCCAGCTTTCCGAGCAACAGCTCAACCGCACAAACGAAATGATCCATGCCCTCACGCACGAAACCGAAACCCGCAGCCCCGGCTACCGCGTCATGGCAAAGGGCCTGTTCATGCAACTGGCCGTGCATCTCTCGCGCTGCTATTCCGCCGAGCCGACCGGGGAGTCGCTCGACCTCCTGCGCATTGGCGATGCCATCGCACACATCGAAACAAACTATACCGAAAAAATCACCCTCGACGAACTCGCCGCAAAGTCGCACCTATCCAAGCGCCACTTCCAACGGATCTTCCACGAATGCATCGGACGTTCACCGATTGACCATCTCATGCACGTCCGCATCCAAAAAGCGGCTGAACTGATAAAACACACCACCCGCACCATCACCGACATTGCCTTTGAATGTGGCTTCCACGACAGCAACTACTTCACCCGCTGCTTCCGCAAAACCAGAGGCCAAACCCCCAAACAGTTCCGTGCGGAATGATTTGAACAGTGCGACCTTAAAACGAATCTAACCTTGTGGAGGAGGGAGCGAATTGGTCGAGAACCCCTTTTCCGGCAAACCTGCAACAAGGCAGGAAAGGAGTGGTTCGATGAATATTAAATGGGTCAATATGACTGGGTTTGGACCGGTGGCTTGGAATCACGGCGACCAGAAGATGGACGTCCCTACACTGCCTCATCCCCACTATAACCACAAAACCGGAAAGGTCGGACCAGCCGGCATGCGGAGGTCCCCCACTCCACGTCCTTCAAGAAAAGGCGAAAAAAGCGCTTAAATAAAAAGCCGCTCTACCATGCAGAGGATCGGGTTCGGTATTCCGAGGGGGAGCAATTGAATTTCCTGTGAAAAGCACGCGAAAAATAGAGCGGATCGTCGTATCCCACGGTACGGGCGATTTCGGCAATGGGCCAATTTGGTTTCGATTGCAATAAGCGGGTCGCAAGCTCTAGCCGATGACAGACCTGATACTGCTTAAAGCTTCGTCCTGTAACTTTCCTGAACAACCTCGAAACCGTCGAGGGGCTGCGCCCGACCACCTGCGCGGCATGTTCCAGAGTCAGCTCCTGCTCGGGGTGTTCCTGCATTCGGTTGATTATCGGTGCAACCAAATCATAGTCCTTATGGTGGATAAGGTGGTTGCTGATGATGAATTCCATAAGCAACTGCAACATGGAAAGCAGAGTCTCGATCTTGCCCGCAGAATAAACCGGTGTTTGTTCGTACTCGGCCTGAAGGCCGGCGTCTCCCTGCCCGGCTTCCCAGCGCCCGGCATAGGGCGAGATGGCCGGGGCGGTCTCGCTACGAAACTGTCCGGGCATGACGAAGCCCACCAACTGCCCATCGACCCTCAACGGGGCAACGGCCTCCATCATGCCAGCATGGCAAGTATAGGTCACCATCCGCCCCTGCTCCAATGCAGACTGCATCATTTCACGGTCAAGTGCTCGGCATTTCGAATCCATCCCGAGCGTTTCGCGCAGCATGCTGCAATAGCGGCAATTTGGACGCCCAACGGCATCGGGATAGATAATCCGCCCATCTGGAGTGAAAAGCGAAATACGAATGTCGTGCAACTCCGTGTAGAGGTCGAATATCTCAGAAACCTTTTGATGGATTGTATGGTGCATCGATTCAAGCATGGTATTCCCTCCGGCACAAAACCACGGCTAAGCTGCGCGAATGAACGAATAGAGCATATAATACTCGATTTGTCCATGTCCTTGCCGGGTTGTTCCATGGATTTAGTTTGCTCTTTTTCCTATATTAGAGCCCTTGAATCCACATATCGGGAGGAACACAACCTATGTACGACGAAAAAATAGCCGCAGAGGCCATGGCCATCCATTCGGAAATCTACGGAACCGAGCCAACCACCGTGGCCTATGCCCCAGGCCGCATCGAGGTGCTTGGCAACCATACCGACTATAACGAAGGCACCACATTTTCCTGCGCCATCAACATGGGACACTGCTTCTGCATCTCGGCCTCGGACAAGCCCGGCGTACGCCTGACTGCCGGCGATCTACGGGAAACCGTTGAATTCTCCCCCGGCAACGACGCCCCTCTGGAAAAAAAGTTCCAGTGGGCGAACTATGTTAAAGGCGTGATCTTTTTCCTCCGCGCACACGGCGTGGAAGTCGACGGCATCGACTGCACCTTCCTCGGCTCCATTCCGATGGGCGCGGGGCTCTCAAGCTCCGCCGCACTCGAAGTCGCCACGGCCTATGCCGTACTGAAATACACCGGAAAGGAAGTCGACAAGATCGACATCGCCAAAATCGGGCAGAAGGCCGAGCACGACCTGGCCGGTTGCAGCTGCGGTCTGCTCGACCAGTTTTCCAGCATCTACGGCATACACCATGGCCTGATCCACTCCGACTTCCGGACACTGGAAACCTATCCGGCCAAGCTGCCCGACGACATCGTCTTCCTGATGATCAATCCGCACATCAAACATGCCCTGTCCGAGTCGCCCTATAACGAACGACGAATCAGCTGCGAAAAGGCCGCCGCCGAACTCGATGCCCTGCTCGACCATCCCGTCAAGGCACTGCGCGATGTCTCGTGGGAGGAATTCGAAGCCAACAAGGACAAGATCGACCCCGAGGCGGCCCAGCGCGCCACCCATGTCATCGGAGAAATCACCCGCGTCGAAAAAGGAGTGAAACTGCTCGCAGACGGCCAGCTGGAAGCATTCGGTCAATTCCTCTACGACTCGCACGAAACCTCCCGCAACGCCTTCGAAAACTCTTGCGAGGAACTTGATATTGTCGTCGAAGCCGCCCGCGAAGCCGGCGCACTCGGTGCCCGCCTCTCCGGCGGCGGCTGGGGAGGAAGTGCCGTGGCACTCGTCCATGCGTCCGACGCCGATGCCATCTGCGAAAAAATCATAGCAACCTGCAAAACCAAGGGACTTCATCCTACAGCGGAAAAAATCATTCCTTCCAGCGGAGCAATTGTTGTAAAGTGAGGTTCGATTTTAAAAGCATAATTCGAAAACCATAGGAATTATGCATTGCACGTTCCTTATTATGGAGACATTCAAATGAAAGTACTTGTTGCCGGCGGAGCCGGATATATTGGAAGCGTAACCACCGAAATGCTCTGCGACGAGGGGCACGAAGTCGTCGTGTTCGACAATCTTGAGCGAGGACATCAGGCCGCTGTCGATCCCCGCGCAAAATTCATGCAGGGCGACCTTCGCTACAAGGAAGACATCAAAAGCGCCCTGCTCGCCGAACGGCCTGAGGCAGTCATCCACTTTGCGGCCTACATCGAGGTTGGCGAATCCATGAAGGAACCGATGCCCTTCTTCGAAAACAATGTGAGCGGCTCGCTCAATCTAATGAGCGCAATGGTCGAATCGGGATGCAAGAAGCTCATCTTTTCCTCCACCTGCGCCACCTACGGAACCCCCGAACGCATGCCGATGGATGAAACCCTGCCGCAGAAGCCCGAATCGGTCTACGGCGAGTCCAAGTTGCTCTGTGAAAAAATCTTCCAGTGGGGGCAGGAAATCCACGGGATCAAATGCGTCTTTCTGCGCTACTTCAACGCCTGCGGCGCCACCGCAAAATACGGCGAGGCGCACAATCCCGAAAGCCACCTCATCCCGCTCGTGCTCCAGGTGCCGCAGGGCCAGCGCGACAAGATCTTCATCTTCGGCGACGACTATGAAACCCGCGACGGCACCTGTGTTCGCGACTACATCCACATCCGCGACCTGGCGCAGGCACACATCCTCGCCCTCAAACCCGAAATCAGCGGTGCATTCAATCTCGGGAACGGCGACGGCTACACCGTCAAGGAAGTCATCGATGTCTGCCGTGAAGTGACCGGCCACCCGATTCCCGCCGAGCTCCAGGAACGCCGCGCCGGCGACTGCACCGCCCTCGTTGCCGATGCCACCAAAGCCAAAACCATCCTTGGATGGGATCCGCAGCACGCCGACCTCAAGGAAATCGTACAGAGTGCCTGGGACTGGCATCAGGCCCACCCGAACGGCTATGCTGAATCCACTTAGAAAAAAGAAAGACCAACGATGAAAACTTGTTTATTGATGATTCTACTTGCTTGTAGCGTAGCCCGCGCAGAATGGTATCGTGTCAATTCAGTATCCTCCTACAACACAATCACGGCAGTCAAAGCCGACGGCGAGGCGGAAGCGATTGTAATCCGCATCCGAAACCTTGAAAAAATCGAGTATATCCAATCGGATCCCGAGAAGGTGCTGATTGGCGGCGCGGAAGCGATCTCCTTGGCCAAAAGTGTCCTGCAAGGCCAGCTGGTCTGGGTTGAAAACCTCAAAACGGAAGAGGGTGCGTATACCGCGGACATCTATCCTTCCTTCGAGCAGGTCGTCGTGGCCTATAAGGAAAGGAGGATCGTCAACGGGGACAATGTGAATGAAGGTGTCAGGAAAAAGCTCCAAATCATCTACAAGCAGATGCTTGCCGACATCAACCTCGCCCCGCAGTCAGTCGATGCCCAATCACAGCAAGTAGCTAAAGCAACACGGGAGAAACTCCAAAAGATCTACGTAAACACGCTTTCCAGCATCCGGTCGGGTGATGCAAAACTCTCAACAAACGGACAACCTATTAAGCAGTATGAAAGTAGTTTTCAGAGGGCTCTCTTCACCGCCAATGCAATTGTATGGTTCAGGGACAAAGGCCAACTCCTGCAACCTGAAGCCCAGAAAATTTTCGTCGATCTCCTGCAAGGTTTTCAGAGCGACAACGCTCAAACTGCCCGCTACACCCAGATCCGAATTGAGGAAATAATGAAGAACGAAACCCTTTTCAAGGAGTTGTTCTTGAATGCTTCCGATTTTGAGCGGGGCAAGTTTACCTATACATGTCTGGAATGGTTTAAGAACCGCGGGCAATACCTGCCCGGGGATGTACAGGGTGTTTTCGTGAACTGGCTAAGGATCTACCAGCAGACCCACGGCAGTGAAGGTAAATTCATGAAGCAGCGACTTCAATGGATGCTGGACAACAACGGGCTTTACCAAGATTTTCTGAATCTAGGGATATAATGCTTCGTTGTCATGAACTGTGAGGAGGTCGTATTGCGTGGTGCGTTGCGCAGGAGTCCAGCCGGCTTCGCGAATGAGGTTAATGACCTGAGCTTCATCGACGCCATGCACAAGGCCAGTCGCGCTGACAACCTCCTCGGTCATTAATACTCCACCAAAATCATCCGCACCGAATTGGAGGGCAAGCTGGGCAATGTCCGGCCCCTCCGTCACCCACCCCGCCTGCAGGTGTGGGATATTGTCGAGCACCAGCCGGGCGGTTGCGATGATGCGCAGATAGTCCACACCATTTTGAACACGCGGGCATTCGGCTTCGAGACCGGTATGGCTGGATGAAAAACTCCACGGAATGAATGCGGTAAATCCGCCGGTGCGATCCTGCAACTCGCGCACCCTCATCAGATGCTCAATGCGCTGTGCGGTGGTCTCGCCAAAACCGTAGACCATGGTGGCCGTGGTTTTCATTCCAAGATCATGGGCGGTTTCCATCACATCCAGCCATGCCTGCGAACGGGTTTTATTCGGACTGATCCGCTCGCGAACCTCATCCACCAGGATTTCCGCACCGCCACCCGGCAGCGACTGCAAGCCGGCGTCCTTCAAACGCTGAAGACACTCGCGGATCGTAATCCCCTCCTCCTGTGCAAGGAATTCGATCTCGGTGGGCGAAAGGGAGTGGATCCAGATATCGACATTGTCGCGGATGCCGCGAAAACAGGCTTCGTAGTAATCGAGTTTGAGGTCGGGGTTGAGTCCGCCCTGAACCAGAATCTGCGTTGCGCCGGCCTCGGCGGCCGCCCTTGCTTTTTCGACAACCTGCTCCGGAGCGAGTGCATAGGCACGGTCACTTCCGGATTCGGTATAGAATGCGCAGAACCGGCACTCCGTCGTGCAGACATTGGTGGTATTAAGATTCTTATCGAACACATAGGTGGCCAGATTGCCGGGCACCGCCTGCTTGCGCCGGAGATCTGCCACGCGCCCCAGCTCCTGGAAAGGTGCTTCGTCGTGCAGGACGATGGCGTCTCCAGCATTCAATCGCTCATTGTCCTCAACGCGATCCAAGATCGTCTTCCAATGCTCACTAGTGCCTAGTGCCTCATGCCTAGTGCCTTCACCAGCGTCATCGTAGATGCTGTTGGTAAGAACCGGTTCATGGCCATGGTTGATGAGAAATGCCTCCATCTCTTCGGCGGAGAAGAATTTTTGACTCTGCGGTGCACCGGCCGCCTTGGCCACGCGCTCGTCGAGGCTCGTACCACCAATATCGTCGACGCCGGCGTGCGTCAGCACTCCGAGCAACTTACGGTCCATATAGTTCACCAGCATGCGCACATGAGGAAAGTTATCGAGATAAAGACGGGTGATTGCCGCAACGCGCACCTGGCGATCGCCGGAGGGGCCATACTTGACACCCAGCGCTTTCTTGTTCGCTTGGAAAGGAAGCGGAATCGCCGCTTGGAAGCCGTTGGTTTCATCCTGAAGAGCGCGCAACCGGGAAAGGTGGTCGATCAGATGCACATCCTGCTCAATGTGGCCGAAAAGCATCGTCGCATTGGTGGGGATATCCAGCTCGTGCGCAGTTTTGTGAACGGCGAGCCACTGTTCGGCGGAAATCTTTTCGCCCGCGATTTGCTTGCGGATATCAGGATGGAATATTTCCGCACCGCCACCTGAAATGGAGCCAAAGCCGCAGGCCTTGAGACGTTCGAGTGTTTCGCGTACGGACAGCCCGGCGTTCTCGGCAATCCAGTGGATCTCCACCGCCGTCATGCCCTGAAGCAACACACCGGGCAGCATTTCGCGCGCGAGCAAAAAAAGCTGTTCATAGTATTCCAGATCCAGCTCGGGAATCATGCCACCTACAATATGCAGATCGGTGAGCTTCCAGCCCTGGGCCTTTTCCAAATTTTTGCGGGCATCCTCGAGCGAGGTTACATAGGCATCCTCATCATCCCCGGATCGCCAAAATGAACAGAGCTTGCATTTGACGACGCAACGGTTGGTTGGGTTGAGGTTGTGGCTATGGACGTAATAGGTTTTATTCCCGTGCCGCGCACGCCGGGCCGCATCCGCCCGCGCCATCAATTCCGCCGTCGGCATATTCCGGAGCATGTCCAGCGCCTCGGCGTTCGAAATCCGGTTATGGATGAATTCGTCCATACTTATTCATCTGCGTAGATTTCGCCGTCGCGGATGAAGGCCTTGGTGATTTCGATGTCCAACTCGGATTCGTAGCGTTTCACGAGGCGGGCTTCCTGCCCGGTCATGAGCGAAACGGCATAGCCCTGCTCCCCCGCCCGCCCGGCGCGCCCGACGCGATGGAGGTAGTCCTTGCTACCGGACGGCGCATCATAGTTGAAGATATGCGTTACTCCCTTGATGTCGAGACCGCGGGCGGCAATGTCGGATGCAATCAGAATGCGGACCTTGCCGCTGCGGATATCATCCATCGCTTTTTTGCGCAACAGCTTTCCGTGCGTTCCATGGATGTCGGCCACAGGAATGCCGTAGTGCTCCATCTTGGATCTCACCAGCTCGGCATCCTTGTTTCGGTGAACAAAGACGATGGCGCGCTCGGGATCGATCGAACGGATCAGCCGCCGCAATAGATCAGCCTTGCTACGCTCCTCCGCGACAAAATAGACGTGCTCAATATCGGCATTGATCTGGTTTGCGCCGGAAGAGAGATGCACCAGCCCGGGCGCGATCCTGGTAGCTTCGGCCGAAGTGGCTTTTTGCTCGGTCGCGGAAACAAATATCCATTGGAGGCGGCCTGGAATCACCTGCCGCAACTCTTGAAGCGCACCGAGCAACTCGCCGCGCAACATGCGGTCGGCCTCGTCGACCACCATGGTTTCAATCTTCTGAAGCTTCAGCTTTTTCATGCGGGCCAGCTCCAGCATACGGCCAACGGAACCAACGACCAACTGCGGTTTTTTCTTCAGCTTTTCAACCTGCCGCTTGGTATTCGCCCCTCCAATGAGCAGGAGCGACTTGATTGACAAACCAGAATTCTGCGCCAACCGCAATGCCTGCTGATGGATCTGGGAGGCCAGCTCGTGGGTTGGAGCAAGAATGATCGCCTGCGCATTCGGAACCGCCGGGTCGATCTTTTGAAAGACGGGAAGCAAATAGGCCAGCGTTTTGCCGGTACCGGTTTCGGCGGAGACATAGGCATCCCGCCCTTCGATCAACGCGGGAATGGCTTCGGTCTGGATAGGCATGGGGGCGGTGATCCCCTCCTTTTCCAAAGCCGAAACAAGCGCGTCCGATATTTCAAGGTTTGAAAAGCTCATAGCAAAAAATCAGGCGGAGGCAGCGAGGGTTTCAGAGACGGCAACCTCGACCTCGGTGGCGGTTTTAGAGGTGAACTTGAATTCTATCTTTTCGACCCCAAATGCACGACTGATGGATTCGAGCGTAGAGGTGGCCGACTTCTGTACTTCAGACTGAATATTGTTGATCAGCTCCAACGCCTGCTTTTCGGCATGGCTTTTGGCGGCATCGACGAGCTTGTTTTTATCCTCTTCGGAAAAGCCGTTGCTGAGAAAACCATTGAGCAAGTCGGGGAGCAGCCAAGGGAGTAGCTTGGAACCTTGCTCGTCGTAGAAGCGAATATCGCGGATATGCACTTCGTAGTCGCACGGCGGCATGGTGGCGGAATAGGCGGACTCGCCCGTTTCGACAATTTCGAAGAGCGGGCTTTGGAGGTTGTAGCGAAAATCGATGACGAACTCGAAGATCATGGCCATCTTCTTGTTGCTGAGCACCCAGCTGAGGTAGCGCGAACCGACCTCCCCCCAGGTGTGGTCGGTTTCGGTAACAATCTCCTTGGTCATCACCTTATAGACCGACAGTTGGCCGATGGCGCGCAACTGTTCGATGCTTGAGAAAATGCGGATTTCCTTGGCGGGCTTGTTCTTTTTCAGCTTGAGCCAGAACCACAACACGCCAACAACAACCAGTGCAACAACGATACCGATAAGGAATTCATTCATAACCATCACCTCATCTGTAAAACTATTGGTTTATCACTTCAAAGTCTACAACAAGCGGCAGGTGGTCGGAAAGCTGCACGCGCGGCATCTCAAGGTTGTTGATTTTGATTTCCGGGCTGTGGAGGATGAAATCCAGATGCTTTCTTGGATTGTGGCTCGGGAAAGTGGGCTGCATTTCCTTGTCGGCATTCTGCAAGCCGGTCGCCGCCTGTAGCAACTGAAGCTCCTTCTCGCCCAGAAAGGCATTGAAGTCGCCCGCCACAATGTAGGGACGATCGGTTTCCTTGATCATGTGGTAGAGGTGAAGAAGCTGATCCTGCCGCGCCTTATAGCTCAGCGCCAAATGAACAAGAAAGAAGGTTACGTGCTCCAGCTCGAGCTCGATCACCAACTTCTTCATGCCACGTTCAAAGTAGTGGTATTTTTCGCCATGAATGGTGTCCTTGGCCAGAAAGGCATTCCCCTGCTTGTTGTAGATTGGGATGTTCTGCCAACGCGAATCCTCGGCATATTTTGAGCGATAGGAATGAAAATGCCCCAACTCCTCAGCAATCTTCTCCACTTGACTCTTCCGGCCTGACCGATAGGAGCCGCTATCCACCTCGATCAAACCCATCACGTCGGGATCAATGCCTTTGATGAATTCAATGATTTCATCCAAATGATCGTGGGTACGCCCCAGCATTCCAAGCAACGGAATCTTCTTTTGATTCCCATGGGTGGCGTAGCAGATATTGTATAGTAAAAACCTCATATTCAAAATCTACGCCCTTCCTGCCGGATGGCAACTCCCGACACATACTTTTCCCTGTATTTCCAAGAATGAACTCTTTAATATCCGACGTATGGAACAAACCTCTTACGGCATTACATACTGGGTCATATTCTCCACAGCAGTGCACCTCATGGCGTTCATAGCCGTGGTTCTTCACGCCCTTCAGCGGCGGCGCAACGCCAGCGCAACCATTCTCTGGATCTTCGTCGCATGGTCGATCCCCCTCTTCGGCCCGCTACTCTATCTCGCCTTTGGTGTCGACCGGGTTCCCGCCAAGGGGCTGGAGAAAAAAGCTGCCAACCAGCTTATGATGGCCCAGCGCAACAAGCGCCACGAAGATGCCGGGCCATTCATCGCCCGCCACCTCGAGTACCGCTCCAAGGAGGCCGACATCAAAAGCCCCCTTGGCCAACAACTCAACGCATCCATTGATGCACTCAACCCCGAACATCCGCTACTCGAAGACAGCGATATCGTCCCCCTGCTCTGCGGTGATCAGGCCTACCCGCTCATGCTCCAAGCCATCCGGGCCGCAAAAAACCACATCCACATGCAAAGCTTTATTATCCATCGCGACGAAACCGGCCGCAAATTCCTCAAGGAACTCAAAATCAAAGCAAAGGAAGGCGTTAAGGTGCGCCTGATGTTTGATCGTTTTGGGTCCACCCACGCCTATCTAGGCGGCATGTTCCACAAATACCGGAACATTCCAAATCTCGAAATCTGCGGATGGACACAGGCGAACCCGTTCAAGCGGCAATTCCAGATCAACCTGCGCAACCATCGCAAGAACCTGGTTGTCGATGGCCACGTCGCCTTCTTTGGAGGAGTTAACATTGCCAGCGAAAACATTACCGCCAAAGGAAAGGAAGCCATCCGCGACTACCACTTCAAGGTTGAAGGCCCGCTTGTGCACGAGCTACAGCTCTCCTTCCTGCGCGACTGGTACTTCATGACGGAGGAGCCCATTGATCAACTGCTCAATCCCATGCATTTCCCCGAAGTGCTCTCCACGGGGACGGCGAAGGCAAGAATCATCGACAGCGGCCCTTCCGAGCCGCCGGGGCTGATTGGCGAAACCTTCTTCAACGCAATCGTGCTGGCGCAGCGGCAAATCCTTCTGGTGACTCCCTATTTCGTACCAACTACCGACATTCTAAAAGCACTTCATTCCGCCGCCCGTCGCAAAGTCGATGTCTGCATCATTGTCCCCGAAAAGAACAATCACATCTATGCCGGCCTCGCCTCCAAGGCACTCTACGAAGAACTTCTTACCGCCGGAGTTCGCATCTTCCTGCGCAAACCTCCCTTTATGCATGCAAAGGCCATGGTGGTCGACGATACCGTTGCGGTTGTCGGCACCGCCAACCTCGATGTCCGCAGCCTGGAACTCAATTATGAAACCACCGTGCTTTTTGAAGATGAGCCTGCCGTTTTAAAACTTAAACGCATGGTACTGGAGGATATGGCGCTCAGCACCGAACTTAACCTCAACAAATGGCTCCAACGCCCCACTGCCCAGAAACTCGGCGAAAACCTCTGCGCACTGATGGCGCCGGTGCTTTAAAGAAAAAGCCCCGCGGTGCGGGGCTAAAAACACTTCATTCGAACGAACCAACTACTACATCTTTTTTTCGGCAAGGATACGGTAGCGCCGCGGCGGACGAGAGGGGCTTACGCGGTCATAAACGGCCAACCTCTCCCCTGTTCCCGACACGCGGCTTGCCTTGCGCAACACTTTCCAGTCGGCATCGGCACTGACTTGATAGTAGATGGTGTAGGCATAGCCCGTCTCGGATTCCCACTCGATGGTCACGTCACCATCCCCGTTCTGGGCAATCAGCAATGGAGGGAGAACAGGTTTGTTCTCATCATTCGCCGACGGTTTGCTGATGCAACCCGAAAAAAGAAACACCGAAGCCAACAATAAAAGATTGAGCTTTTTCACTATACTTCCTCCGGAGTTTCCTCTGCCTTTTCCGTAGTCGACGCCTCATCCTCCGCAGTAGCTTCAGTTTCTTCCATTTTGTCTTCTACCGCGGCATCCTCTTCCGGAGCTGGAGCTGTAGTTTCCGAAAGCTCTTCGGTTTCGGCATCGGCCGCACTCATAATCACCGCCTCCGGAACATCGTTGGTAAGCAGGTTATCCATAGGCTCTTCCTCCGGCTCCTCCGGAACCACTGCCGACTCTTCCTGCGCAGCAACAACGACGCCGGGAACCTGCGGCTCGGCCACAACGACCGGCTGATAGAGAGACACCCAATACTGCAGGTCGGAGGTGGCCCCCTGTTCGCGCGACGCCAGATGTTCGCCCATACGCTTATGATACCACGCGACATTCAAACCTTCGGGGTTGATTGCATCCATGTCCAAGTTGTATCGCTTGGCAAACCATGTCCAATCCTTGAAGGAAAAGTCATAGTACTGACCCACCAGATGCAGCAAGGGACGCATCGCAGTAGTTGTAATCTTCGAAGCACTCGAACACCACTCTGGAGTAGGTAGCATCTTTTCGGGAACCGGAACACCCGCTTTTTCAATCACCAGCGAAGAATCGGGCCCCTTCTTGAAGAATTTTCCGGACTGAAATGCCTCCAAGCGAATATTCACCCACTCGGACCCCGTCCATCCATGTAAAGACACAACCTCGTTTATCCCAACCTTATAGCTGACGAGCAACGTCGGATATCTATTGGCGATATCCAGTCCCACTTGAACCAGTGCATCCTCGCGCGGAACCATAACAAGCGTGACCTCATCCTTTCGCGATGCACTGGAAACGGCAACAAAACATGCAACCAGTGCCGCAACGAGACATACCATTGACTTTCTGTCCTTCATTTTATTTCCCCCGTTATTCCGCTGCAACGATCGGCGCAGGTGCCATGCGTTTCGCCAATTGCTGATCAATCATCATCAAACCGCCCTTATCGTCCCCCACCATGCGCAACGGTGACACAATGTCGTTCACATTGGACTCTTCTTCGACCTGCTCGGTCACATACCACTGCAGAAAAGTCTGCGTGGCATAATCTTTCTCCTCAACCGCAAGATCCATCAGCTTATGGATCAGGCCGGTGACATACTGTTCATGCTCCAGAGTCTTCTCAAAGACATCAAGCGGAGATCCGTATTCCTTTGGTGGCTCCTCAATGGTCTTGAGATGGATCTGTCCGCCCTGATCAAGGATATAGTCGTACATCTTGGTGACGTGCAGACTCTCCTCCTCATACTGCAGGCGCATCCAATGTGCAAAGCCGGGCAATCCACAAGAGTTGCAATAGGCCGACATAGCCAAATAGAGATAGGCCGAGTAGAATTCCTTATTTACCTGCTCGTTCAATGCTTCCTGCATTTTTTCCGAAATCACGGTCTGTCCTCCAAATTGCTGACTTAATCAATGGCGTTTGCACGCTTGGCCGATTCCACGGTATTAAAGAGAAGCATGGTGATCGTCATCGGGCCGACACCACCGGGCACCGGTGTAATCATCGAAGCCTTTTCTTTCACCGCATCGAAATCGACATCGCCCACCAGGCGGTAGCCGCTCTTGCGCGAGGCATCCTCCACGCGGTTCACGCCTACATCGATCACAACCGCGCCATCCTTGACCATATCGGCGGTAACCGTATTCGGCCATCCCGATGCCGCGATGATGATGTCCGCCTGCCGGGTAAAGTACCCGACATCCTTGGTGCGGGTGTGGCAAAGCGTGACCGTGGCGTTGGCGCCCTCCTTCTTCTGGAGAAGCATGTTTGCCACCGGCTTGCCAACAATATTGCTGCGGCCAATCACGACAACATGCGCCCCGGAAGTTTCGACACCGCTACGGATGAGCATCTGCACGATCCCATGCGGCGTACACGGTAGGAATGTATCCTCGCCAACCATCATCTTGCCAACACTCATTGGGTGGAATCCGTCCACATCCTTGTCCGGATCGATCGCCAGCAGCACGGTGGCCTCGTCGATATGCTTCGGCAGCGGAAGCTGGACCAAAATCCCGTTGATCTTCGGGTCGTTGTTCATCTGCTCCACCAGTGCAAGCAACTCCTCCTGCGTGGTCTCGGCCGGAAGGCGGTTGTCGTCGGAATAGATGCCGATGTTTTCGCATGCGCGCTCCTTGGCCGTTACATACGACTGCGATGCTGGATCTGCGCCCACAAGAATCACTCCAAGCCCGGGAACAATCCCCTTTCCCTTCAGGCCCGTAACCTCCGCCTTCAATTCTTCGCGGATATCCGCTGCTATCTGCTTTCCATCAATAATCTTTGCACTCATGAACTTCCTTTCTATTGCAACTATGAAACAATCTACTTAATAAAACGTATGCAGGCCGGATAGCGGAATGCAATCCCCTCGCTGGCCTTGATGGCGGCAACAATCACGCAAACAAGCCAAAAGAGAGCCAACGGGAACAGTAAAAGAAAACCGATTCCGATCACGGCGAGCAACAAGCAAGCAAGGGCATAGATGGTCAGGCTGATTTGAAAATTGAGCGCCTCCTTGCCTTGTTGATCGATGAACGCCCCGTCTTCGCGTTTGACCAGCCAAAGAACCAGCGGCCCCAGGAGATTTGCCGAAGGAATGGGAACCACGAGTCCACATAAAACCATCAAATGACATCCCATCGCCCACTGGCGCTCGGTTCTGGAAGGAACGCAAGATTCACCGGCAACAGCTTTATCGACAGTACTGGTCTCGTTGTTTTCCACGGCAGTCTCCATTAAATGAGAGAGGACTATACTGGACACCACTTCTTCCGCAAAGCGGATTTCAACATTTCAATCTGGCGCGTAGAGCAAAAATTCTTTCGTCCAATGCGAAGATTTTCCGTTCCACGGCTCTAGCCATCCAGTTTTTGCTTGAGCATCTGCATGACAGCACCTGGATTGGCCTTTCCGCGGCTGGCCTTCATCACCTGCCCCATCAGGAAATTGATGGA